>JALOLB010000292.1 GCA_025456225.1 Thermoanaerobaculaceae bacterium
CCTACGAGGCCGACGACGCGCTCGCCACCGCCGCCGCCCGGTTCGCCTCCCAGGTGGACCAGGTGGTGCTGATGAGCCCGGACAAGGATCTGGCGCAGTGCGTGCGCGGGCACCAGGTCGTGGGTTACGACCGGCGCAAGGGCGCCTTCATCGACGAGGCCGGGGTGTGGGAGAAGTTCGGCGTCGCCCCCGAGTCGATCCCCGACTACCTGGCCCTCGTCGGCGACAGCGCCGACGGGTTGCCCGGGGTGCGGGGCTGGGGGGCCAAGACGACGGCGGCGGTCCTCTCCGTGTATCCCCACCTCGAGGACGTCCCGTTGGAGGCCGCCCTGTGGAAGCCTGCCGTCCGGGGACCGGAGCGCCTGGTGGAGGCGTTGCGCAGCAGCCTGTCCGAAGCCCTGGTCTACCGGTTCCTGGCGACCCTGCGGCGCGACGTCCCGCTCCGGGAGAGCCTGCCCGACCTCGAGTGGCGCGGAGTGCCGCGAGAACCGTTCCTCGCCTTCTGTGAGCGCTGGGGCTTCGGCGGCCTGCGCGAGCGGCCGCGGCGCTGGAGGGACTGAAGCCCGTCCGACGTAGCCCCGGTGCACCGCCTTCGACCGGGGAGGTGTGGGGTCCCGAGGGGCGGTCGGCGGCGCTGCAGAGGGCTTGGGATTCTCTCACCTCGCAAGGGGGCTGACAGTGGTAGGCTGTCAATGTAAGTTGACGCCATGGATCCCACGATCCTGGCGAGTGCGCGCAAGCACGGGGTCACCGACGACGACATGCTGCATGTGTACCACCACCCCGTCCGAGTCTTCGAGGCGCAGGGCCTCGTGATGCTCATCGGGGCCGATCGCTCCGGGCGTCTGCTGGAGATCGGCGTGGCCTCGGCGGAAGGGCTGGACTTCGTCGTGCACGCCATGCCGGCCAGGCCGAAGTTCTTGAGGTGATGGTGATGCCGCGATCGCTGCAGGAGATCCTTGACCAGGCCGACGACCTGGCCGCACGGCTCGAGGCCTACGAGCCTGGCCCGGGTGACGAGCGCCCCGTAGCGGAGTACCTGCTGCAGCGGGCCGCGATGGCGAGGGCGCGCAGCGAGCGCCAGGTGCTCGACGCGGTGGCGGCGGCCCGCGCGGCCGGCGTCTCCTGGGCTCGGATCGGCCGGCTACTGGGCACCTCGGCCCAGGCTGCTCAGCAGCGCTACGGCCTCATCGTGGAGCAGGTTTGAGATCACGAGGTGGTGGAGCCGGGGCCGGGGCTCGGGAGCAGCAGCAGGAGCTCCAGCCTGGCGAGGGGTTCGAGGGGGTCCCGAGGGAGCCGATTGCCTGGTTATGACCCCGGTGCCCGGTGGAGGGTCAGGGTTGTCGATCGAAGGCTCAACTGCATGACCGTGCCGTCGGCGGTCATGGTGACGGTGACGTCGGCACTGCGGACCAGGGTGAAAGTGATTTCGTCGGCTTCGTTGAGGCCCGGTGTGTCGGAGCACAGGAGAAGCTGGAAGTAGCCATCGTGGAAGGTGAAGGCTCGTCCGTCGAACTCGTACTCGACCCGGAAGTTGTTGCACGGCTCCCGAACGAGGTTCCACTTTCGATCACGCTGGGTGACGGCCCCCTGGTGGCTGAACCTGGGTGGTCGGTTGCTGATCGTCCCGGCAGACTTCATCATGTCGCGCGACATGCTGCGCGGGGTGCGCGCCAGGGCGGAAGCGCTGCGTTCCGCGTCAGAGGGCTTGGGCACCTAGGCCGGGATGGCGAGGTCGAGAGGCATCCCGGTTGCCGTGATTCTGGACAGCGGTCCAGAAACTCCCCTGACGGCATCGCCTCGACCGGGCGGCAGCCGGCAGCGTCCCTCCGGGGCCTTCGCCGGCGGTGAGTAGGCTTCGCCCATGCCCGCTCTACCTTGTGTCGATTCCGGGATTCCGGGCTCGCCGGCGATCGTCTTCCTCCATGGGGTGGGTGGCAGCGGGGCGATGTGGGCCGGTCATACGGAAGCGCTCTCCTCATTCCACTGCTTGGCTCCCGACCTTCCCGGATTCGGACGGAACCGCGCCACGCCGTGGGTATCCCTGGGCAACACGGCCGCCCTGGTCGCCGACCTGATCCGGACCCGGTTGCCGGCGGGCCGAGGGCACGTGGTCGGCCTTTCCCTGGGCGGTGCGGTGGCGCACACCCTTCTCGCCCGTCACCCCGAGGTCCTGCTTCGGGTGATCATCGACGGTGCCGGCGTCACGCCTGCCTGGAGCAGCAGCCTCATCGCGTGGGGGGTAGCCGCCATCTCCCCGTTTCTCCACACGCGTCCCGTGGTGAATGGCATTGCCCAGGCTTTCGGTCTCGATGAGCAGGCAAAGAGCGACCTCAGGGCAGCCTCTCCCCGGTCTTTTCGCCGCGCTTTCAGCGACGCCAACGGGGCCCGGCTTTCCCGGGAAGAGGTCGCGGCGCTATGCCCCACGCTGTTGGTGGCTGGAGAGCATGAGATGAAGGCGCTTCGGGCGTCCAATGCCTCTCTCGCCGCCCTCATGCCTCATGCGGAAGCGCGTTATGCACCGGGCTTCGGTCATGGGTGGCTGGGCAGAGCGCCGGATCTGCATCGGCGAATGGTCGAAGCCTGGATCACCGGCGCCGCGCTGCCTTCCGAGCTCGTCTCCGAGACCATGCCCTGGAAGCGACCGAAGGTCGATCGCCTGCTCGGGCGATAGGGGAGACGCGACTGCGGGTCGTTCGGGACGGACGGGTCGGGTCGGTCCTGGGGGAATGGCGAGCCGGGCGCGACCCGAGGAGTTCGCTCAGCGATGCGGCCCGGGGTCTGCCGCCGCCTCCGCTCTGGCCTTGATGCCCAGGAGCTGCCGCCGCATCATTGGGAAGTCGCCGACCTCCATGAGCGGAGCGCTCAAGAGTGCCCAGGGGAGCCTGTCGGCTGCCTTGAGGCGGGTCACCAGGCGGGTGCGAGCACCGTCGTCCAGGGGAGTGAGCCGCCAGGCCCAGCTTGATCCCGGCTTCACCCACAGGAGCCAGCGGTTCGGCTCGAAGCCCGCCACTCGAAAGGAGTTGCGCTCGTTCGGCGGGCTCGCCATCGGGGCCGCCACGCCGCCGATCTCCAGGTGCTGGTGCTCGGGGAGGATGCAGTCGGCGCTCGGGCGCCCCAGGTTGTCCAGCAAGTCGTAGGAGTAGAAGCCACCGCGCCCGAACCCGATCTGGACGATCCATGGCCACACCTGCTCGGGCGCCGCATCAATGGTGATCGCTCGCGTGGCACGGAAGGGGGCGCGCGACAGCACGTCGTCTCCCGGCATCGGTGCCGCGATCTCCTCGTCGGTGGCGCCCCAGCGCAAGTGCCATCGCCGGTACCAAGCGAAGGTGCCGACCAGCACGACGCCCGTCGCCGCAGCGATGATCGCCGTCCCCATGACGCTCACCGGAGCCGATCGGCGGCCAGCACCGGCCGGTACGCGACGACGGCGAGCGCGACGACGGCGAGCGCGACCCCGGTGAACCCCAGCAAGAGGCCCAGCCTGCTCAGGACCAAACGCCCTCCTCAAGAACCAGGGCAAAGTGTATCGCCGTCGGTGGTACCCCCAGAGTCCATCGAAACCGCCCACGATGCCGACAAGGCTGCTGAGGAGCCCGATCACATCCGACGGGCGGTCCCTTCGGTTGCAGAGCCGTCGTCTCTTCGGCCGGAGGGTTCACCTGCGCTTCATCCCACGTGCCCAAAGGCGTCACTCGGGCGACCTAGCGTTGCATAGAGGGCCGCCAATTCCCTGCTTTCCCTAGCATCCGGCTGTCACCGGCGGGCCCACCCGCCGGTGCGCTACCCCGAGGAGCAACAGATGACCGATCAAGGTGACAAGGGCCGGGCAGAGGAGTTCCGGGTCAAGGGCGACGAGTTGCTCGCCAAGGTGAAGGAACTCATCCGTGAGGGCAACATCCGGCGCATCATCATCGACAACGACGAGGGCAAGACGCTCATCGAGATCCCCATGACGATCGGGGTGGTCGGGGCGCTGCTCCTGCCGGCGCTCGCCGCCGTCGGCGCCGTGGCTGCGCTGGTGACCAACTGCACCATCCGCGTAGAGCGGCGCGAAGGCACGCCATGACCGCCGCCGCTCGCGTCGAGAACGCCCGCAAGGTCTACGGTGAGGGCGACGCCGCGGTTTGCGCCCTCGACGACATGACGGTGGCATTCGAGAAGGGCCGCTTCAGCGCCATCATGGGCCCCTCGGGGTCGGGCAAGTCCACCCTGCTGCACTGCATCGCCGGCCTGGACGACCTCACCTCGGGCAGCGCCTTCATCGGCGACGTGCGCCTCGGGGACCTCAACGACCGCGCTCTGACGCTGCTGCGCCGGGAGAAGGTCGGGTTCATCTTCCAGGCCTTCAACCTGATCCCCACCCTCGACGCCGCGGAGAACATCACCCTGCCCATCGACATCGCGGGCGGCGAGGTCGACCGCCCCTGGTACGACCTGGTGGTGAACACGGTGGGACTGCGCGACCGCCTCACCCACCGGCCGTCGGAGCTGTCCGGCGGGCAGGTGCAGCGGGTCGCCGCCGCCCGGGCCCTGGTGTCCCGCCCCGAGATCGTTTTCGCCGACGAGCCTTCGGGGAACCTGGATTCGAAGTCGAGCGACGAGTTGATGCGCTTTCTGCGCC
>JALOLB010000079.1 GCA_025456225.1 Thermoanaerobaculaceae bacterium
GGTCGAGCTGGAGGTCGTGGACACCGCCCCGCCGATCAAGGGCGCCACGGCCCAGGCCCAGCTCAAGCCGGCCACCCTCGAGACGGGCATCCAGGTCCTTGTCCCTCCCTACCTGGGCACCGGGGAGCGCATCAAGGTCGACACCCGCGACGGCCGTTTCGTCGAGCGGGCCAAGCCCGCGTAGCCAGTGCCCGGGCTGGAACCTCTGACCCCGGGCGCGCGTACAAGCCCGTGGAGCCCGTGACCGGGCTTCTCTCCCAACCGTGGAGACACCAGGAACGAGCACGGTCCGGACCTCCGGACACGACCAGAGTGGGGGTTCCCTGATGAAGATCCGAGTTTCCGCCGTCCTTCTCCTTGCCTGCTTCCTGAGCAGCATGGCGATGAGCCAGACGCCGCCGGCCCCGGGCCACGGCATCCAGCCGGCCCACATCGACCCGTCCGTCAAGGCCTGCGACGACTTCTTCCAGTACGCCAACGGCACCTGGATGAAGGCCGGCACGATCCCACCCGAGTACCCGAGCTGGGGCGCCTTCTACGAGATCTACGAGCGCAACCTCGCGGTCCTCAAGGGCATCCTCGAGGACGCCGCGAGGAGCACCACGGCTCCGAAGGGGAGCATCGTCCAGAAGGTCGGCGACTTCTACGCCGCCGGCATGGACGAGGCGGCAATCGAGAAGGCGGGCGTCGCGCCTCTCGCCTCGCGCTTCGAGCGCATCGCGGCGCTGAAGGTGCCGGGTGACCTCGCCAGGGAGCTCGGGCGCCTGCACGCCGAGGACCTCGGCGGCGGCTTCAACACCGTCGTCGACATCGACGACAAGAACAGCACGTCGTACATCTTCCAGCTCTCCCAGGGAGGCCTGGGGCTGCCCGACCGCGACTACTACACCAAGGACGACCCCCAATCGAAGGAGCTGCGCGGCCAGTACCTCCAGCACGTGGCAAAGATGCTGACGCTGCTCGGCGACACGCCTGACGCGGCCACGCGGCACGCCACCACCGTGATGGCCATGGAGACCCGCCTGGCCAGGGCCTCGATGACCATGGTGGACCAGCGCGACCCCAACGCCATCTACCACAAGCTGACCCGCGCCCAGCTCACCGCCCAGGCGCCGGGGTTCGACTGGGAGGGGTACTTCCAGGCCGCCGGCCTTCCCGCCTCCGAGCAGAGCCTGCTCGTGCGCCAGCCGCTCTTCTTCACGGAGCTCGGGGCGATGGCGAAGGACCTGCCCATGGCGGACTGGCAGACCTACCTGCGCTGGCACCTCATCCACGACACCGCCCCCTTCCTGAGCTCCCCCTTCGTCGCCGAGAACTTCGCGTTCTACGGCCAGACCCTCAATGGCACCCCCGAGCAGCAGGCCCGCTGGAAGCGCGTCCTGAACAACACCGACGCCGCCCTGGGCGAGGCACTGGGCCAGCTCTACGTCGAGAAGGCGTTCAGCCCCGAGGCCAAGCGCAAGGCCCTCGACCTCGTCAACAACCTGCGCGCCGCGCTCGGCGAGAGGATCCGGACCCTGGCGTGGATGACCGAGCCCACCAAGCAGAAGGCCCTGGTCAAGCTCGCCGCCTTCACCGTCAAGATCGGCTACCCGGACGCCTGGCGCGACTACTCCCCGCTCGTCGTCACCCGCGACTCCTACGTCACGAACGTGATCGCGGCCAACACCTTCGAGTCGAGGCGGGCGCTCGCCAAGCTCGGCAAGCCGATCGACCGCAGCGAGTGGGGCATGTCGCCGCCCACGGTCAACGCCTACTACAACCCGACCATGAACGAGATCGTCTTCCCGGCCGGGATCCTCCAGCCGCCGATGTTCGACCCCCTCGCCGACGACGCGGTGAACTACGGCGCCATCGGCATGGTGATCGGCCACGAGATGACCCACGGGTTCGACGACCAGGGGTGCCAGTACGACGCCGAGGGGAACCTCAAGAGCTGGTGGACGGAGGCCGACACGAAGGCCTACGAGTCCCGGCAGGACCTGGTGATCAAGCAGTACGACGCGTACAGGCCGCTGCCCGATCTGCCGATCAACGGCAAGCTCACCCTGGGCGAGAACATTGCCGACCTGGGCGGCCTCAAGATCGCCTTCGCGGCGTTCCAGAAGTCCATGGAGGGCAGGCCCCGTCCCGGCACCATCGACGGCTTCACGCCCGAGCAGCGTTTCTTCCTGGGGTACGCCCAGGCCTGGCGCGACCTGTCGCGCCCCGAGTACCTCCGCCTCCTCGTCAACACCGACCCCCACTCGCCGGCCAGGTACCGGGTGATCGGGCCGCTGTCCAACCTGCCCGAGTTCGCCGCCGCGTTCGGCTGCGCCGAGGGTGCCCCGATGGTGCGCGCGGCCGCCGACCGGCCCACCATCTGGTAGCCGCCAGCCGCCACGCCCCACGCCAACCCGGCCCCGGTGCGGAGGACACACCTCGCGCCGGGGCATCCTGTTGCGCCACGGCGGATTGACCCCTGTCATCCAGGCACGTAGCCTGGCTGCCCATGAAGACCCTCTTCGACCCCTCGGTGGCGGCTTCCATCCGGGAGCGGCTGGCCCGCCTCACTCCGGACACCCGGCCGCGCTGGGGTCGCATGACCGCAGCGCAGATGGTCTGCCACCTCACGGATGCCTTCCACGTGGCGCTCGGCGAGGTGCCGGTCGCCTTCACGCCCAGCCCGCTCACCTTCTACCCGCTCCGCTGGCTGCTCGTGTATGTCCTGCCGGCCCCGAAGGGCAAGGTCCCGACCACCCCCGAGTTCCAGCAGACCAGGCCCGGCGACTGGGACGCCGACCTCCGGGCGTGGCGGGATGGCTGCGATCGGTTCCTCCGCAACGGCGAGTCTGCCGATGTCAGATGGGGCGTGCACCCGGTCTTCGGCCCGCTCTCCGGCAAGGAGTGGGGCCGGCTGGCCCACGTGCACACCAACCACCACCTGACCCAGTTCGGGGTCTAGTCGCCGCGTTCAGACCTGGCTGCCGGCCAGCCAGCCGGTCGAGAAGGCGGCCTGGAAGTTGAAGCCGCCGATCGGGCCGTCCAGGTCGAGGATCTCCCCGGCCAGGAAGAGGTTCGGCACGATCCGGCTCTGCATGGTCCGGGGATCCACCTCGTCCAGGGCGACGCCGCCGGCGGTGATCTCCGCCTTCTCGAACCCCAGGGTCCCCGAGACCTGGATGCGCGTCCTCTTGATGGCCGTGACGAGGCGGCGGCGGTCCTCCTTCCCGAGCTCCGCGGCCCGCAGCGTTGGAGCCAGGCCGAGCTGACCCACGAGCGCCTCCACCAGCCGCCGCGGCAGCGCCCCGATGGCGAGGCCCGCGAGCTGCTTCCGGGCGTGGTCGGCGAGCAGGCGCACCAGGAGCCGGTCGAGCTCCTCGACCCCCACCTCCGGGAGAAAGTCGCACTCCAGCACGAGGGTGGACGCAGCCGGGTGGCGGGAGATGGCCCGACTGACGTCGAGCACGGCCGGACCGGAGAGCCCGAAGTGGGTGAACAGGAAGGAGCCCCGGCGCTCCGCCAGGCACCTCGCCGAACCGGCAGCCTCCGTGACCTTGACGGTCACGTCGGGAACCGTCACCCCGCTCAGGGCCGCCACCCAGGCCGCGCCTGCCGTCACCGGCGTCAGGGCCGGCCGCGGCGGCACGATGGTGTGGCCGAGGGCGGCCAGCCAGGCGTGGCCGTCACCGGTGGTGCCGCACCCGGGGTACGAGAGCCCTCCCGTCGCCACGACGACCCTGGCGGCCCGCAGCGTGCGCCGGCTGGTGCGGAGCTCGATGCCGCCGTCCACCGGAGCAAGGGCGGCCACGCGCTCCCCGCACGCAAGCTCGCACGAGCTGCGTTGCAGCCGACGCGTCAACGCCTCGAGCACGTCCGCCGCCCGGCCGCTGGCCGGGAAGACCTTGCTGGGCTCCTCGACCTTCGTGGCGACGCCTTCCGCCTCGACGAGGGCCACCAGCTCGTCCGGGCCCAGGGACCCCAGGGCGGCACGCAGGAACCGGCCGGGCAGGCCGAAGGCGGCGACGATGCCGCGCCGGTCGGTGGCGTGGGTGAGGTTGCAGCGCCCGCCGCCCGAGATCAGGATCTTGGCGCCGGGCTGGCGGTTCCTCTCCAGGAGCAGCGTCCGGCGCTGCCGTTCGGCCGCCCGGGCGGCCGCCAGCAACCCGGCCGCACCGGCCCCCACCACCACGACATCCCAGTCCATACCCGCCGTGCCCTCCGGAGCCCGGAGGCTCCCGCAGAGCTTGGCAGACCCGCGGCCTGGCCGGCAAGCACCGGGGATGGGTTCGAGCCGCCCGGCCATGCCGCTGCATCAACAAGGAGAGCGGATCGCAAGAGCTGGTCTCGTCACCGGTGCGGCACGGCCCGTTCCGCCCGGCGCCGGTCGGGTCTGGTATCGTGCGCTTCTGGTGAACCGGCCCCGAGAGCTGGCGTTCACGTGGAGGTCAGCGCATGGTCGCCTTCCAGACGGTCTTCCTGGGCCTGGTGTTCGGGCTCGCACCGGTGCGTGTTGCCGTCAGCCCACCCGTGGCGTCCGTCGAGCTGCTCAAGGACGGCGTGTCGGTCGGGACGGTGCAGGGCGAGCCGTGGGAGATCAGTTGCAACTTCGGGCCCGCGCCGCTGCCCCACGAGCTGGTTGCGGTGGCGAGGGACGCCCAGGGCAACGAGGTCGGCCGCGCCCTGCAGCTCGTGAACCTCCCGAGAGCGACCACCGAGGCCACCATCACCGTCAAGCCGGGGGCCACCGGTCAGCCGTCCACCGCCTGTCTCACCTGGAGCTCCATCGACAAGGCCAAGGCAAAGCGCTTCGAGGTCACCCTCGACGGCGCCCCCGTGAAGGTCAAGGACCCGGAGCGGATCGAGCTGCCGCCGGTGGACCTCGCCAGGCCCCACTTCCTGGCCGCCGAGGTTGTCTTCCCGAAGGGCGTGGTTGCCCGGGCCGAGGCGAGCTTCGGTGGGGAGGTCAAGGCCAGGGCCGAGAGCAAGCTCACCGCCTATCCCGTGGTGCTGCGGCCGGGCTTCGAGCTGCCCCCGGCCGAGGCGATGCAGGGGTGGTTCCGCAAGGGCGGGCAGCCGCTGCAGGTCGTGGCCGTCGAGGAGGGCTACTACGACGTCGTCCTGGTGTTCGACCAGGACAGCGCCGGCCGCTCCCGGGGCATCACGCCCGGCAACATCAACAGCGCCGTCCTCGACCACGAGGTCACCATCCAGCCGAGCAGGGGTGGAAACCGGCTCTCGGGTCTGTGGGCGGTACCCGTGACGATCGGCGGCCAGGACACGAAGGAGGTGCGGGGGGTGTTCCCCGCCTCCTTCCCGCTGGACTTCGACGTCGACGAGGTCCGCAAGCTCATCTTCCGGTTCCCTCCCCCGGCGGCCGACCGCACCAGGCAGTCCCTGGCCAACGCCGTGGCCTCCGCGGGGATGCAGGCCGCGGCGCTCGGCCGGCGTCGCGCCGTGGTGCTGCTGGTCGGCGAGGCCGCCCCGGACCTGAGCACCATCACGCCACAGGCGGCCCGCGCCTACCTCGAGAGCATGAACGTGCCGCTGTTCATCTGGACCACCGAGCGGCGCATCTCGGCGCTCGACCTGCCCGGTTGGGGGCTCCCCGACGACGCGTCCACCGACCAGCAGTTGCAGGCGGCCGTGGGTCGGCTGGACAAGGCCCTGCGCGCCCAGCGCATCGTCTGGCTGGCCGGCAGTCACCTGCCTTCCGCGATCACGATCGCGCCCGGTGTGCGGCACATCTTCCCCGCCCGCGGCGTCGTAAGGCAGGAGAGGAAGTAGCGCTGAAATGGGGACGTGGTCGTGGACGTAGACGTGGACGTGGTCGCGGACGAAGACCAACGTCTCACTCCGCGCTGCCGGCTTCCCGCGATGGCCGCCGAGGTGGCTCCTCACGAGGTTTGTTGCTCTCGACCATCCGTGCGGCCAGCGACCACGACTACGACCACGTCCACGACCACGTCCACGTTCAGGCTGGCTCTCGGGGGTCCGAACGTCGATCGGTCGCTCGCGTGCGGCTGTTTCTGCCAACCCGGCATCAGGCAACCAACTCGCGAATCACCACGTAGACGCAACGGGGGTTACAAATGAGGACCTGCTCGATCCTGCTGTGTGCTCTTCTCGTCCCTGCCATGCTCGGAGCCCAGGCCGCCGGCACGCCACCCGCGCCCCAGCCGACCCAGGCGCGTCCGCTCACCCAGCTCCCCTACACGCCCAGCCTCGACATCCCCTCGATGGACCGCACCGCCGACCCCTGCGTGGACTTCTACCAGTACACGTGCGGCGGATGGATGAAGAACAACCCGATCCCGCCCGACCAGTCGTCCTGGAGTGTCTACGGCAAGATGTACGAGGAGAACACCCGCTTCCTCTGGGGCATCCTCGATGAGGCATCGAGGCCGGCCGAGGGCCGCAGCGCCGTCTCCCGCCAGATCGGCGACTACTTCGCCGCGTGCATGGACGAGCCGGCGATCGAGAAGGCGGGCGCGAAGCCCCTCCAGCCGTTGCTCGCCGAGATCGCCGCCATCAGGTCGACCGACGACATCGCCCGCTTCGTCGGGCGGCAGCACCTCGCGGTGGGGGGCAACGGCATGGTGTTCGGCTTCGGCTCCAACCAGGACTTCGGCGACTCCACGCGGTTCATCGCCTTTGCAGGCAGCGGCGGGCTCGGCCTCCCGGATCGCGACTACTACCTGAAGGACGATCCCAGGTCGGTCGAGATCCGCCAGCGCTACGTCGCGCACGTCCAGCGCGTGCTTGAGCTTGCAGGTGACCCGGCGGAGGTCGCCGCCAAGGCTGCCACGGGGATCATGGAGCTGGAGACCGGGCTCGCGAAGGCGAGCCTGACCCGGGTCGAGCGGCGCGACCCCTCGAGGCTGCACCACCTCATGAAGCGCGCCGAGCTGCAGGCCCTCGTCCCCGACTTCGACTGGGACCTCTACCTCCAGGCCGCCGGCCTTCCCGCGTACGACGTCGTCAATGTGACCGAGCCCGACTTCTACCGCCAGCTCCAGCGGGAGCTGCGGGCGCGGGACGTGTCGTCCTGGAAGGACTACCTGCGCTGGCACCTCGTCGGCGCCGAGGCGCCCTACCTCTCGAAGCCGTTCGCCCAGGCCGACTTCGACTTCTACCAGAAGTACCTGCGCGGCGTCGCCGAGCCGCCGGCCCGCTGGAAGCGCTGCGTCGAGCTGGTCGACCGCGACCTCGGCGAGGCGCTCGGCCAGGTGTTCGTCGAGAAGACCTTCACCCCCGACACCAAGGCCCGCGCCGTCAAGATGGCGGTCGAGATCCAGAAGGCCATGGAGGAGGACATCCAGCAGCTCCCGTGGATGGGCCCCGAGACCAGGAAGCGGGCGCTCGAGAAGCTGCACGCCATGGTCAACAAGATCGGCTACCCCGACCGCTGGCGCGACTACAGCTCGATCGTCATCGCCCGCGACGACTTCTTCGGCAACGTGGCCCGCAGCGCCGTCTTCGAGTCCCGCCGCCAGCTCGCCCGGATCGGCAAGCCGATCGACCGCGGCGAGTGGCAGATGACGCCTCCCACCGTGAACGCCTACTACGACGCCCAGATGAACGACATGAACTTCCCCGCCGGCGTCCTCCAGCCGCCGCTGTTCGACCCCAAGCTGGATGATGCCCCGAGCTACGGCAACACCGGCGCCACCATCGCCCACGAGCTGACCCACGGCTTCGACGACGAGGGTCGCCAGTTCGACGCCCGGGGCAACCTGCGCGACTGGTGGACCAGGGAGGACGCCGAGGAGTTCGAGCGGCGCGCCCGCTGCATCTCCGACCAGTTCGGACAGTACGTGGTGATCGACGACATCCGGATCAACTCGAAGCTCTCCCTCGGCGAGGACGTGGCCGACCTGGGCGGCGAGATCCTGGCCTTCAACGCCTGGAGGAACGCCACCAGGGGGATGGACCTCAAGCCGATCGACGGGTTCACCCCCGAGCAGCGGTTCTTCATCGGCATGGGGCAGTGGGCGTGCTCGAACATGACCGACGAGGACAGGCGGCTGCGCGCCGCGACCGACCCGCACTCCCCGGCGAAGTACCGGATCAACGGCGTCGTCGCCAACATGCCGCAGTTCCGGGAGGCGTTCCAGTGCAAGCCGGGCCAGCCCATGGTGCGTGAGCCCGTCTGCCGGGTCTGGTAGAACCACCGGCATCGTCACCCCGGCTCTCGGACCCGACACCGAGGCAACCGGGCGTCCTTCCGTGAATTGGATGGCTCGACAAGAGGTGCAATTGGTGCTTCCTGATATGCCGATTCGAGCCGAGAATGTGGCCATGGCCGACACCGGCTCTCCCGCCCCGCACCCCACCCGCGGGTACCTGATCGCCCTGGCCGCCGCGGCGATCCTCTCGACGACCGCGATCTTCATCCGGCATCTCACCCAGACCACCCAGATCCCCTCCCTGGTGCTGGCCTTCTGGCGGGACGTCTTCGTGGTCCTCACCCTCCTGCCGGTCCTGGGGCTGGTGCGGCCCGCCCTCCTGCGGGTGGCCCGGGCGCACCTGCCCTACCTGGCCGCCTACGGCTTCGTGCTGGCGGTCTTCAACGCGATGTGGACCCTCTCGGTCGCCCGGAACGGCGCGGCCCTCGCCACGGTGCTCGTCTACTCCTCGGCGGCGTTCAGTGCGCTCCTGGGGCGGTGGCTCCTCCAGGAACGGCTGGGCTGGGCCAAGCTGGTGGCCGTCGCGTGCAGCCTGGCGGGGTGTTTCCTGGTCTCGGGGGCCTCGGACCCGACGGTCTGGGATGCGAACGTGCTGGGCATCGCCACGGGCGTGCTCTCCGGCCTGAGCTACGCCGCCTACAGCCTGATGGGCCGCTCGGCTTCCCTGCGCGGCCTCGACCCCTGGACGACCCTGCTGTACATCTTCGGCTTCGCCGCGGTCTTCCTGCTGGGCGTCAACCTGCTTCCGGGCGGGCTCCTGCCGGGCTCGGCCACCCAGGCACGCGACCTCCTGTGGCTGGGAGGGTCCGTTCGCGGGTGGGGCATCCTGTTCCTCCTGGCGGCGGGCCCCACCGTGGCAGGGTTCGGGCTCTACCTCGTCAGCCTGGGCCACCTGGGCGCGAGCGTGGCCAACCTGGTCCTCACCCTCGAGCCGGCCTTCACGGCGGTGGTGGCCTATGTCCTCCTGGACGAGCGGCTGAGCGGGACCCAGATCGCCGGCAGCCTCGTCGTCATGTCCGGCGTCGTCATCCTGAGGATCTTCCAGGAGCGGCCTCCGGCCCGGTCGGCGGCAGAGCTGCCGAGCGCCATCGAGGCCCGGGCGAGCCTTCGATCCGTTGCACCGGTAGAATGACCGGTCATGGCTGACTCCGGATCGCACCGCAGCGGCGTCGCGTGCGCGGTCGCGGCCTTCCTCATGTGGGGGCTGTTCCCCCTGTACTGGAAGCCGCTGGCCGCCGTCCCGGCGATCGAGGTGGTGGCCCACCGCACCTTCTGGGGGCTGGTCTCGGTGGCGGTCTGGATCGCCCTCCAGCACCGCTGGCACGAGGTGCGCGCCGTCGCCGCGCGCCCCCGCACCCTGCTCGTGCTGACAGGCAGCGCCACGCTGATCGGCCTCAACTGGCTCCTCTACATCTGGGCGGTGACCCACGGGCACGTCATGGAGTCGAGCCTCGGCTACTTCATCAACCCCCTCGTCAACGTGCTGCTCGGCGTCCTCGTGCTGCGGGAGCGGCTGGGCCGCGTGCAACGCGTCGCGGTGGCGCTCGCCACGGCCGGGGTGGCGGTTCTGACCATTGGCTACGGCCGGTTCCCCTGGATTGCCATCGGGCTCGCGGTGAGCTTCGCCCTGTACGGCCTCGCCCGCAAGATGGTGGCAGCCGATGCGGTCGTCGGCCTGCTGTACGAGACGATGATCCTCGCGCCCATCGCGGCAGGCTATCTCGGGATGCTCGCCGCCCGCGGCACCGGCGCCCTCGGGCATCGGGGCCCGGCCATCGATGTGCTCCTCGTGCTGGCGGGTGTCGTCACCGCCGTGCCGCTCGTGCTGTTCACCGTCGGCGCCCGCCGCCTCCCGCTGTCGACGGTCGGGTTGATCCAGTACATCTCGCCGAGCTGCCAGTTCCTCCTCGCGGTGCTGCTGTACCGCGAGCCGTTCACGGCCGCCCACGCCGCGACCTTCGCCTGCATCTGGGCCGCCCTGGCCCTGCTGACCTGGGATCTCCGGGCGAGGCTCGCCGCAGCACGCTCCCCGGTGGAGCCTCTCGGCTGAGACCGCGCCCGTCGAAGGGTTGGGCGGCGAGCGTCTATGGCCAGCGGTAGACGAGCGAGTTGATGTTCATCCCGGCGCCCACCGAGGCGAAGACGACGATGTCGCCGCTCTGCAGTCGCTGACCTTCGAGCCGGCCGCGCACGATCAGGTCGAGGAGGGTCGGCAGCGTGGCGACGGAGCTGTTGCCCAGCCGGGAGATCGTCATCGGCATGATGCCCTCGGGCACCTCGCACTGCCTGTAGAGCCGGAACAGGCGCTTGAGGATCGCCTCGTCCATCTTGGCGTTCGCCTGGTGCAACAGGACCTTCCTGACGTCGGCGAGGGTCAGCTCCGCCTTCTCCAGGCTCCGGCGGACGACATCGGGCACGGTGTTCAGCGCGTACTCGTAGAGGGTGCGGCCGCGCATCTTGAGGAACAACCGGTCGTCCTCGAACTCCGGGTCGTAGGAGGTGCCCATCCACAGCAGGCGTGCGTGCTCGAAGGTGTCCGACCTGGTGACATGCGCCAGGATCCCCACCAGCTCCTCACGGGGTGCCGCCTCGAGCACCACCGCCCCCGCCCCGTCGGCGTAGAGCATGCTGTCGCGGTCGTGCGGGTCGCACACCCGGGACAGGGTCTCGGCGCCGATCACCAGGGCCTTCTTCGCGTCCCCGGATTGCAGAAAGTAGTCGGCCTGGATCACGCCCTGCAGCCAGCCCGGGCAGCCGAACGGCAGGTCGTACGCGACGCAGAAGGGGTTGCGGATCCCGAGCTTCTGCTTGACCCGAGCCGCCAGGCTGGGCACGAAGTCGGAGCGCGGGTTGCCGGCCCTGACATCGCCGAAGTTGTGCGCGACGATCACGTAGTCGAGGCTCTCCGGGTCGGCCCCGGCAGACACCAGTGCCTCGCCAGCCGCTGCGCACGCCAGGTCGGAGGTGACGAGATCGTCGGTGGTGTAGCGACGCTCGGCGATGTCGGTGATCTCCTGGAACTTCGCCACGATGCTGGCAGTACTGGCCGGGTCGAGAGGCTGGCCGTAGTCCGAGAAGAACCGATTGTGCAGGAATTCGTTGTTTGTGACAGTGCGGCCGGGGATGCAGCTCCCGGTGCCAGTGATGATCGTGCGTCGTTCTCGCCTTGTCATGACACGCATACTGTATACCAGGACGGACTCTCGTTGAACTCGGAGAGCCTCAAAGGACCCTCATGGACCCTGAACCAGAACCACGCGAGCACCCAGCCCCCACACCCAAGCCGACGCCCGTCCACCGGACTGGAGCCGCGTGGCGGTCCCTTGCCGGCTGGTGCTGCCGCTTCTGGGACGACATCCGGCCCGGCCCGGAGGCCCGCCGCGGCGCCTCCTGGGGTGTCACTGCCGCCGCCTTCGTGGCTGCGCTGGTCGGCGGGTGGTTCCTGGACACCGGCTTCGGCCTGTGGGCCGATCTCCTGTTCGCCCCCGCGGTCGGCGGCCTCCTCCTGCTCGCCTCGATCGCGCTGGTGCCGCTGCTCCTCACGATCGCCCGGAAGCTGCCCCGGCTGGCAGCAGGCTTCGTCGTCGGAAGCCTCCTCGTGGTCGTGCTGGTCGGTGGTCCCGCGGGCCTGATCGTCGGGCCGATCCTCGTGTTGATCGGCGGCGTCATGGGCGCGACAGTGGCCACGTTCCTGTCAGGCGTCCTTGCCGGGGCAGCAACGCGAAAGAAGATCGTCGCGATCGGCCTGTTCGCGCTGTCGCTGGCGTCAGCCATTTGGGTGATTGTGTTCCTCTCGAACGACGGGACGCTCGAGGGCCAACTGAAGGCACAGCTCCGCTCGCCGGCACCGGCACCGCTGAACACCGAGAACCCCGGCGAACCCGGCCCGTTCAAGACCCGGGTCATCACCTACGGCGCGAAGGGCGGAAACCCGCGCCGCCCCGAGTACGACAACCCGACCGTTGCGACGCCGGCCACGGACGCCTCCCGCTTCTTCAAGGACTTCAAGGGCTGGAAGCGGAGCCTGCGGAAGGCCTACTGGGGCTATGGCATGGACAGGCTGCCCCTCAACGCCACCGTCTGGCTGCCCGATGGCCCGGGACCGTTCCCGCTCGTGCTGATCGTGCACGGCAACCACAACATGGCCGAGTTCTCCGACCCGGGCTACCGGTACCTGGGAGAGCTCCTCGCCAGCCGCGGCTTCATCCTCGCGTCGATCGACGAGAACTTCCTCAACAGCGGCCTCTTCCACGACCCTCCCAAGCAGCAGGCGGTCCGCGGCTGGCTCCTGCTCGAGCACCTGAAGCTCTGGAGGGCCTGGAGCGCCGACCCGGGCAACCCCATGGGCGTCGCCATCGACTTCGACCGGATCGCCCTGGTGGGCCACTCGCGAGGCGGCGAGGCGGTCGCCACCGCCGCGCTCTTCAACCGGATGTCGCACTATCCCGACGACGCCTCGATCCTGTTCGACTATCAGTTCCCGATCAGGTCCCTGGTCGCGATCGCGCCCGTCGACGGCCAGTACAGGCCCGCCGGTCAGTGGCGCGCCCTCGAGAACGTCAGCTACCTCACCATCCAGGGAGCGAACGACGCCGACGTCTCCTCGTTCGAGGGCAGCCGCCAGTGGGAGCGGGTCACGTTCACCGACGGCGGCGACTGGTTCAAGTCGGAGCTCTACGTCTATCGCGCCAATCACGGCCAGTTCAACACGGTCTGGGGGCGCAGCGACGCCGGCTACCCGCTGGGCTGGATCCTCAACCTGAAGCCTTTACTCGGCGGCGAGGACCAGCGCCGCATCGGGAGGGTTTACATCTCGGCGTTCCTCGAAGCCACACTTCACGACCGGCGCGAGTACCTGCCGCTGTTCCGCGACTACCGGACGATCGGGTCGTGGCTGCCCGAGACGCTCTACATGAACCGCTATCAGGACGCCGCCTTCAGGCTGGTCGCCGACTTCAACGAGGACCCGGACGTGTCGACCACCACCCTCGCGGGCGGCCGTATCGACGGCACCGACCTCTCGGTGTGGCGCGAAGGCCGCATCCCGTTCCGCGAGGGTGACCGCGGCACCAACGGCGTCTTCCTTGGCTGGAACCGCAGGAACGTCGACGACCGGGACGACCCAGGCATCAGGCCTGCCTACTCGATCACGTTGCCCGACGGAGCCGCTGCGAGCTGGAACCTGAGCGGCCGGTCCGCGCTCGTCCTCTCCATCGCCGCGCTCGACGACAAGGTGCCGCGCCTGGACGAGGCCCGCGGCGGCAAGGACGATGGAGCGAAGAAAGACAAGAAGAGGAAGAAGAAGTCAGACGACGGTGACAGCATTAAGGACCCTGAACCGCCGGACTTCAGCGTCGAGCTCGCCGCCGCGGACGGCGCGACCGCCACCCACGCCCTCACCGAGTTTGGGACCATTCTGCCACCCTTCAAGGTCCGATTCACCAAGATCGAGATGCTCGATGGCATCGGCTTCGAGAAGCCCTACGAAGCGACGTTTCAGACCATCCGGATTCCACTCTCGGCATTCCAGGGCGTCGACCCCTCGAAGCTCAGCACGATCCGGCTGAGGTTCGACCGTATCCCATCGAGCCTCATCCTGTTGAGCAAGGTCGGTTTCGAGTAGCCCGCGGCTGGCAGAACGAACCGCCAGCCCCAGCCTCACCCGCATCAACCGCACCATCTTCGTCAGGCTCGGTTGCGCGCTCCTGCTCTGACCGGGGCCGAACCTCGCTCGGACCCTGTATCCTGCTCCGGTCGGGACGCGGCCCGGTGCGGTGCTGACCGGGCCCGGCGCGGCCCGCTGGAGAGACATGATCGTTCGAGCCGCCTTCTGTGGAATCGCCGGCCTTGCGCTGGCCGTTGCCCCTGCCCTCGCCAAGGACCCGCCACTCAAGGTCGTGCCAACGGTCGACCTCTCGAGATACGCCGGCGTCTGGTACGAGATCGGGCGGCTGCCGAACCGCTTCCAGAAGAAGTGTGCAGGCGACGTCACCGCCACCTACACCGTACGTCCCGACGGCACGGTCACCGTCCGCAACCAGTGCCGCCGGCAGGACGGGGAGCCCATCGAGGCAGAAGGCCTTGCCCGCCCGGTGAAGGGCGAGCCCTCATCCGTGCTACGGGTACGGTTCGCACCGGCCTTCCTGTCCTTCCTGCCGTTCGTCTGGGGCGACTACCGGATCATGGCGCTGGCGGACGACTACAGCCACGTGCTGGTCGGGACCTCGAACCGCACCTACCTGTGGGTGCTCGCCCGCGAGCCACAGCTTCCCGAGCCAACGCTGGCGAAGCTGCTGGAGACCGCCCGGGAGCAGGGGTTCGACGTCACCGGCTTCCAGCTCACCGCCCACAGGCCGGCGACATGACCGGGGGGACCGGCATCGCCCCACCGCTCGCCCGAACGGCCAGGGCTCTCCGGATCGGATCCGGTGCCCTGCTGGCCCTGTCGGCCATCGCGGTCCTGACCGTTGCCGTGCACCCGTCGGTGCCGGGGATCGTGCTCGCAGCCGCGTCGTGGTGGGCGACCTCGCTGGCCTTGCTCTGGTCGAGCTACACGCCGGGCCCCGAGGGCACGAACAGCTCCCTCCCGGCGCCGACCGGCACGAGCATCTGGTGGCGGGATGTCTTCTTCCGGCCCCACACCGCGCGGGATCTCCAGCGCACGTCGTTCCTGGCCTTCCTGCTCTGCTCCGGCTTCCTGTGCGCCGTGCTGCTGGCGCTCGTGGCGTCCTGAGAGAGTGTGAACCACTCGTGCGAGGGCGGTTGCGGAGCCGCTCGTCGACGTCCAGGTCGACGCCGAGGCGGCCTTCACGGCCTGGCCAATCGCTCTCTCGCGATTGCTTCAGACGCTCTGACCCGGGACGTCACCCCACGTGGCCGGGTGGAGCACGAACCGCTGCGGGTGCGGGCACTGCGGCGTGGAACCGAGGACGCCGGGCTCGCCCGTCGTGAACCAATGCCCACCGGATCTCGTATAGACAATCGATAGGAGGGCCGCATGGGCGAGCACAAGACCGAGATCCTGCGGGGCACCCTCGACATGCTGATCCTGAAGGCCCTCTCCCTCAACCCGATGCATGGCCTCGGCATCTCGCGCCGCCTCGACCAGATCACCGGCGGCGTGTTCCAGGTGAAGCCGGGCTCGTTGTTTCCCGCCCTGCACCGCCTCGAGCAGGAGGGCTGGATCGAGGGCGAGTGGAGCGGGTCGGAGAGCAACCGCCGGGCCAGGTACTACCGACTGACCGCGGCCGGCCGTGAACGGCTGGGCGAGGAGCAGGAGAGCTGGTCGCACGTCGTCCTGGCCATCACCCGGGTCCTCGAGACCACCTAGGTCGACGGGGCCACACGCGGAGGTCCGCGCCGGCCGCAGCCGGGAGCAGGCCCGGCGTGAGGCCTGGATCGAGCTGGAGGGCGTCGAGCAGGTCAAGGACCGCGTCCGGGAGGAACGCCACGGCTCCACCCTCGACAGCCTGCTGGGGGATGTCCGCTACAGCCTGCGCACCCTGCGCCGGAACCCGGGCTTCGCAGGGGTTGCCGTCGCCACCCTCGCCCTCGGCATCGGTGCGACGACCGCCCTGTTCTCGACCCTCAACGCCATCCTGCTTCAGGACCTCCCCTACCGCGAGCCCGCACGCCTCGTCGCCGGCACCAAGACCGTGGATGGGCGAACGGCCGGCCCGGTCTCGCAAGTCGACTACTTCGACGTCCGCGAGCAGGGTCGCGCCTTCGCGGACCTGGCCCTTGTCTCCAACGGGGCCGGCAGGGTCGCCGTCACCGGCGACGGGAAGCCGGAGCTGGTCGGGGCCGCCCAGGCGACCTGGAACCTGTTTCGCACCCTGGGAGCGGAGCCGGTCGCGGGGCGCAGCTTCCTCCCGGAGGACGAGGCCCGGGACGACGCCGCCGTGGCCCTCATCAGCTTCGGCCTCTGGCAGCGACGGTTCGCCGGAGCTCCCTCCGCTGTCGGCAGCATCCTCCACCTGGACAGCTCGGCGGTCACCGTGGTTGGCGTGCTTCCGCGGGGGTTCCGCTTCCTCCATGACGCAGACATCTGGCTGCCTGTCCAGCGGGGAGGATCCGACAGCGCACGCGACATGCACAGTCACATCCTGATCGGCCGACTGGCCGCCGGGGTCTCCGCCGAGCAGGCCCAGAGCGAGGTCGACGCCATCGCCGCGCGGCTGGCGCAGCAGTTCCCCGACACCAACAAGGGCAAGGGGCTGCTGCTGTGGGATCTGCACCGCTACATGGTGAGGCAGGCTCGACCGGGGACCCTGCTCCTGATGGCGACCGCCGGGCTCGTGCTGCTCATCGCCTGCGGCAACGTGGCCGGGCTGCTCCTGGCCCGGGGCCAGCGCCGCCTCTCGGAGATGGCGATGCGATCGGCCCTCGGCGCCACGCAGCGGCGTCTGGTCCGGCAGCTCCTGACGGAGAGCGTGATCCTCACGGCGCTCGCAGGGGCAGCCGGAGTCGGAGTCGCCTTCCTGGTGCAGCGGTCCCTGCTGCTGCGGCTGCTCCCGGCAGGCAGCCCAGGAGTCCCACCTCCGACGGTCGACGGCGTGGCGCTGCTCTTTGCCCTCTGCGTCTCCATCGTGACCGGGCTGCTGGTCGGGATCGTGCCCGCGCTGCGAGGCGCCGGGACTCAGCTTGCCCCCCGGCTTCGCTCCGGCCCGCGTGCCTCCGAGGGCGTCCATGGCGCCCGCATGCGGAGCGCCCTGGTCGTCGTCCAGGTCGCGCTCTCGATCCTGCTGCTGGTCGGCTCCGGGCTCCTGGCGAGGAGCCTGCAGAACCTGGCCTCGGTGAAGCTCGGCTTCGAGCCCGCGGGCGTCCTCACCGCCGGGGTCCGGATCCAAACCGCTGACCACCCCACTCCTGGCCAACGAATCCAGCTCTTCGCCTCGCTGCTCGACGAGATCGCGGCCCTGCCTGGCGTGACCTCCGCGGGCGCGGTCAGCAAGCTCCCGATCGCCTCGACCGCGACGGACTGGCCGATCTGGCCCGCCCACCAGCCCCGCCCCTCGAACGGGGACGCGACCATGGCCCTCGCCCGGTGGGCGACGCCGGGGTACTTCACGGCGATGGGGATGCCGCTGTTGGCGGGCCGGGACATCGGCGCCGGCGACCTCCCGGGCAGCACGCCGGTGGTGGTGGTGACCGAGGCCGTGGCCCGTGGCCTCTTCCCGGGCCAGAGCCCGATCGGCCAGCGGGTGAGATTGGGGTGGACCGAGGACTCGTTCGAGGTGGTCGGTGTCGTCGGCAACGCGCGGATCAACGGCCTGCGCAGCGAGTTCGACGAGGCCATGTACCTGTCGGCGGCCCAGACCGACGGCTCGGGCCTGGGCTTCCAGCTTGCGGTGACGGCCCTGACGCTCACGGTGCGGACCGGCGTGGACCCCTCCCTGCTGGCGGACCCGATCCGGAAGATCCTGGAACGCAAGGACCCCAACGCCGTGCTCGGCACGCCGACGAGCATGACCTCGATCGTCGACAACGACCTGAGCGGCTCCCGGACCCTGCTGGCCGCCGTCGGCCTGCTCTCGGCCGTCGCCCTCCTGCTCACTGCGGTCGGTCTGTACGGAGTGCTCGCCTACCAGGTCAGCCAGCGGAGGAACGAGCTCGGCATCCGCATGGCGATCGGGGCGACATCGATGAGCCTGATCGGGATGGTCATGAAGCAGGGAGCCACCCTGGTTGGCTCCGGGCTGGCCGCGGGCCTTCTGGCCGCCCTCCCCGCCTCGTTCCTCCTGCGCCAGTTGCTGTTCGGGATCGGGCCCCTCGACCCCCGCACCTACCTGGTCGCAGCGACCTCGCTTGCCCTGGTGGGTGGCATGGCCTGCTTCGTCCCCGCCTGGCGGGCAACCCGCGTCTCGCTCGTCGAGGTCCTGCGCCGCGACTGACGCCGGCTCCACCGGGACTAGACACCAGCGAGGCGCGCGCCGGTCGGCCACGGCATACGCGTACTGGAGTCGAAGCCCGGAGCGCGTCAGGAGACCGCGAGGGAGCGATCAGCCGGGCCTTGGAACCCCCCTCGCCGTCAGCCTGAACGTGGACGTGGTAGTAGACGTGGACGTGGTCGTGGACGTCGACAGAGATGCTGCGCGCCTCGCCTGCTTCGCAAGGGAATCACCGGAGTGCCTCGTGGGATTGATCTTCCACTTCGCCAGGTATCGACGCCAGGGACTGGATTCAGGTCCCCGTCCACGACCACGTCCACGTCCAGGTCGAGGTTGCGATCCGTACTGATGGGCGCAGCAGGCGCCCCCGGGCGTCTGCCTCACACCCTCTCAGGCATCGAGCCAGGCGCGGCGACCCCCGGCTTCGGGCTCGATCCGGATCCGGACGACGCGACCGGCAGGCCGGCCATCCCACGCCCAGCTCTCGGGCCACTCGACCGCGACGACGGCGGAGGGGTCGTCCATCAGCTCCTCGAGGCCGAGCTCCTCCCAGGGCGCGGAGGCGCGGCCGCGCACCCGGTAGAGGTCGGCGTGGTGCACGCGACGGATCGGGCCGGAGCCGAGGTCATAGGTCTCCACCAGGATGAAGGTCGGCGAGCAGACCTCCGCGGGGTCGCCGCCCAGGGCTGCCACGAGGCCGCGCACCAGGGTGGTCTTGCCGGCCCCGAGCGGCCCCTCCAGGAGGAGCAGGTCGCCCGGCCGGAGGGCCTCCGACAGCCGCGCTCCCAGCGCCTCGGTGGCCGCGGTGTCGGCCAGCTCGTGGGGCCCGGCCATGCTGCGCAGCTCGACCGTCACGGGCGTGCCTCGCGGGCCTCGGCCTCGGCAGCCGGGAGGTACTCGATGACGACGCTCGCGGGGACCGCCCCCGGGTAGCGGTCGCCTGCCAGCTCGGCGGCCCGGCCGTGCAGCCAGGCCCCGGCCGCCGCCGCCTCCCGCGCGCCGAGACCCTGGGCGAGGAGGCTCCCGACGAGGCCGGTGAGGACGTCCCCGGAGCCTCCGGCCGCGAGGCCGGCCGACCCGGTCGGGTTGACGATGTCCCACCCCTCCTGGCCGACCACGAGAGTGCGGACGCCCTTGGCGAGGACCACCGCGCCGGAGCGGGAGGCCGCCTCGCGTGCCGCGCCGCGCCGGTCGGCCACGACCCGTTCGGTGGACCACCCCAGCAGCCGTCCCAGCTCGCCCGGGTGCGGTGTCAGCACGGTGGGCGCCGCGCGTCCCTGCAACGCCTCGAGGCGTCCTGCCAGCAGGGTCAGGGCGTCCGCGTCCAGCACCAGCGGCCCCGACCACGAGGCCAACAGGCCGTCCAGCAGCCGCCCGGGCCGATCGCCCGTGCCCAGACCCGGCCCCACCGCCACGGCCGTGGCACGGCTCAGGCTGTCCTCGAGGCCGTCCCCACGCACCGCGCCGTCGGGCCCGTCCGGCAGGGCGTCCACCATCGCCTCGGGCACCAGGGCCTGGATCGGCGCGACGGCACCCTCGGCCGTGGCCACGGTGACGAGCCCCGTGCCCATGACCACCGCGGCCCGGGCGGCCAGGGCGGCAGCGCCGGCCCTGCCGAGGCGGCCGGCCACCACGAGAAGGTGCCCGAAGTGGCCCTTGTGGGCGTCGAGCGGCCGCAGGGGCAGCCAGCCGCCCACGTCCTCCACCTCGAGAAGGCCCAGCGTCGCCTGGGCGTCGAGGACCCACGGCGGGATGCCGATCTCGGAGATGGCCACCTCGCCGCAGCGCCAGCAGGCCGGCGGCAGCACGTGCGGGAGCTTGGGCGCCCCGAAGGTGACCGTGACGGCCGCCTCGACGGCCTCGGCTGGCACCGCCGGCGAGGCCCCCGAGAGGCCGGACGGCACGTCCACCGACACGACCGGGCGCCCGCAGGCGTTGACCCGGCGGACGACCTCGGCCCAGCGCCCCTCGAGCGGGCGGTCGAGGCCGGTCCCGAAGAGCGCGTCCACCACCACGCCCGCCCCGGCCAGCGCCTCGTCGAGAGACCCGAGGTCCTCGCCGGCTGCCAGCCGAAGCGGCACGCCGTAGCGCCGCGCCAGCCCGAGCTGCGTCGCCGCATCGTCTCGCAGCGCCGAATCCTCCACCAGCACAAGGGCTTCGACATCCACACCCCGGCAGAGAAGCTGGCGTGCGCACGCCAGGCCGTCGCCGCCGTTGTTGCCGGGGCCGCACAGCACCACGACGTGCCCCGCATCTCGAAACCGCTCCGCCACGACATCGGTGACGGCCCCGGCCGCCTGCTCCATCAGGACAAGACCGGGCAACCCGAGGTCGTGTATGGTGATGCGATCCGCCTCACGCATCTGGGCGCTGCCGAGCACCGGAATCATCGCCGCCTCCCAGACCCCGCGCGGGCGCACCCGGGCCAGGTCCTGCCGACTATGGTAGCGTTGCCGCGCCGCCACCGGCGGCAGTGGGAGCATCGATGCCGCGAAAGTCGCTCGTCCTCGGAGCCCTCGCCCTCCTGGGTCTGCTTCTTCCCCAGAGGGCTGTCGCGGCCGGCACCGATCTCGGCACGGTCCTGCCGGCGTGGAGCGCCCTGCCGTTCGTCGGCATCCTGCTGTCCATCGCGCTCTTCCCGCTGCTGGCGCCTCACTTCTGGCACCGCCACTACCCGAAGGTCTCGCTCGGGTGGGGTTTGCTCCTGGCGGTGCCGTTCGTCGCGGTCTACGGGCGGCCGGCGCTGTACAGTCTCGCACACATGGCGATCATCGACTACGTGCCGTTCATCATCCTGATCGGCACGCTGTTCACCATCGGCGGCGGCATCCTGATCCGTGGCTCGATGCGTGGCAGCCCGCCGGTCAACGCGGCCCTGATGCTCGTGGGAACCGTCCTCGCGTCGGTGGTCGGCACCACCGGCGCCGCGATGCTGCTCATCCGGCCGCTGCTGCGCGCCAACAGGCACCGCCGGCACCGCGCCCACACGGTGGTGTTCTTCATCTTCCTGGTCGCCAACATCGGCGGCACCCTCACGCCCCTGGGCGACCCGCCGCTGTTCCTCGGGTTCCTGCACGGGGTCCCGTTCCAGTGGACCCTGGGCCTGTGGAAGGAAATGCTGGTCGTGGCGTCGCTCGTGCTGGCCACCTTCGTGGTCTTGGACATGATCCTCTGGCGGCGGGAGAGCCCGGAGGTCCGCCGGCCGGCCACCGGGATACCCGAGCCCCTGCGCATCGACGGCTGGCACAACTTCCTGCTGCTCGGTGGGGTGCTGGGAGCGGTGGTGCTGTCCGGGCTGTGGCATCCGGGCTCCGCAACGCTCCTGGGCGTCCACCAGGGGTACGAGAACCTGCTCCGCGACAGCGTCCTCCTCGGCCTCGCCGCGGTCTCCTGGCTCACGACCTCGAAGGCCCTGCGCCGGGACAACGAGTACTCCTGGGGTCCAATCAGGGAGGTCGCAGTCCTCTTCGCGGGGATCTTCGCCACCATGATCCCGGCATTGCTCATGCTCGGCGCGGGCGAGCACGGGGCACTCGCGTTCATCATCCGGGCCGTGAACACGCCGGCTCAGTTCTTCTGGGCCACCGGCTCCCTGTCATCGTTCCTCGACAACGCCCCCACCTACCTCACCTTCCTGCAGACCGCCCTGGGTCGCCTCTACCCCGGAGTGCCCGAACGCGAGGCCATCACCCGCCTGATCGCCGACCACCCGGCATTCCTGCAGGCGGTGTCCACCGGCGCGGTGTTCATGGGCGCCAACACCTACATCGGCAACGCCCCCAACTTCATGGTCAAGTCCATCGCCGAGGAGGCGGGCGTCAGGATGCCCTCGTTCTTCGGCTACATGGTGCGGTACTCCCTCCCCTTCCTGATCCCGACCTTCCTGCTGACAACCCTCATCTTTTTCTAGGAGACACGACATGGCGAGCTGGCTGAAGATCGTGGTGAAGGGCGACGAGCGGACCCTCCGGGGGTTCCTCGCGGGCTTCAGTGCAGCCGCCGGGCGGCGGCTCCAGGGTGCGGTGCTGGGAGGTGACGTCCCGGTCGCCCCCGAGAGCCTGACCGAGCGCGTCCAGCAGCTCCTGGCCGCAGGCTCCCACCATGTCGTCCTGGCGCCGGAAGGCTACGGGGAGCGGCTGGTGACCGCGATCGGGCAGCACGGCAGCGACGCCGGGCTGGTCGTCGTCAAGAGCGTCGAGGTCGCGGGGGCCAGCTTCGAATTCCGGGCCGAGACCTTCCGCACGGATGGTGGCGCCCTGATCCGCAGAGCGTTCCTGGACGCCGTGCCCGAAGGCGTCGAGATCCGGGACCTCACCACCGACGAGCAGGTCGACCCCTCCGGCGAGGGGCCGGAGCTCTACGCGCCGGTGCACCACTACTCGCTGCAGATGAGCGGCCGGGTCATCGGTCCCCTTCCCGGGGTGTTGGAGATGCACCGCCGCGCCCGCTCCCTCGAGGAGGCCACCGCCGAGCCCGTCCACATCTTCACCACCTGACGACCCGTGGCCCGTGGCCCGTGGCCCGTGGCCCGTGGCCCGTGGCCCGTGGCCCGTGGCCCGTGAGACGAGAATCCTCTTCCGCGGCCACGTCAAGAGGAGGAGCGACCAAGGGCGTGTGGACCTTGAGCCTGAAGCCCTGAACGGCTTCGGGTGCGAGACCTGAGAACCCGTCAAGGTGTCGGGCGGACACGTCGCAATGTGGACGTGGACGTGGTCGTGGACGTGGACCCCTCCCGACCTCTCAATACAGCTCGAGGTGGGCTTGCCGCGTGCCCTGCCGAGACCAGAGTGCGAATCGCCGGTGGCCCGGGGGTGGCCGGTGTGTCCACGACCACGTCCACGTCCACGTTGTCAATCGCGAGAGGCGGACCGGGCCCTCCACGGCACTCCTTCACAAGCTCTGAGACCTGAGGCCCGCAGCCGGGGTGGGTGGGGGACCTTGAGCCTTGAGCCTGAAGCCTTGAGCCTGGACGGGCGGGGGCCGGCCTACTCCTCCGCCGCGTACTCAAGGACCGGCTCCTTGCCCGAGAGGACGCGGAGGGCGCCCTTGACGAGGGCGAACATCTCGTTCTCCCCGGGGTAGACGCAGACCCCGCAGCCCACGGCCGCCACGTACCGGCTGATCGCCTCCACCAGCATCCTGGATCGTGCCATCCCCCCGGTCAGGAGGATGCGGTCCACCGCCTGGCCGTCGAAGGCCGGGAGCAGGCAGCAGATCCACTTGGAGATCTGGTAGGCCATGGCCTCGAAGACCGCTGCCGCCTCGGCGTCTCCGGCCTGCATGCGCTGCTCGACCTCGCGGAGGTCCGAGGTCCCCAGCAGGTCGATCAGCCCGCCCCGGCCCTTGTTGAGCTTCCTGAGCTCGGCCCTGGTGTACTTGCCCGAGAAGCAGAGGTCGATGAGCTGCCCCACCGGCAGCGACCCGGAGCGTTGAGGCGTGAACGGGCCTTCCCCGTCGAGGCCGTTGTTGACGTCGATGTAGGCGCCCCGCTTGTGGGCCCCGATCGTGATGCCGCCGCCCATGTGGCAGACGATGACGTTGATCTTCTCGTAGAACGTCTCGTTCTCCTCGGCGAAGCGGCGGGCAGTGGCGATCTGGTTGAGGGCGTGGCTGACGACCCGTCGGCGAATCTCCTTGAGGCCCGTGATGCGAACCCGATCGGCCACCTCGTCCACCACCACCGGGTCCACGATGAACGCCGGCTTGCCGGTGCCCGCCACGAGCTCGCGGGCGATGAGTCCGCCCAGGTTCGAGGCGTGCTCGCCGTACCGTGCGGCGCGGAGGTCGTGCACCATGGCGTCGTTGACGGCCATCGTGCCGTGCGGGACGGGATGGAGCACCCCGCCCCGACCCGACACGGCGTCGATGTCGTCCATGGACAGACCGTTCTCGGCCAGTGCGTGCAGGATCACGTCCCTGCGGAAGCCGAACTGCTCGGTCAGCGGCTTGCCCTCGAACGGCAGCAGCTCCTCGGCCCCGTGCTGCAGCTCCTTGGTGAAGCGCTCCTCCTCGCCTTCGAACACCGAGATCTTGGTGGAGGTCGAGCCGGGGTTCACCGCCAGCACCATGAAGCGCCGGAAGAAGGTGTCCTTCATGAGGCGACGCGGTCCCTGGATGTGCAACCGCAGCACGGCGGCCTTCACCGCGAGCCGGATGTCCTCCGGGCTCGAGTCCATGGCCAGGTCGACACCGCGGGACCCCAGCCCGGCCATGACCGGGAACTTCCGGGCGGTGGGAAAGCGCGTCCCGTAGAGGTGGTACAGGAGGTTCCCCATGTCCAGGTTGGGGCAGATGATGACGTTGGGGCTGCCCTCCCAGGGCATGTTCTTGTGCTTCTGGTAGTACATCGCCGAGCGCTGGGAGAGCGCCACGGAGACCTTGACCTCGCCCTGGATGCGGATCGAGCCGTAGCGGGGGTTCTGCTTGACGCGGGCGGAGAGGTACTCCGGCACCAGCTCGATGGCGCGCCGCACCAGCTCCGGCGAGGGCCCCTCGTCCGAACCGCGATTCGAGTACGAGACGATCGCCCCGTGCACCTCGGGCAGCACGTCGTCAGGGATGAGGTCGCGCGCCACGGCACAGGTCTCGACCGCGTTGTAGGCCAGGACGTCCGGGGTCATGGTGGCGTTGACGCCAACGTCCCCGAAGACAACGATGTTGTGCGGGAAGACCTCCTCCGGGTGCTCCTCGGGCAGCACGAAGACGCCTGCCTCGCAGCAGACGCCCTCTCGCGCCAGGAAGCGGATCATCAGCCGAAAGTAGTCCTTGGGCTCGTGAGTCGCCCCCCCGACCACCATGTCGACGTGCTCCAATCGCGCGGCCATGATGCCGAAGCGCGCCGGCTCCGACACCCACCGACGTGCCTCCTCCGCCTCCACCACACGCCCGCCCTTGCGGGCGCAGGCAATGAACTCCTGCGCGAA
>JALOLB010000293.1 GCA_025456225.1 Thermoanaerobaculaceae bacterium
TCCAGCGGCTTCGAGAGGCCGTCGAACGGCACCCCTTCAAGCGGTGGGGGCTCACGCCGGCGCACCCGACAGCCATGGCCTTCCTGACCTCCATGTTCATCCACGGCGGATGGATGCACCTGCTCGGAAACATGCTGATCCTGTGGCTGGCCGGTCCGTTCGTGGAGGACGCCTTCGGGCGGCCACTGTTCACGGCGCTCTACCTGATCTCCGGCGTGTTCGCGGCGGGGTCCCACGTCCTCGCGTTTCCGGACTCCCAGATGCCGCTCGGCGGTGCGTCGGGGGCGATCGCCGGTGTCATGGGGGCATTCCTCATCCGCTATGCGTTCGTGAAGATCCGATTCTTCTACTGGTTTGGCCTCATCTTCCGGGGCACCTTCGACGCTCCCGCGTGGATCATGCTGCCGCTGTGGCTGCTCCAGAACCTGTTCTTCGCCTCACTCGACACCGAGGGGCGCGGCGGCGTCGCCTACTGGGCACACGTCGGCGGCTTTGCCTTCGGTGCGGCCGTGGCGTTCGCGATCAAGTCGATGCGTGTCGAGGAGAAGTACATCGCACCGCGGATCGAGGCCCAGATCTCCGTCAGCCAGCACCCGGCCCTCGACGCCGGGATGGACCTCATGCACCACGGCGACTTTCCCGGTGCGAGGGGGAGGCTCGCCGAGGTCCTGGCCACCGAGCCGCGGAACCCCGACGCGAACCTGGCGATGTGGCAGTGCTTCGTAGCTGAGGGGAATGCCTCGAGCGGATCCGAGTACGTCGTGCGGGTGATCGAGGACGCCCTCAAGCGCGACGAGCCGGGTGTCGCCCTCCAGCACTGGCGGGAGCTCGTTGACGATGCGGGGATGGGTGGCCCTGGGCCCTTGCGGTGGCGGCTGGCGGCCGCTCTCGAGGGGGCGGATCCCGGCGGTGCCATCGTGGTCCTGCAGCAGCTCGCCGGCGATGGGTCAGCGGGGCTGCTGGCCGAGAAGGCCGCGCGGAAGCTGGAGGCGATGGGAGCCAAGCCTGTCGCGCCGGTGGCGCCGGAGGTGGTACCCGTCGCCGAGGAGCCGCTCGCACCACGTCCGCTCCCGCCACCGCCGGTCTTCGACGTGGCCCAGCGTGTCCCGGCGCCCCCCGCCCGTGCGCTGGCTGTCGACACACCCTTCCTCGGCACCCCCTACGAGATCGAGGAGTCCGGCCTCATCTCCGTCCAGGAGGACGGTCTGGTGCTGCACGCAGGTGCCGGAGGTACCGAGCTCCTGCCCTACGTTGTGCTGCGGGGCATGGCGGTGGCGGGGATCACCGAGCAGCCGCGCCCGTTCCTGATCCTCGACCTGCTGCTCAAGCCCGAGCCAGGCCTTCCCGTCAAGGTCCTCCGCCTCCGCTCGAGCGAGTTCGACCCCCGGCGGATCCTCAACCGGCCTGACCTCAACTCGATGGTGGCGTTCCGGGAGCTGGTCGGAGGGATCGCCCGCCTGTCGGGAGTCGCCGTTTGGCCCGCCAACCTGCTGGCCGAAGGCAGCCGGTTCACCACCTTCCCGAGCCTCGACGACTACGAGCTGCAGGTGCTGACGCCGCTCTGCGAGTGACGTTTTGGACAGTGATCGGTGCTCGGAGATCGGTGGTCAGTGACCGGCACGCAGTGATCGGCTCCTCTTCCATTCTCATGATCGGGGTGGGTAGCGGAGCTGCAGCCTGTCACCCGCCATCTGTCAACTGATCACCGACCACCGATCACCGATCACCGATCACCGTCATCCCGTCAGTCCGCGGCGGCACGCCCGAGGGCGAACGCCTTGTGATTGATCTCGAGGAACTTGGGCGGAATCCGCTGGGAAAGGCACTGCCACCACAGGTCCTCGGGGAGGGGGAGCAGCCTCGAGATCGCGCCCAGCAGCACCACGTTGGCGGCCTTGATCGTGCCGGCCTCGAGAGCCAGCTTTTCGCCGGGCACCATGATCAGGTGGGCGTCGAGAGCGGTGAAGATGCGGCCCAGGTGCTCGTCGGCCGGGTAGACGCCCTTGCCGGAGGAGACCGTCACCGGCACCACCGACATGTCGTTGACCACGACGGTGCCGCCCTTTCGCACAAGCTCGGCGAAGCGGATCGCCTCCATCTTCTCGAAGGAGAGCAGGACGTCGGCCTCGCCGGCTCCCACCAGCGGCGAGTAGACGCGCTCCCGGTCCCAGCGCACGTGGGAGAGGACGCTGCCGCCCCGCTGCGCCATGCCGTGCACCTCGGACTTCTTGGCGTCGAAGCCTGCAGCCAGCCCGACCTCCGCCAGGATGTTGCTCGCCAGGAGGGTGCCCTGGCCGCCCACGCCCACCAACACGAACGAGTACGATGAACGGTCGACCATGGCTCAGCTCCTCTCCGGGGCGGCCGGGGTGCAGCCTGCGTGACTCTCCTCCTCGGCCAGACGCATCTGGTCGCGGTTCATGATGGCGTCGAAGGGGCAGACCTGCGAGCACACCTCGCAGCCGGTGCACAGGCTGGTGTCGATGAGTGCCATGGGCTTCTGGGTGCCCGCGGCCATCTCGCTGCTCTTGAGGATGGCCGGGCAGCCGATGCGGAAGCAGACGCCGCAGCCGGTGCACTTCTCCTCCAGCACCCTGAGGTGCACCCACTGCTTGCGGATCTCCGGCAGCAGGATGCAGGGACGCCTCGCAATGAGCACCGCCGGCTCGTTGTGGGACATCAGCTCGGTGTAGACCCTCTCCACCTCCTCGACGTCATAGGCGTCGATGGTGACGGCGTGCTTGATGCCCAGGGCCCGCACCAGCGGCTCCAGCTCGATCTGGTCGGACGGGCTCTTCTGGAGCGTCACGCCGGTGCCGGGGTTGGGCTGGTGGCCGGTCATGGCGGTGGTGCGGTTGTCGAGGATGATCGTGAGGACGTTGGCGTTGTTGTACGCCACGTTCGCGAGCGCGTTCAGCCCGGTGTGGTAGAAGGTGGAGTCGCCGATCACCGCCACCATGCGCTCGCCGATTCCCGCCTTGGCCGCGCCGTGGGCGACGCCGATGCCGGCGCCCATGCAGCCGCAGGTGTGGATGGCCGAGAGCGGCGGCAGCAACCCGAGGGTGTAGCAGCCGATGTCACCGGTGACGGGCACGCGCTTCTTGGAGAGGAGTTGGAAGACGCCGCGGTGCGGGCAGCCGGCGCAGAGCACCGGGGGTCGGGCAGGCAGCTCGGGCTTCTCCACGACGGGCACGGTGACCGGGGCGTGGTCCACCGGCAGGCCGGCGGCGGCGCCCACCCGACGGACGAGGGTCGGGTCCAGCTCGCCGCAGATGGGGAAGATCGACTTGCCCTCGCAGGCCAGCCCCATGAGGCGGACCTGCTCCTCGATCACCGGGTCCAGCTCCTCCATCACGACGAGGCGCTCGACGCCCGCGGCGAAAGTGTGCACGAGCTGGCTCGGCACCGGGTAGACAAGGCCCAGCTTGAGGATCGATGCGGTGGGGAAGACCTCCCGGGCGTACTGGTAGGCGACACCGGCCGTGATGATGCCGACCTGGCGATCGCGCCACTCGATGCGGTTGACGCTGGCCATCTCGGCCCAGGCAGCGACGTCGAGGGTACGTTGCTCCACAAACGGGTGGCGCTTGCGGGCGTGGGCCGGGACCATGACGTACTTCTCGGGGTTGCGCGGGAACTTTTCGTGCTTCGGTGCGACCTCCACCCGTTCGCCCAGCTCCACTGGCGTCGCGGAGTGGTTGATGCGGGTGGTGGTGCGCAGCATGATCGGGGCGTCGAAACGCTCGGAGAGCTCGAAGGCCAGGATCGTGAAGTCCTTGCACTCCTGGGAGTCGGCCGGGTCCAGGCAGGGGACGCGGGCGAACTGGGCGAAGCGCCGGTTGTCCTGCTCGTTCTGGGAGGAGTGCATGGCCGGGTCGTCAGCCGAGACGATCACAAGTCCCGCCTCAGTGCCGGTGAACGAGACGTAGAAGAACGAGTCGGCGGCCACGTTGACGCCGACGTGCTTCATCGCCGCCAGGGCGCGCCGGCCGGCGTAGGCAGCGCCAACGGCCACGTCGACCGCCACCTTCTCGTTGGTCGACCACTCGCAGTAGACGAGCGGGAAGCGGGACAGCTCCTCGAGGATTTCCGTCGAGGGAGTGCCGGGATAGGCGGCGGCCAGGTGCACGCCGGCTTCCCAGGCGCCGCGGGCGATCGCCTCGTTGCCTGACAGGATCCGCTTCATTTCACGTCCTCCCTCGATGGATGTGCTGCCGGAAGAAAAAGACCCCCCGGCGGGGCGTTGGGAACCGAAGGTCGGATAGCTTGGGGGGGAGATCCAACGGCGGTACCCTGCGGGGCGCCCCACCGGGGAGGTTCCTGGTTCAACTAGGTGACCCGACCCCAGTCGTGAAGGCCTTCACAACCGCAAGCTAGCACCTTCTGAGGGGCAAGGCAAGGGGGCGCGACTGTGATCGGCATCACAAAACCGTTCCGGTTCTCTCGGATCCGGCCTGCGGCTTGGTCGGGGGGGCAGGATCGGCGACAATACCGGTACGGAAGGGGCACCATGGATCTCCGACTGAAGGGAACCTACCTCATCGCCGGCGCCTCGGGGGAGCTGGGACGGGTCGTGGCTCCGGTGTTCAAGCGG
>JALOLB010000294.1 GCA_025456225.1 Thermoanaerobaculaceae bacterium
GACCTACAACCTGGGCAGCTACGAGGTCCGCCAGTACGGGATCACCAACCTGCTGCCCGGGGTCAACGCCACGAACCTCCGGCTCAAGGTCGAGGTGACGGGGGGCACCGGCAAGGTGGCGGCGTTCGGCTCCGGGCTCGCCAACCGCTCCAACGACCCCTCGACGTTCGAGATGAGCTTCCGGGACGAGCTGCTCGGAGGCTCCGCCCCGGGCACCGGCGACATCACGGCGGTCAATGCCGGAGCCGGGCTCGCCGGCGGCGGCACCTCGGGCGACGTGACGCTGTCGCTCGCGGACAACGGGGTCACCACGGCCAAGCTTGCCAACGCGGCGGTGACGGCGCAGAAGGTCGCGACCACTGGGGGGACCAATGGTCAGGTCCTGACTGTGACAGGTGGCGGCGCCGCGTGGCAGGCCGTCCCGTCGGGGAGTGGCGGCGACATCACCGCCGTCACGGCCGGGTCCGGACTTGCCGGCGGAGGCACCACCGGGGATGTGACGGTCTCGGTCGCCAGCGGCGGGATCACCTCCACCCACATCGCCGACAACACGGTCGCCACGGCCGACCTCGCCAACGGGGCCGTCACCGCGGCCAAGGTCTCCACGAGCGGAGGCACGTCGGGTCAGGTCCTCACGGTGACCGGCAGCGGCGCGGCGTGGCAGGCGGTGTCCGGCGGCGGCAGCGGCGACATCACGGCGGTCACCGCCGGGACCGGGCTGAGCGGCGGAGGGACCTCCGGCGACGTGACCGTGAACGTCGACATCCCCTTCAACCTCGCCGCAAACACCGGGGCCAGCCCACTCATCTCGGCGAACAACAGCGGCAGCGGCACCGGCATTCTCGGCACCGGGACCGCTTCCGGCGTCCAGGCCACCAGCAGCTCGGGCTACGGGGTGCTGGCGACCAGCGGCACCGGTGTCGGAGTGGGAGCGATCAGCAGTAACAACTCCGCGATGAGGGCCACCAGCCTCTCCGGGTCGCCCGGTGTATACGGCTCCTCGGGCAAGTCCAATGGCTATGGTGTCGAAGGTGAGGCCAACTCCGGCAGCTCCGCCGCAGGCGTCCACGGCAAGAGCACCAACGGGAAGGGAGTAGTCGGCGTCTCCACTGCCGACAACGGGGTCGAGGGCAAGAGCTCCGCAGCCAGCGGCTTCGGGGGGCTGTTCTTCAACGACGCGTCGGGCGGCACAGGCCTCCTGGCCACAGGCGGTGGTAGCGCGGGCAGGGACCTGATGCTCGGCGGAACTGCGGGCATCGTCAGCTCCGACCTCGGCTCCGGCGCGTACATCGATCTGCAATCGAATGCCAACGTGATCGTTCACCTGGACGCCGACAACAACTCAGCATCGAACTTCCTCGTCTACAACGGCAGCGGCGGCAACATCCTCGCCCTCACCGAAGCCGGCAACCTCACGGTCACCGGCAACCTCTCCAAGGGTGGCGGCTCGTTCAAGATCGACCACCCGCTCGATCCCGAGAACAAGTACCTCTACCACTCGTTCGTCGAGTCGCCGGACATGATGAACATCTACAACGGCAACGCCGTCACCGACGAGCGGGGCTTTGCGACCGTCACGCTGCCCGACTGGTTCGAGGCGCTCAACCGCGACTTCCGCTACCAGCTCACCGTCATCGGTGGCGGCGACGAGTGGATCCACGCCCGCGTCGCGAGCAAGCTCCAGGGCAACTCGTTCGTGATCCAGACCAGCGCCGGGCACACGGAGGTCTCCTGGCAGGTCACTGGCATCCGCCAGGACGCCTTCGCCAACGCGAACCGGATCCCCGTCGAGGTGGACAAGGCAGGGACCGAGCGGGGACGCTACCTCCACCCCGAGGCGTTCGGCAGGCCCGCCGAGCTGTCGGTTCACGCCCCGATCTCTGAACCAGGTGTGGAAGCAGCTCCCAACGAGGCGACCAGTCATTGAGATTGGCTGTGTGGAGCTGGTCCCGGGGGTGGCGGCGACGGGCCGCCACCCTCGCTTTCTTTCCCGGGTGTGCCTCAGAGCGCCGTGTTGCCGCTACGCCCGTGGCCACCGTCAGCGGGCCACCGGCGCCTGGGCGGCGGGCCCGGGCGGCTCCCCTGTCAGGCGGCCGGTCACAACACGCAGCTCGACCAGTGCCGGGTGATCCGGTTTGAGTGACGCCTCCAGGATGGTGCGAGCCCTCGCCAAGACAGGCGTGGCGGCGTCGGGACGTCCCTGGTCGAGGTAGAAGGCACCGAGCCTGGTGAGCACCTTGCCGAGCTCCGGGTGGTCCTTGCCGCTGCTCGCCTCGCGGACGCTGACCGACTGCAGGAGCAGCTCCTCGGCCTCCTTCGCCTTCCCGAGCGCGGCACAGGTCCGGCCGAGGCCCCCAAGCATCTCGGCGACGGCGGGGTGCCCCTCGCCGAACGTCGCGCGCAACGCGGCCAGGGCGCGGCGGTAGAGCGGCTCCGCCTCCGCCGGCCGACCCTGCAGCAGGCACGCCTCGGCCAGGTTGCCGACGAGGATCGCGGTCAGGGGGTGGCCGGCGCCGAGGGCCGGCTCGGCTATCGCGACTGCCTGGCGGTACTGCTCCTCGGCCTCCCCGTACCGACGCAGATCGGACAGCACCACCGCCAGGTCGTTGCGGACGATGGCGCATTGCGGGCTTTCCGGGCCCAGCCGCTTCTCCGTCAACGCGAGGGAGCGCCGGTACAGCGCCTCGGCCTCGGCGAGCCGACCCAGCTCCTTGCGGACCGTGGCGAGGTTGGTGACCGTCGATGCGACATCGGGGTGGTCGGGCCCCAGGTGGCGCTCGAGAGCCTCCAGGGCGCTCACCAGGATCGGCTCGGCGGAGGCGTAGCGTCCCCGGTTGATCTCGACAAGAGCCAGGTTCACCATCGCTCCCGCGGTCTTGGGGTGATCTGCTCCCACCGCCTCCGTCCATGCCGCCACGGATCCCCGCGCAAGGGGCTCCGCCTCGTCGAGACGCCCCTGGGCCAGCAGGGACGAGGCCAGCAGGTTGAGCGCCGTCCCCTCCTCTTCGGGGACGTTCCTGCGCCTGGCAATCTCCACGGCCCGCCGGAACACCTCATCGCCGCGCGTGTGATCCGCCTGGGCCGTCACGGCATTGCCCAGCCTGCTCAGGACCGGGAGCAGCGCCTCGTCATCTGGCCCCGACAGCCCTTCCTGCAGCGCCAGCGCGTCCTCCAGCAGTCCCTGGGCCTCCCGGTTCAGCCCAAGATTCCCGTAGATGCCGCCCAGGACCGTGAGCAGGCGGGCCCTGGTCGCGGGCTGGTCCTTCAGCTCCGTTCGAAGCCTCTCGACACCACGGTCGAGCACCTGCCGCGCCTTGATGTCCGGGTTTGGCGCCTCCTGCGGGTCTGAACCGAGGAAGAGCCGCGCCAGGAAGTCGGTGCTCGCCTCGGCCACCGCTGCCTCTCGTCGGGCGCGCGTCAACCCCACGAGCGACAGCACGGTGCCGGCTACCAGGCCGACCACCGCGATCGCCGCAGCGGCCGCCCGGAGGCGGCGGAGGGGCCGCTGCTGGATCCGCTGGAGCCGTTCCAGCGCCTGCTGGGCGGTGAGCCGCTTTCGGGGATCGAGGGCGGTGAGGTCGGAGATGAGTGCCGCCACGGCGCGGTCAATGCCCGTTGGGGGAGGCACGTCGCCCCACTGGGCGCGGGCCATCGCCTGCTGGAGCGAGCTCGACTCGTAGGGCGCCTTGCCCGTGTACAGCTCGAACAGCAGCAGGCCGAAGCTGAACATGTCGCTGGCGGCGGTCGCCCCCTCGCCCCGCGCCTGCTCGGGGCTCATGTAGCGGGGAGTGCCCACCACCTGGCCGGCGACCGTGAGCCCGTCGACCGTTTCCCCGGCCTCGCCTTCCGGCGACGCCACCACCGTCGAGCGGCCCCCGTCGAGCCGCTCGGCGGGGTCGAGCATCCGCCTGGCGATCCCGAAGTCCAGCACCTTGACGGTGCCGTCCTCCGCCAGCATGACGTTCTCGGGCTTGAGGTCGCGGTGGATGACGCTGAGCGAGTGGGCCGCCACCAGCGCCGAGCAGGTGCCGAGCGCGATCCCGAGCCTCTCGGAGGCGCTCAGGCCGGCGTCGATGGCCGTGCCAAGGGAGCGCCCGCGCACGAGCTCCAGCACGAGGACGTCGACGTCCTCCGCCTCAATGTACTCGTACAGCCGGCACACGTTGGGGTGCTCGAGCTGCGAGAGGATGCGGGCCTCCCGTGCAAACCGGGCCCGCGCGAGGGCGTTTGCCTGCTCGGAGCGACGGATCGCCTTGACCGCCACCCGCCGCCCGAGGCGCTCGTCGACACCCTCCCACACCTCGCCCATCCCGCCCATCCCGATGCGGGCCACGAGCCGGATGTGCCCGACGAGCCGACCTTCTTCCAGCATTGCCGTGATTCTAACCCGGCCGCGTCACCAACCCAACCGTCATGCCACCCGAGACCGGCCGCCGCTCTCTGCCTCGATCAGGCTCCCCGCAGCACCCCACTCGGCTCGATGTCCCCTCACCGCCCGATAGGGGTAGGGAGAGGCGGGTTGTCACCGCCTCCCCCTCCCTCCGAACCGGACTGGCGGATCTCCCGCATCCGGCTCTCCAGTCGGTGGTCTTC
>JALOLB010000295.1 GCA_025456225.1 Thermoanaerobaculaceae bacterium
GTTGGTGGCGCGGTCTGCAATGTCAGGCACGCCGGCCTCGCCCTCGACGGCACCCATCTCGCGGGCGCGCGACACGCCCTCGAGCAGCTCTGCTCGCCTCGTTTCAAGCTGGCGCCGGATTCCTCCGAGATCGATGGTCGGTGTCAAAACAGCCTCCACGGGCAGATTATACCTTACCACCCCTTCCCACCCGGCCTCTGCCCTGTTTGATAACCGGTTGGGCTTGAAATGCTTCCCCGCCGCCCTCGGCGGCACGGTGATAGGCGCCGCCAGTCAGCAGGTCGCAGGCCCTGAAGAGCTGCTCCCAGAGCAGGAGTCGCGCCAGGAGGTGCGGCAGCGTCAGACGGGAGAGCGAGAGCTTCAGGTGGGCCCGGGTCACGAGCCCCGGATCGAGCCCGAGGTCGGACCCGATCACGAAGGCCACCCGCGCCCGCTTCCGGCACTCGCCGAGCCACCGCGCCAGCTCCTCGCTCGAGTGCTCCGTTCCTCGTTCGTCGAGCGCCACCACCACATCGGCCGGCTGCAGATGGCCGGCGATCTGCTCGGCCTCCTGGGCCAGGACGCGTCCACGGTCCCCGCCCCGGCCCTCGGCCGGGCGAAGCCGCACGTCGCTGCACGGCATGAATCGCCCGACCCGCTGGCGGTACTCCTCCACCAGCGACTCCATGGCCTCCGGCGCCCGCTTGCCGACCCAGAGCACGACAAGGCCACTCATGACGCGGTCGTCTCCCGCCGCCACCGGATCAGCGTGCGCCGTGACACACCCAGCACCCGGGCGGCACGGGACACGTTGCCTCCGGCCTGGGCCAGCACCCACAGCGCATACAGGCGGGCCACCGCCGCAAGAGGCCGTCCGCGCTCCGCCGCCGTGGCAGCCACCTGTGGCCACGCCGAGCCGGGCAGCGCCAGCTCGGCCACACCGATGGAGCCGTCGGCCATCAACGCGGCCCGGTCGAGCACGGTCGCCAGCTCCCGGTAGTTGCCGGGCCACGGGTAGGCCTGGACGAGCTCCAACGCCTCGGCGTGCAGCCGGGCGGGCTGGCCCCCGCGGCCAGCCAGGCACCGCAGGTGTGCATCCGCGAACGGGAGGATGTCCCGCGGCCGCGACCGGAGGGGTGGCAGTACCAGGTGCAGCCCGGCGAGGCGGTGGAAGAGGTCGGGGCGGAGCTCCCCGCGCTCCACCCGCTCCGACACCCCGGCATCCACGAGCGCCACCACCCGGGCCCGCATCGGCCGCGGCTGGCCTGCCCCCACCGGGTAGAAGCGCGCCTCCTCGAGGACCCGGAGGAGGGCCACCTGACCCTCGGCCGGCAGGCTGTCCAGGCGATCCAGCACCAGGGTGCCGTCCCCGGCCCGGTCCAGCCAGCCGGAGCGGGCACGAGTGGCATCGGTGAACGCGCCGGCGCGATGCCCGAACAGCTCGGAGGCCAACAGCCCCGGAGAGAGGGCGCCGCAGTCCACCACCACCAGGGGCCGCCCCGGACGGCTCGCCCGGTGCAGGCGGGCGGCCACCCAGCTCTTGCCCGTGCCGGTCTCGCCTTCGAGGAGCAGCGGCAGCATGGTGGGCGCCACCCGGCCGAGCTGGCGACCCAACAGTCGCACCTCGGGGTGGCGGCTCGGGAGGATGCTGATCACCTTGGGGGTGCCAGCAGCCCTGCGGTGATGTCGAGCGCGTCGCCCCACAGCCGCTCGAGGGCGTAGTACTCGCGCCGCTCCTCCTGGAAGATGTGGACGATGAAGTCCACGTAGTCAAGGAGGATCCAGGTCCCCTGCGGGTAGCCCTCGACGGCCAGGGGCCGGGTCCCGTGCTCGCGCAGTGCGCGCTCCACCTCGTCGGCCACGGCCTGCGCGTGGCGCTGGGATCCGGCCGAGCAGAGGACGAACGCGTCGGCAATGGAGGTCTTCTTGGAGACGTCGAGGACCATCAGGTGAAAGGCCTTCTTGTCCTCCAGCGCCGCTACCGTCTGCCGAAGCTGCGTCACCAGGTCTGCCTTCATACCTGCATCACACTCCCTGTCGGTACAAGCCGTACTTGCCGATGTAGCGGGCGACAGACGGCGGCACGAGGTCGCCCACCGCCAGGCCCTGCCGCACCCTCGTCCTCAGCTCCGTGGCCGCCGCCGGCACCGGCGGGTGCTCAACCACGAGCACCCCCGGCACACCCGTGGCCGACTCCGGGAGTGGCCGACCAGGAGTCACGTGCATGATGCGCGCCGCCAGCCAGTCGGGCACCTCCGCGGTCATGTGGGCACCCCAGGTGGTGTCGCGGTGCAGCACCACGAGGTCGATCATGTCCACGAGCTCCGCCCAGCGGTGCCAGGTGGTGATCTGGCCGAACGAGTCGGAGCCCAGCAGGAAGAACGACTGCGCGGCCGGCCACTCGGCGCGCAGCAACGGCACGCTGTCCACCGTATAGGTCGGGCCGGGGCGCTCGGCCTCCAGGTCGGACACATAAAAGCCCGGCTCGTCCTGGGTCGCCAGCACGAGCATCGCCAGCCGGTGGCTGAAGGCGGTCACCGGGTCCCCCTGCTTGTGCGGCGGGCTGCCCGCCGGAACGAACACCACGCCGTCCAGCTCCAGAGCGTCCATGGCCACCCGTGCCGGCTCGAGGTGGCCCCGATGCACGGGGTCAAAGGTCCCACCGAAGAAACCGACCCGCCTCACGCGGGGCCTGCCAGGGCGAAGGTGGCCTCCAGCATTGCATCCAGCCCCTCGCCGCTCACCGCGGAAATCGCCGCCCAGGGTGCGCCCAGCTCCGCCGCCACTCGGGCCAGCTCGTCCTGTCGCCCGGGCTCGCTCAGCGCGTCGCGCTTGGTGCCGACGAGCAGCAGCCGCCGCTCGAGCAGCGACGGGTCGTGCTGCCGCAGCTCCTCGCGCACCACCTGGACCTGCTCCCTGACCCCCATCTCGCCCGCCAGGTCCACTAAATGGACCAGCACCCGGCAGCGCTCGATGTGGCGCAGGAACCGATGACCGAGCCCGGCCCCGGCGTGGGCGCCCTCGATGAGGCCCGGAAGGTCCGCGAACACGAGCGAGCGCTCGCCCCCGTGCCGTGAGACCACTCCCAGGTGAGGGACGAGCGTCGTGAAGGGGTAGTCGGCCACCTTGGGCCGCGCCGCCGAGACCCGCGACAGCAGCGTCGACTTGCCGGCGTTGGGGAGACCTACCAGGCCGACGTCGGCGAGCAGCTTGAGCTCGAGCTGGATGTGGCGTTCCTCGCCGGCCGTGCCGGGCTCGGCGTAGCGGGGCGCCTGGTTGACCGGCGTGGCGAAGTGCTGGTTGCCGCGTCCGCCTCTCCCGGCCCTGGCCGCCACCACCTCCTGGCCCGGCTCCACCAGGTCCGCGAGCAGCTCGCCCGTGTCCACGTCGCGCACCACCGTGCCGCACGGCACCTCGATGAGCGCATCGTCGCGGGAGGCGCCGGTCTGGTTGGACCCCCGGCCGTGCTCGCCGCGCTCGGCCTTCACGTGGTGGCGGTCGTAGAGGTGCGCGAGGGTGCTCCAGTGTGCCGAGGCCCGCACCACGACACTCCCGCCGTTCCCGCCGTCACCGCCATCGGGCCCGCCGCGGGGGATGTACTTTTCTCGCCTGAAGCTGACGCACCCGCGCCCCCCGTCGCCGGCCTTGACGAAGATGTGAACCTCGTCGAGAAACATCAGGCCAACGTGGGGGGGCGCGTGTCAGGCCGCCGGTTCGCAGACCACGAAGCGGCCGAGCCGCCCGCGATCCTTGAATCGGATGTGCCCGTTGACCCGCGCGTAGAGTGTGTCGTCCTTGCCGCGCCCGACGTTCAGCCCCGGCTTCCAACGCGTGCCGCGCTGGCGGATGATGATCGTCCCGGCGTGCACCAACTGGCCGTCGCCGACCTTGACGCCAAGGCGCTGGGCGGTGGAGTCACGGCCGTTGCGGCTGGAGCCCTGTCCCTTCTTGTGCGCCATGCTTCCTCCTCACGCCTCGATGGCGTCGATGCGAACCTCGAAGAGGTCCTGGCGGTGGCCGGTGGTCTTGCGCTGGCCCTTCCGCTTCTTCTTGTGGAAGACGATGATCTTCTCGCCGCGCAACGCGCGCAGCAGGGTGCCCTTGACGACTGCACCCTCGACCAGCGGCTTGCCAACCCGGACCTTCGAGTCGTCCCGCACCAGCAGCACCCGCTCGAACGTCACCTCGCTGCCGACTTCGGCGCCAGCCCAGATCCGTTCCACAGCCACCCGCTGCCCAACCTCGACGCGGTGCTGCTTGCCTCCTGCTTCCACAATCGCGTACATGCAAACCCCCGCCCCAGACAAAACACCAAGGACCGCGGATTCTGCCACATGCGCGGCAGCCTGTCAAACCCACCCACCGACTCCCGGCCGCTCTCGCTCGTCACCTCCTGGACGTCAACCTGGACTTGGACCTGGACCTGGACGTGGACGTGGGCCTCGTGCGAGCAGCAGGAAGGTCCGCTCAACTTGAAGAGTCCTCGATTCGAGAAGGGTCTCAGCACACTGCGCGGTCAGAGTCCAGGCGAGGTTCACGTCCAGGTCACGAGCTTCCAGAATTGGTCTTGCGCCTCTGCACAGCCACCCCTGCCAGGCGAGAGGAGTAGGGGTC
>JALOLB010000080.1 GCA_025456225.1 Thermoanaerobaculaceae bacterium
ATGACCAAGCTCGAGGACCTCAAGGCGGCCATCGAGCGCTTCAAGAAGTCAGGCAAGAAGGTCATCGCCACCTCCGACGCCTACGACCAGTACGGCTACTACCTCGCGGCCCAGGCCGACGAGGTCTGGCTGCACCCGATGGGGATGGTCCTGCTCGAGGGGTTCTCCCGCTTCGCAACCTTCTACAAGGAGGGCCTCGACAAGCTCGAGATCGAGTGGCACGTCTTCCGGGTCGGGGAGTACAAGTCGGCGGTGGAGCCATACCTCCGCAACGACATGTCCCCCGAGGCCAAGGAGGCCAACCTCGCCTACCTGACCGACCTCTGGACGAGCTACCTGGCCGACGTGGCGGCGGCGCGCAAGACGACGCCCGAGAAGATCACCGAGTACATCGAGCGGTACCCCGAGAACCTCAAGGCGTCGGGCGGTGACGGTGCGAAGGCCGCGCTGGCCGCCGGCCTCGTGGACAAGATCGAGCCGCGCGACGTGCTCCGCAAGCGCGTCATCGAGCTGGTGGGCGAGGACGAGAAGGAGCACACCTTCAAGCAAGTCGCCTACAAGGACTACCTCAAGGCGCTCGACAGGGACCGGTTCGGCGCCAAGGCCAAGGGCGACCTCGTGGCCGTGGTGGTGGCCAAGGGCACGATCCTGGACGGCACGCAGCCTCCGGGGCAGATCGGCGGCGACTCGACCGCCGCGCTGATCCGCCAGGCGCGCCACAACGAGGACGTCAAGGCCATCGTGCTGCGCGTCGACTCCCCCGGCGGCAGCGGCTTCGCCTCCGAGGTGATCCGGCGCGAGCTGGAGCTGGCCCGGGCCGGCGGCAAGGTGGTGGTGGTGTCCATGGGCTCGGTGGCCGCGTCGGGCGGCTACTGGATCTCGATGGCCGCCGACGAGGTGCTGGCGAGCCCCAACACGATCACGGGCTCGATCGGCATCTTCGGCATGTTCCCCACCTTCCAGAAGCCGCTCGCGAAGTACCTGGGCGTCCGCGTGGACGGGGTCGGCACCACCTCCCTGGCCGGGGCGCTGCGCTCCGACCGCGCCATGGACCCGCGGGTGGCCGAGGTGATCCAGACCATGATCGACCAGGGGTACGAGGACTTCCTGCAGGTCGTGTCGAAGGGCCGCAAGATGGCCCCCGAGGCCGTGGACAAGGTGGGTCGGGGCCACGTGTGGAGCGGGCGCAAGGCCCTCGAGCTGGGCCTGGTGGACAAGCTGGGCGGGCTCGACGACGCCGTCAAGGTGGCGGCGACGCGCGCCAAGCTGGGCGAGGACTACAAGGTCCGCTTCGTCGAGAAGGAGCTCACCTGGAAGCAGAAGCTGGTGCGGGGCATGTTCGCCGAGGCGACGGCCGGTGCCGCCGACGAGGTGCGCACCTCGCGCACGGCGGCGCCGTACCTGGCTGCGGCGCGGCTGTGGGCCCGGCAGCAGGCCGAGCTCGAGCTGGCGGCCCAGGCCCAGGGCGTCCTGGCCTACAGCTTCGTGCCGGTGGAGTGACCCACCCGGTGGCGGCGCTGCGGGCGATCGGCGGAGTGGCGCTGGCCGCGGTGCTGGCCAGCGCCGCTTCAGGCGTCGAGACCCTCGGTCCGGTGAGCTGGAGGCGGGTCGAGCTGGGGGCCAGCAAGCTGCTGCTGTCCGCCACCACCTCGCTGTCGGTGCAGAGGCTTCCGGCCGAGCGGGCGGGAGCCCTGTTGCGCAGGGTGCCGGAGGGCACGCCGGTGCCGGTGCCGGGTCCGGAGGTCATCGCCCTGACGACCGACACCGCGCTGCCGTTCGGCCGCCACGAGGTGACGACGGTGCTCCTCGACCCCGCGAGCGGGGCGGTCCTCCAGGGCGACAAGCTGGTGACCGGCCGCAAGCCCTACCAGAAGGTCTTCCGCTACACCAGGGAGGGGTTCTTCTTCTGGAGGGCCGCGCCTGCCTCGCCGGGCGAGGAGGAGTCGTCCCCCGAGGGCTGGAGCAAGCGGCGCGCCCGTCTCGTGCGCGCCGTGGCGCCTCTGCCCGCGGGGGCGGTGGTCACCGACTCGTACGCCCTGCTGTACCTGGTCTCGGCGGCCGGCCTGAACCGGCAGGGGAGCGCGTTCACGGCCTTCATCCTCGCGGACGACCAGCCCGTCGAGCTGCGCTTCGAGGCCGGAGGCCTGGTCCAGCAGGACGCGGACTACCAGGAGCGGCGGGCGGGCGACTCCCGCCGCCGGCGGGGGCCGGTGCTGCTCCGCACCGTGGTGGTCAAGGCCCGTGCGCTCTCCGGCCAGCCAGGAGGTGGCGACGTGGACCTCGGATTCCTCGGCATGCGCGGTGGTGTGCGGATCCTCGTCGAGGCCGGGACGGGCCTGCCGGTGCAGGTCGTGGGGCGCACCGACGCGGTCGGCGAGCTGACCGTGAACCTGCAGGCCGTGGAGTGGGGCGTTCCGGTCCTGGCGGGCCATCCCGCCCGGTGACGTGAGACGCAGGTCGGAGGAGGCAATGGGGGACGCTCATCTCGAGATCCGCAACGTCCACAAGGCCTACGGGCGGGTGGCGGCGGTGCAGGACCTGTCGTTCGCGGCGCCGCGCGGCTCGGTGTTCGGCCTGCTCGGTCCCAACGGCGCCGGCAAGACCACGACCATCCGCATGGTCATGCGCATCGCCCTGCCGGATGCCGGAGAAATCCGTCTCGACGGCCAGGTCATCGACGACGACCTGCGGGAGCGGATCGGCTACCTCCCCGAGGAACGGGGCCTGTACCGTCGGATGAAGGTGCTGGATCACCTGGTGTTCCTGGGCGAGATCCGCGGGCTGGAGCGCGGCGAGTCCCGCCGCCGTGCCGGGCTGTGGCTCGAGAAGCTGGGCCTGTCCGACCGCGCCGGGCGGCGCGTCGAGGAGCTGTCCAAGGGGATGCAGCAGAAGGTGCAGTTCGCGAGCACCGTCATCCACGAGCCGGAGCTGGTGATCCTGGACGAGCCGTTCTCGGGGCTCGACCCGATCGCCACCCGACAGCTCAAGGACGAGATCTCCGGCATGCGGGAGCGGGGCGGCACCGTGCTGTTCTCCACCCACGTCATGCCCCAGGCCGAGGAGCTGTGCGACCACATCTGCCTCATGAACCGCGGGCGCGCGATTCTGACCGGCCCGCTCGACGAGGTCCGGGCGCGCTTCGCCCGCTCCGCGCTGACGGTGGACACGCCGGCGTCCGATGCCGAGCTGGCGGCCGTCCCTGGCGTGACGGCGGTGCGGCGTGTGGAGGACCGGCGCGTCCTCGACCTGGGCGAGGGGGTCGATGTCGCCGGGGTGGTGCGGGCGCTGGCGGCCCGGGTGCCGCTGCTGGCCGTGCAGCCGGTGGTGGATTCGCTGGAGGACATCTTCCTCAAGAGCGTGGAGGGCGACCATGCTGCGCTGGCGTAAGGTGCTGCCGGTGCTGCGGCGGGAGTACCTGTCCCGGGTGCAGACCAAGGCGTTCTGGATCTCGACCATCAGTGTGCCGGTCCTGATGATCGGCGCGACCCTGCTGCCGACGTGGGTGATGAGCCGGACTGGCGGCGAGTATCAGATCGCGGTGGTGACGGCGGACCCGGGGTTGGCGCAGGACCTGGCGCGGGTCATCGCGGAGCGCACATCCAGGCACGCGGTGGCCGGCCGGCTCCAGGTCACGGTGAGACAGGTGACGCCCGAGGGTGAGCCCTCGGCGCAGCGCCAGCGGCTGAAGCGGCTGGTGGTGGGCAAGGAGCTGGCCGGGGTGATCTGGCTGCCGGAGGTCGGGGTGGCCAAGGGGGAGGTGGAGTACCTCACGAGCAACGTCACCGCCTTCCGGCTCATCGGATCCCTGGAGTCCGCCGTGGCGAACGTGCTGTTGAGGCGACAGTTGTCCCGGGCCGGCGTGCCGGCCGACCGGCTCGACGAGCTGGCCAGGCGTGTCGAGCTGCACCCGGTGCGCATTGCCGACGACCTGGGCGAGACCGCCGATGCGGCGTTCGAGAAGAGCTTCGCCCTTTCCTACATCCTCAGCCTGACCGTTTACATGACGGTGCTGTTCTACGGCTACTACGTCCTGCGTGGCGTGCTGGAGGAGAAGTCCTCCCGCATCGTCGAGATCATCGTCGCCAACCTGCGGCCCATGGAGCTGATGGTCGGCAAGATCTTCGGGGTCGGGGCGGTGGGGCTCACCCAGTACGCCATCTGGGTGGTGCTCGCCGTCAACACCGGAGCCATCGGGGCGCTGGCGGGCGCCGCCATGCCGAGCGCAACGCTGGTTCCGCCGCACCTGCTGGTCTTCTTCATCGTCTTCTTCATCCTCGGCTACTTCCAGTTCGCCGCCCTCTACGCCGCCGTGGGCTCGGCCTTCAACTCCGAGGAGGAGGCCCAGCAAACCCAGTCCCTCGTGGCCCTGGTCATGGTGTTTGCCATCGTGCTCATGATGCCGGTCATGTCGAGCCCCGACTCGACGCTCTCGGTCGTCGTCTCGCTGATTCCATTCTTCGCGCCGGTGCTGTTCTTCACCCGTATGACCGTGCAGACGCCCCCGACCTGGCAGATCGTCCTCTGCCTGGTGCTGCTCGTGGGGCGAAAAGCGGGTAGCCCGCCCACCCGGGGAGGCTCAAGGCTACAGGCTCAAGGCTCCAGCTCCCCCGCCCAGCCAGGCTCAAGGCTACAGGCTCAAGGCTCAAGCTCCCCCGCCCACCCATACCAAGGTAGGTTCACTTCAAGGGAGGGTGGGGGAGCCTTGAGCCTTGAGCCTTGAGCCTTGAGCCTTGAGCCTTGAGCCTTGAGCCTTGAGCCTTGAGCCTTGAGCCTTGAGCGGGCGATCCCCGGTTCGTCCTCGAGCGTCATGCAGGTGTCCAGGCCCGCAGGAAGCGGGCCGGCACGCATGTACGCTTTTCCCGCCGGTAGCCGTAGATTGGATGACAACAGCATCGTGCCGGCCCTGGGGCCATCGAGGAAAGCAGGCTGGCAGGGAGGTGAGGATGAGAAGAGCGCTCGTGATCACGGTCATCGGCCTCCTCGTGGGAGTTGGCGCGTCGCCCGCGCTCGCCGGCTTTGCCGGAACCGACGTGTTTCTGCCGTCGGTGGCGGGGGCGCCCGGCGTGGCGCCGTCGGTGTGGTACACCACCGTCTGGGTCCACAACCCGAACGCCAGGGCGGCCCAGGTCACCTTCCACCTGCTGGAGCGCAAGGCCAATATCGCGCCGCTCACGTTCACCGACACCGTCCAGCCGGGGGACACCGCCAAGTACGAGGACGCCGTCAAGCTGATGTTCAACAAGCAGGCAGCCGGTGCCTTGCGGGTGACCTCCAACGTCAGGCTCGTGGTGGGCTCGCGCATCTACTCGCAGACCGGGGAGCTCACGGACTCGGTGGGGCAGTACTTCGCGGGCACACCGGCGACGTTCGCCATTGGCCTCGGGCAGTCGACCGAGCTGCTGGGGGTGTTCGGCACCCAGCCCGCGACCGACTCGCTGTTCCGGTACAACTTCGGGTTCGTCGAGACCACCGGGACCGCAACCTGCACCGTCAAGGTGACGGTGAAGGACGAGACCGGTGCCGAGCTCGGTAGCAAGAGCTACCCGGTGCGGCAGTGGGAGCAGATTCAGAAGACGTTCTCGACCGAGTTCGCGGGTCTGAGCACCCGGAACGCTCGGCTGACAGTGGGGGTGACTGCGGGCAGCGGCAGGATCATTGCGTTCGGCTCGAGTGTCGCCAACGGCTCGCAGGACCCGGCGACCTTCGAGATGGCCTTCCGGGATGAGCTGTTGGCCGAGAACGCCACCGGTGGCAGCATCACCGGCGTGACGGCCGGGACCGGCCTGACCGGCGGCGGCACCTCGGGCAACGTGACCCTGGCGCTGGCCGATCTCGGCGTCTCGACGGGCAAGCTCGCCGACAACGCGGTCACCAACGGGAAGATCGCCAGCGGTGCCGTGACCGCCACCAAGATCGGCACGAGCGGTGGGACCGCCGGTCAGGTCCTCACCGTCACCTCGGGAGGCGCGGCGTGGCAGACGGCGTCGGGTGGGGGTGGGGACATCACTGCGGTCAACGCCGGGGCTGGCCTCGCCGGCGGCGGGACGAGCGGGGGTGTCACGCTCCAGATCGCCACCGCAGGGGTGACCCCCACCATGCTGGCGATCCCCATGTCGATCTCGTACGCCGGCACCGGCTACCCCTTCAACGTCGAGACAAGCGGTACCGGCAACGCGATCCGGGGGGTGAGCGCGCAAGGGACCGGGGTCGCCGGCCGCGGGTCGGGCAGCGGCGCAGCAGGGGTCTACGGCGTGACCGGCAGCGGCGCCGGCTACGGTGTCTACGGCAAGAACGAGACGAGTGGGTCCGGGGTCTACGGCAGCTCCACCTCGGGCTCGGGGGTGCGAGGCAAGAGCCACGAGACCGTGGGTGTCTACGGTGAGGCGGATTCCGGCGTCGGCGTGAAAGGCGTCAATCTCGCGAAGAGCACCAGGGCGGAGCTCGGAACGGCTGGCGCCGGCATCGAGGCGCACTCCGGCGGTAGCGGGACGATCGCCGCTGGATTCGAAGGGGACGTCCTCGTCGTCGGCAACTTCAACGTGGCGGGGGGGACCAAGAACTTCAAGATCGACCACCCGCTCGACCCGGCCAACCGCTACCTCTACCACGCCGCCGTGGAGTCGAGCGAGGTCCTTGACATCTACTCGGGCAATGTCGTCCTCGACGATAAGGGCGAGGCCGTGGTCGAGCTGCCAGAGTGGTTCGAGGCCGTCAACCGGGACGTCCGCTACCAGCTCACGGCGATTGGCGCCCCGGCTCCCAACCTCTTCATCGCCGAAGAAGTGGCAGGCAACCGCTTCCGAGTCGCGGGCGGAGTGGCCGGGATGCGTGTCTCCTGGCAGCTCACGGCGCTGCGCAGCGACGCCTGGATGCAGGCGCACCCGTTCGCGGTGGAGCAGGACAAGGAGGGAGTCGAGCGCGGGCACTACATCGCCCCGGAGCTCTTCGGCGCGCCAGCGGAGCTCAGCATCGGGCATGCCCATCACCCGGATCGCATGCCATAGGCTTGCGAGGCTCCATGTGCGGCGAGCAGCAGAGGGGCGACCCGCGAGGTCGCCCCTCTGCTCTGCGCCTGGGTGGGTGGGGGAGCTGGTTCGCTGTTCGGCTGATGCGCTGACCGGCTACCTGGCCGCCCAGTTGCCGACGTAGCCGGCGGTGCCGAGGGGGATCGGTCCAGCCGCCTGGCCGGCAGCGACGAGGGAGGCGAGGATCGGGGCGGAGAAGTCGGAGGCCATGTGGCGGGCGGCCGAGAACTCGAGGATCGGCCGGTCGTCGGTGTGGCGCGGCGCTCCGGACGACCAGGCGCGGAGGCCGCGCTCGTCGGCGACCAGGCCGCGCGCGATGGCGGCGGCGGTGCGCACGTTCACCGCGGCGAGGGACTGGGTAGCGTCCGGGCTCGCGGCGACCCGCTGCTGCCAGGCCAGGGGGTCGAGCTGCAGCGCGGAGCGCGACGCGACCAGCAGGAGGTCGCTGCCGTCGGCGAACGCCACGACGTGGGGGAAGACGTCCGTGAGCGTCCCGACGAGGGTGCGCACGTCCTCGGGCCCCACCTGGTAGAGGTGGAGCCACTGGCAGAAGACGCCCCGCTCGCCGAGTCGGTCGGCGGCGAGCTGGAAGAACTCCCGGGTGAACAGCAGTGAGACGCCGGACATCCACAGGTTGGAGGGCTCCGAGGTGATCAGTGCGAGCGGCCCCGGCGCGCGGGCCAGGACCCGCCGACCGTCGTCGAGGTGCAGCCTGGTGCCGGGCGACGTGAGCACGCCGCGGTTCTCCGGCCCGAACCAGGCCGCGGCGCGCGCCACGGCGGGCTCGATCTCCGCCACGGTGACCGGCGAGAACCCCCACGAGGCGACGGCGCCGGCGGTGACGCCGCTTCCCAGCCCGAGGACCAGCGCCTCGCCCCCCGGCCCGCCAGGTGCCAGCAGTGCGGGCAGGTGGCCGAGCAGGGACTGGGTGCGCATGTCCTCCTGGCCGTTGGAGGCATCGGCCTTGCCGTTGATGAGGAGGCTGCGGACGCCGTCCTTCTCGACCACCGCAACCTGGGCGAAGAGCCCGTCCTCCCACGACAGGAGGCGCTCGCCGGCCTGGGGCTGGGATCGTGCTGGAGCGGCGACCGGGGGTTCGGCGAACGGGTGCGCATCGTCGAGCACGACCCTGCGGCGATCCGGGCCCGCGGCGGCGACGCGGTGCTGGGAGTAGAGGTGGGCGTAGGCGTAGTAGCCGCCGGTGAGGATCCGCCAGTCCCAGGGCAGCAGGTGGGCGAACCAGCCGGCCCAGAGTACGGCGACGAGGGCCGCGGCCTGCCAGGAGATGCGGCGCTCGGACCGTGTGACCCGCCGCAGCGCGAGAGCAGCCGCCGCCAGGGAGAGGCCGACCGCGACGGCAACGGTGCCACGCAGGCGCAGCGCCGGCACCAGGATGAACCCCGCCGCCAGGGCGCCCAGCGCCGACCCCCACGACGAGGCCGCATAGACCCTGCCGGCGGCCAGCCCCGTGTCGCCTGCCTTCGAGGAGGTGGTGGCGAGGTGGATGGCGACCGGCAGGGCTGCCCCCATCAGCGAGGTGGGGATCGCGAGGACGGCCACCAGAAGGAGCGTCGTGCCCCCCAGGATCCAGCCGAAGGAGCCGTGGCTGAGGGACAGGAGGGGGATGAACCCGCCCGGCAGAATCTGCATGACCACGGTCACCAGGGTCGCCGAGAACGCGATCAGGACGTGCAGCTCGCCCAGGCGCCTCCACGAGGGTGGGCGATGCGCCGCACGCCGGGCGACGACCAGCGCGCCGGTGGCGAGGCCGAGGAGGAACGAGGCGAGCATCGCCGAGAGGGCGTACACCGAGGAGCCGAAGACCAGCATCAACGCCCGGAACCACGCCACCTCGAGGGCCAGGGAGGCCGCGCCCGCCAGGAGCGCCACGCGTGCGGCCGTGGTGGCCTCGCCGCCCTCGCGCACGGGGAAGGAAGGGTCGTGAGCGGTCGCCACCTCCGCCAGCGGACGGCGGCCAAGCACGACGCACCCGAGCCCGACCAACGCGTCGACGGCGGCGGCGAGCAGAAGGGAGTGGCGGATGCCCAGCGACGGCAGGAAGAAGAAGCCGGCGAGGGTGGTGCCAAGCACGGCACCCAGCGTGTTGAAGCCGTACACCAGGCCGCTGTGGCGGCCTGCCGCGCCGGGGCTGCGGGCCAGGTGGGCGACGACCAGGGGATAGGTGCTGCCCAGCAGGAACACCACGGGGCCGAGGATCACCACGCTGACCGCGGCCGGCACGAGCGGGGCCAGCGCATCGGGGAGACGGGAGTCGAGCCGCACCACGAGCGGTTGGACGAGCTCCAGCAGCCAGGGCGAGGCGGCTGCCAGGCAGGCCACGGCGAGCTCGACGACGCCGAACACCACGAGCGGCTGCGTGCTGCGCCGGGCCCGGCGGGCACCCCAGGCCGACCCCAGGCCCATCCCGCCCATGAGCAGCGCCAGGAAGGCGCCGGTGGCACTGAGCACCGAGCCGAACAGGGCGGCCAGGGCGCGCGACCACACGACCTCGTAGACGAGGCCCGCGAGCCCCGTGAGGGTGACGGCCAGCAGGGGCGCCGCGATGCGAAGGTGGTTCCTCAGGGGATCCCCGATCCAAGGCACGGCACATGGTACCCCGCTCCATCGCGGTGGTGGGTTTGACACCGCCAGGCGTGCGGGCTATAAGCCGGTGGCTCGATGTCTTGCTCGCGCACCCCGACGCCCTCCGCCCGCTGCGCCCCGCGCCGCCGGCTGCGGGCGCTGGTGATCGGCTCCCCCTACGACCTGTTTGCGGCATTCGGTGACGGCCCGACCGCGACGGAGGGGCCCCGGATTTGCCCGGGGTGGCACCTGCACGGCGTGGCCAGCCGCGCCGAGCTGGAGACTGCCCTCGCGCACGGGCGGCTCGACCTTGCAGTGGCGCTCGGAGGGAGCACCGTGGTGCCCTGGGACGTGATCACCGACCTCGTACAGGACGCCCAGCCACGCGCTCGACGCCTGTTCCTGGCCGGTCATCCGGCGGAGGCCATCGAGGCCTCCGGCGAAGGGCGCTTCGACCTGGCGCTGGTGGGGCACGGCCGGGCGAGGGCGCTGGCGAGCCTGGTGCGGCTGGCGGCGGACCGGTGGTGGCCGGACCCCGCGGCGCCAGCGCTGCTGCTGGTGGAGGATGACCCCGGCTGGGCCTCGGTCGCCATCGAGGTCCTGCAGGACCAGGCCGACCGGCTGGCAGGGGCGACGGGCACGGGGGACGTACGCGTGCTCTGGGCGAGCACCTTCGAGGAGGCGCGCGATCACCTGGACGGCCTCGGGGAACGGCTCCTGGCGGTGGTCACCGATGGAGAGTACCCCCGGGAAGGGCGCAGCGAGCGTCTGGTCGGGGTGCGGCTGGCGGCGGAGGCCCGGCGCTCGCGCCCCGATCTGCCCGTGGTCCTGGCCTCGGCCGACGAGGAGGCCGGCCAGGCGGCCGCGGAACACGGGCTCGCGTACGTCGGCAAGGCCCTGGATGCCCCCGACGATCTGCTGCGGGCGGTGCTGGCGGGCGCCCTGAGCCTGCAGCCCGGGGCCGGCCGTCGAAGCGGGACGCCGCCGCGCGTGCGGGTGACCGCGGATGGCGGACGGCTTGCGACGCGGGCCGGCGCCGGGCGAGGGGCCGACCTGGCGCTGTCCGGGGTGGGCTCGATGGGGGGGAAAGGTCGCGGCATCGCCTTCCTGGAGCGTTTCCTGGGGGCGCGCGCGCTGCCATTCGAAGGTATCCGGGTGTGTGTGCCGCCCACCCTCGTGCTGCGTACCGGGGCCTGCGAGGCCTTCATCGACGACAACGGTCTTCGTGGCCTCATTGCCTGCGCGTCGGCGCTCTCCGACGGGGAGATCATCCAGGCGTTCGTGCGCTCGAGGTTCGGGCACTCGCTCCAGGGCCGCGTGAGGTCGTGGCTGGCGCAGCACCCGGGACCGGTGGCGGTGCGCTCCTCCGCGAGCCTGGAGGACTGCAGGCGCCATCCCCTGGCGGGCGCCTTCTCAACGGTCGTGGTGGGTTCCGGGGAGCGCGCGGGCGACCGGCTGCGCCGGGTCCTCGAGGCCGTGGCCGTGGTGTGGGCCTCGCCGTTCACCGCCGAGGCGCGACGCCTGCTGCGTGCCGCTGGCGTCCGCCATCGACCGCCCATGGCCGTGCTCCTCCAGCCCCTGGTCGGGCAAGCCCATGGGCGCTACTTCTACCCCACGTTTTCCGGGCTGGCCTCATCGTACAACTACTATCCGTTCAGAGACATGACTCCCGAGGACGGGGTCGCGGTCGTGGCCATGGGCCTCGGCAAGGCCCTGGCCGACGGCCGAGAGGGGCTGCGCTTCTGCCCGCGTCACCCCCAGGCGGTGCCTCAGCTCGGCTCGGTGAGAGACACGCTGGCCTCGGCCCAGCGGCGTCTCTGGGCGCTGGACCTCGAGGCCACCCCGGAGCTGTGCTGGCCCGGGGATGTCAGCCTGGTGGAGCTCGAGACCGCCCGGGAGCTCGGCAAGAGGATCGGTGGCTCGATTGCCTCCACGTTCCTGGCGGCCAACGACGTGCTCGTCGATGGCATCCGCGAGGCGGGCGCGCCGCTCGTCACCTTCGCGAGCCTCCTGCGGGGCCGGCAGCTCCCGCTGGCGCCGGTCCTGAGCTGGCTGCTCCGGGAGCTGGAAGGCGCCGTGCACGGGCCGGTCGAGATCGAGCTCGCCATGGACCTGGAGAGTGGCGGCGAGGACCCGACCCTCTGGCTCCTGCAGTGTCGCCCGCTGGCCGGGGGCGGCCAGCTTCCCGGACCCGTCGTCGACGAGCCAGGCGAGCGGCAGGTGATCGTGCGGTCCTGTGCCGCCCTCGGCCACGGCCGCGTCACCGGGATCGAGGACATCGTCGTGGTGCTGCGGGACCTCGATCGTGCCCGCACCATGGACGTGGCAGGGGTGCTGGAGCGCATCGACCGCAGCCTGCGCCAGAGCGGCCGCCCCTACCTGCTCGTCGGTCCCGGGCGCTGGGGCTCCCGGGATCCCTGGCTGGGTGTCGGGGTGGCGTGGTCCCAGGTGAGCGGCGCGCGGGCCATCGTCGAGACCGACTTCGCCGACCTCGTCGGCGACCCCTCCCAGGGCTCCCACTTCTTCCACCACCTCACCGCGGCGGGGATACCGTTCCTCGGCGTGCACCACCACGACGACGAGGGGCACATCGACTGGGAGTGGCTGTGCGCCCAGCCGGCAGAGTCCAGTGCCTGCGACGGCAAGGTGCGCCATCTCCGCCTGGCGGCCCCCCTCGAGATCGTGGTGGACGGCCGCCGCCGCTGCGGAGTGGTCGCTGTCCCCCTCCCACCCGGTCGAGAGTCGAGAGTCGAGAGTTGAGAGTCAAGAGTTAAGAGGTGAGAGTCAAGAGTTCTCCACCACCCTCCCAGAGGAAAGCCGAGAACCGAGAGCTGAGAGCGCCCCCACCGGGTTGACGGGTCGAGCACGGGTGGGAGGAGGAGGGTGGGTGGTGGCCTTGCTGTGTGGGGGGTGAGGGGGAGGACTCTCGACTGTTGACTCTGGACCGGGCGGGGGTGGGGGTCAGGTTCGTGAGGGGATGAGCTGCAGCGCCTGCCGGGCGGCCCCGAGCAGCCCGACCCGGGGCTCGAGCGCCACGTGCACCGGGATGCGCTCCAGCACCTCCCGCAACCGGCCCTTGCGCCGGAAGGCCCGGATGAAGGTCCCGTCCGTCAGCTTCTCGAGGTTCTTCACGGCGATCCCGCCCACCACGTAGACGCCGCCGGTGGGGAGCACGCGCAGGGCGAGATTGCCTGCCTCGGCGCCGTAGAGCTCGAAGAACAGGTCGAGCGCCTGCTCGCAGGCCAGGTCCCGGCGGGTGAGGGCGAACCTTGATATGACCGCGGACGGGTCCTCCCATGCGAACGCCTCGCGGACCTCCGGCCAGCTCGACACCCCGCGGTCGACCAGGAACTCGTAGATCCGCTTGAGGCCGGGGCCCGACACCAGGCGCTCGACGGAGACGTGCTCCATGCGCTCCTCCAGGCTGGCGGCGAGGTCCCGCTGCAGGCTGCCCTGGGGCGCGAAGTCCGCGTGGCCGGCCTCGGTCGGCAACACCAGATACTGGTGGCCGTCCCAGGTCAGAATGGCCTGACCGAGGCCGGTGCCGGCCCCCAGCACCGCTCGGGTGCCGGTGCTGGAAGGCGTGCCTTCCTGCAGCGCCAACAGGGAACCGGGCGGGAGCACCAGGACCCCGGCGGCGGCGGCCACGAAGTCGTTGACGAGCTGTACGTGCGGGATGCCGGTGGCCGTTGCCAGCTCCGCCTCGGAGAGGAACCAGGGGAGGTTGGGGGTCCGGCACTCGCCGTCGCGCACGGCGCCGGGCACGCCGAAGCACGCCGCCTCCGCGGTGGCCCCGTGGGCGTGGAGGAACCGCCGCACGATGGGAGCCAGTCCCGGGAACTCGCCGCTCGCGTACCGCTGCTCCGCCACGACCCGGAAGTCGTGCGCCTCGCCCTCCACCAGCGCCAGGATGGTCTTGGTGCCGCCCGCATCTCCTGCCAGGACCGCCATCTTCGTTCTCCTGCTCTCAGGGTAGCTGGCGCCGGCGTGGGGCGCAAACACCGTACCGCGGGGCTCAGCGTCGTGCCGGCGCCGGCGGCGCCCACCACACGACCCGCCCGACGATCAGCTCGGAGAGCGGCAGGCCGGCGCGCAGGCGGATGGCGCGCGGCATGTGGGCGGGGTTGTCCGAGAGCAGGATGAGCACGCGGGAGTCCGCGTCCAGCACCAGGCGCTTGACGGAGCAGCCGGTCTCCCCGGCCGACTCCTCGCGTACGGCGTAGATGCCGCGCGGCACGATGTCGCGCACCGGTGCCCGGTCCACGAGCACCGTGGCGCCGGGGGGGATGGTGTCGGCCATGGAGTCCTGGTCGGCGCCCAGCCGCACCAGCACCGCGTGGTGGGGGTCCACCCCGAGGCTGCGCAGGAGGGGGCGGGGCAGCAGCTCCGAGCGCTCGACGTGGTCGGCCACGAACATGGGCGGTCCGGCGGCGATGCGGTCCGTCACCAGGGGCACGGCGGCCAGCTCGGCGGTGGCGCCGGCGATGGCCGGCCCCTCGCCCAGCAGCTCGCTGGAGGAGATGCCGAGGGCCGTGGCCAGGCGCCCGAGGGTGGCCACCGTGGGCACCGACTCCCCGCGCTCGATCTGGGCCACGAAGTTGCGGGAGAGCCCGGCACGTTCCGCGAGGGCCCACTGACTGAGGCCGCGGTCGGTGCGGAGCTGACGAAGCAGGCGGGCCAGGTCTTCGAGTCCCATATGACACCTTTCATTGTCAATATAAAGCGAATGTACGCCGTTGTCCACTTCAATGGTTGACAATCATAGTAGTCATCACTAAATTGTCAGTGACCACGATGGGATGCGGTGGCTGCTCGGCGAGAAGGCAGCGACCGGGAGCGGGGAGAGGTGAGCCGTGAGCGCACAGTCGGCGACCCGACAGGAGGCCGAGACGCCCGAGATGGTGCTGCGGCGCCTGCGCGAATCCACCCAGCGCTGGCTCCAGCAGGAGCGGCTGCGCCCCCGCCTGAGCAGCGGCCTGGTCGGCCTGGACGAGTGTCTGGGAGGTGGGTGGCCGCTCGGCAAGGTGGCGGAGCTGGTGGGGCCCCGCTCCTGCGGGCGCACCACGGCAGCCCTGGCCACGGTGGCGGCGGCCACGGGCCGCGGCGAGGTGGTGGCGTGGATCGACCTGCCCGACACCCTGGATCCGCCATCCCTGGCCGCGGTCGGTGTGGACCTGGAGCGGGTGCTGTGGGTGCGGCCGGCCACCCGCGAGCAGGCGGTACGCGCCACCGAGCTGGTGCTGGAGGCCGGCGGCTTCACCGTCGTCGTCCTGGACCTCCTGCCGGCCCGGGCGGGGGACAGGGGACAGGGGACAGGGGACGGGAAAGGAAGAGCCTGGGGGTCGGGAGCAATCACGGGGGTCCGCGAACTGCCGAGTGGGTTGGGGTCCGGGGTCCGGGGTCCGGGGTCCGGGCGGGAAGGGGACTCTCGACTTTCGGCTCTTGACTCTCGACCGGGCGGGTGTTCCCGGGTGGGCGGGCTGTCCCGTGTGGGGGGCGGAGGAGATCCTTCGACCCTCGACCTTCGACCTTCGACCGGGTGGGTGGAGGACTCTCGACTCTCGACGCTCGACTCTCGACCGGGCGGGAGGGGGAAGGGCGCGCTTGCCCTGCGTCTGGCCCGGGCCGTGGAGCGGGCGGGTGTCGCAGCCCTGGTACTTGCCGAGCGGCCATGGGCGGGCTCGCTGGCGGGCGTGACGGTGTGGCTGGAGCGCAGTGGCGCGCAATGGCTGGGCGGAGAGCGGGGTGGGCCGCGGTGGCTTGCCGGCCTGTCCCCCCGGCCATCCCTCCAGCCGCCCGCCCTTCCCGTGGCCCGTGGTCCGTGGTCCGTGGCCCGTCCTCCCACCCATCGAATGGATCGAAAATCAGGGGACCGGGCGGAAGGAAGCCTCCGAGCACCGAGCACTGAGCACCGACCACTGCCTTCCCCGGACCCCGGACCCCGGCCCCCGGACCCCAACCCATCAGACAGCCTGTCGACCCCCTCTGCTGTTCCCGACACCGACCCCCAGGCTCTTGCTCTCGCCCTCCGAGTGGGTGGGTTGGAGGGGGCATGCGGATAGCGGCGGTGTGGGTGCCGGACTTTCCGCTGCAGGCGCTGCGGCGGGCCGTGCCGGAGCTGGCCGAGTCCCCCATCGCCATCGCCGCCGGACCCACCCCGCGCGACCGCGTGGTGGCCGTGTCGGCGGAGGCTGCGGATCTGGGCGTGCGGCCGGGGATGACGGCCGCCCAGGCGCGCCAGAGATCCATGCAGGTCATGGTGCGCATCACGCCCGCAGAGGTGGCGGCGGCGGCCGAGGCCGCGCTCGTCGATGCCGCGCGTTCCCTCACCCCGCGGGTGCGTCGGCAGGCGCCCGGGGAGCTCCTGCTGGACATGGGCGGCTCGGTGCTGCGCTGGGGCAGCGAGGGCGCCCTGGCCGAGAGGCTCTGGCGTGCCTGCCGCCGGGTGGGGCTGGAAGCCTGCGTCGGCATTGCCGGCAGCGTCGGCGTGGCGCGAATTGCGGCCCGCGCCCCCGCCCATCCGGTGATCAGTGATCAGTGTTCAGTGATCAGTGCCCCCACCCACCCGGGGGAAAGGGGAGAGGGGAGAGGGGAGAGGAAAGAAGGGAGCCTCCGAACACCGATCACCGATCACCGATCACCGGTTGTGCCGCACCCCGGAGCCCGGACCCCGGACCCCAATCCCCAGCAGGGCCGCGCCCGGCAGACAGCTTCCACGGGCCACGGGCCAGTGCTCGTGCCGGCTGGGGAGGAGCGGCTGTTCCTGGCGCCGCTGCCGACGGGGGTGCTGGAGCCTTCGCCGCCGGCGGTGGCGGCGCTGCGGCGGTGGGGAATCGGTGCGGTGGGTGGCCTGGCCGCCCTGCCGCGCAGCGAGGTGATCCTGCGCCTGGGGCCGGAGGGGGAGACGCTGCACCGGCTGGCCTGCGGCGACGATGGGCGGGCGTTCATCCCCGATCCGCCGGTGGCGGTGGTGCGGGAGGGCGTCAGCTTCGACGACCCGTTGGGTGCCCTGGAGCCCTTCCTGTTCGTGCTGCACGGGTTGCTCTCGCGCCTTGCGACGCGCCTCGAGCTGCGGGGCGAGGGCTTCGCCGAGGTGCGCCTGGAGCTCGGGCTGGAAGGTGGAGAGAGGTACCAGACAGCCGTGTGTCTGGTGGCGCCCACCCGGGAGGTCACGGCGGTGCTGCCGCTGCTGCGGTTGCGCCTGGAGAGCGCGCCTCCCGGGGCGCCGGTGGAGGGCGTCACGGTGGCCGTCCAGCCGGGTGTGGTGCGTCTGGCCCAGGGGCTCCTTTTCGGGCCGCCCACGCCGGCGCCTGGCAAGCTGGCCACCGCCCTCGTGCGCCTGGCCGCCCTGGTCGGCCCGGACCGCGTCGGCGCCCCCGCCCGTGCCGACACGCATCGCCCCGCCACCTTCGGGGTCCTGCCGTTCGCCCCCCCGCCCTGGAAGCCCCAAGTCGGTCGAGAGTCGCAAGAGGTCGAGAGTCTTCCCTCGCCCCCCGCCCGGTGGTCAGTGATCGGTGATCGGTGCTCGGAGGGAGAGGAGAGCGGGAGCGGGTGGGTCCTCCGACCACCGAGCACTGACCACCAAACACAGCCTCTCCCGGGCCACGGACCTGTACTGCGAGCGCTGCGGCCGGTGCTGCCGGCGCAGGTGACGCTGGCCGGGCAGCGGCCGGTCGCCGTGCAGACCGAGGAGCTCGGAGGCACGGTGGTGGCCTGGGCCGGCCCGTACCGCACCACCGGCGACTGGTGGACCGAGCGACCCTTCTCCCGCGACGACTACGACGTCGCCATCACCGACGGCTCCCTTCTCCGGCTCTGCCACGACCGGCTCGCCCGGGCGTGGTTCGTGGACGGGGTCTATGACTGACCTCCCCCTAGCCGGCCAGGGAGAAGGGAAGAGGAGAGAGGGGAGAGAGGGCAGCCCCTGCTCCCACCCGGTTGAAGGTCGAAGGTCGAAGGCCCTCCTCCCACCCGATCGAGAGTCGAGAGTCGAGAGTCGAGAGTCCCCCTCCCGCCCGGACCCCGGACCCCGGACCCCGGACCCCAACCCATCAGACAGCCCGCGGACTCCCTCTATCGCTCCCGACCCCCAGGCTCCTTCCCCTGTCCCCTGTCCCCTGTCCCCCGGGAGGGTGGGAGGTGGACCCCCGTCTTCCTATTGCGAGCTCCACGCCCACACGGCGTTCTCGTTCCTGGAGGGCGCGTCGGAGCCGGAGGTGGTGGCCGAGCGCGCCGCCGAGCTGGGGCTGCCGGCGGTGGCGGTCACCGACCGTGCCGGGGTGTACGGCCACCCGCGCTTCTTCAAGGCCGCGAAGGCGGCCGGCGTCGAGGCCATCGTGGGGGCCGAGGCAGTGCTTCCCGACGGCAGCCGCCTCCCACTGCTGGTGGAGAGCCCCCGCGGCTACTCCAACCTCTGCCGTCTCCTCACCGATGCGGCCCTGGGGCAAGGGGAGAGGGGAGAGGGGAGAGGGGAGAGAAGGGCATGGGAGTCGGGAGCAGCGAAGATGGGCGGCGAGCCACATGAGGGGCTGGGGTCCGGGGTCCGGGGTCCGGGGTCCGGGGGAGGCGGTGGTCGGTGCTCAGTGCTCGGTGGTCGGAGGACCCACCCACTTCCGCTTCCTCCTCCCTCCGAGCACCGATCACCAATCACTGACCACCGGGTGGGGGGCGGGGGAAGACTCTCGACTCTCGACTCTCGACTCTCGACCTCTTGCGACTCTCGACCGGGTGGGTGGCGGAAGGGTGGGGGAAGGGTGAGCTGGGAGGTGGTCGCCGCGCACGCGGCGGGGCTGGTGGCCCTCACCGGCGGGGAGGCCGGCCCGCTGGTGCGCGTCTGGCGGCGGGGGGGCGACGACGCGGCGCGCGCCGAGCTGCGCCGGCTGGCCGGGATCTTCGGCGCCGATCGGGTGGCAGTGGAGGTGCACCGCCACCAGCTCCGCGGCGAGGAGGAACGCAACGCCGCTCTCGTGCGGCTGGCGCGCGAGGCGGGCCTCGCCGTGGTGGCCACCCAGGACGCGCTCGGCGCCTCGGGCGCCGACGGCCCGGTGCTGGACCTGTTCACCTGCCTGCGCGAGCACTGCACCCTGGACGCCGCCGGGCGCCGCCTGGAGGCCAACCGCGCCCGCGTGCTGCGCTCGCCGGCGGCCATGGCCCGGCTGTGGGCCGACCTGCCGGAAGCCGTGGCCAACACCGTCCGGGTTGCGGCGCGCTGCGCGTTCCGCCTCAGGGACCTGCCGTACCGCTTCCCGCGGGCGCGCCTCGACGACGACCGCAGCGAGGCCGAGGAGCTGTTCGCCCGGGTCGAGGCGGGGGCGCGGGAGCGCTATCGCACCATCGCGCCGCGGGTGCGCGCCCAGCTCGACCGCGAGCTGTCGCTCATCGTGCGCCTGGGGCTGTGCGGCTACTTCCTGGTCGTGCACGACATCGTGCGCTTCTGCCGCGCCCGCGGCATCCTCGCCCAGGGGCGCGGGTCGGCCGCCAACTCGGCGGTGTGCTACGCCCTCTCCATCACCGCCGTGGACCCCATCGCCATGGAGCTGCTGTTCGAGCGCTTCCTCTCCGAGGAGCGGGGCGAGTGGCCGGACATCGACATCGACCTGCCCTCGGGGGACCGCCGGGAGGAGGTCATCCAGCACGTCTACCGGACCTACGGCGAGCGCGGCGCTGCGATGACCGCCAACGTCATCACCTACCGCGGGCGCTCGGCGGTGCGCGAGGCCGGCAAGGTGCTGGGGTTCTCCGAGGAGCACCTGGACCGTCTCTCGAAGCTGGTGGGGTGGGGGTTCGGGCGCGACGCGCGCGGCGAGCTGACGGCCTACATGCGCGAGACCGGCCTGGCGCCGGAGGAGGGGAGGGGGCGGATGCTCGTCGAGCTGGTGGCGCGGCTGCTCCACCTGCCGCGGCACCTGGGCCAGCACTCGGGGGGGATGGTGCTGGCGCGCGGCCGCCTGGACGACGTGGTGCCCCTCGAGCCCGCCGCCATGCCGGGGCGCACCGTCATCCAGTGGGACAAGGACGACTGCGCCGACCTCGGCATCATCAAGGTGGACCTCCTGGGGCTCGGCATGCTGTGCGCGCTGGAGGAGGTCGTCCCCCTCGTCCGGCGGCACGAGGGCGTGGAGCTCGACCTCGCCCACCTGCCCCCCGACGACCCGGCCACCTACGACATGATCTGCAGGGCCGACACGGTGGGCGTCTTCCAGATCGAGAGCCGCGCCCAGATGGCCACCCTGCCGCGCATGCGCCCGCGGCGCTTCTACGACCTCGTCGTCGAGGTGGCGATCATCCGCCCGGGCCCGATCGTCGGCAAGATGGTCCATCCCTTCCTCAACCGCCGCATGGGCCGGGAGAAGGTCGTCTACCC
>JALOLB010000081.1 GCA_025456225.1 Thermoanaerobaculaceae bacterium
GACCGCGAGGCATTCCAGGCAGCGCGGGAAATCGCGCGGACCGAGGGGATCCTGGTCGGCGTCTCGAGTGGCGGCTGCATCGGGGGTATTGAACGCCTCCTTGGTCAGACCGAGGGGCCGGCCCGCATCGTCACGATCTTCTCGGACGGTGCGGCCCGCTACCTCACGAAGATCTTCAACGAGGAGTGGCTGCGCGAGCGGGATCTGTTGTAGACCACAATGGCAGTCGAGAGCCGAGAGTCGAGAGTCGAGAGTCGAGAGTCGAGAGTCGAGAGCCGAGAGTTGAGAGGTTGTGAAGCGGGCGCGCGAGGGTCTCCCCAGCGCCAATCGGCACCGTTCGCAACCTGGACCTGGACCTGGACCTGGACCGAGATGCTGCGCGCCTCACATCCTCCGAAAGCGCATCACCGGAGTGTCTCGTGGGATTCCTCTTTGCCTTCGACATGGCCTGAGGCCAAGGACCGGGGTCAGGTCGAGGTTCGCGCCAGGAGCCCGAGGGCCGACCAGTTGCTTCCGCGCGATTCCTTCGCACGCTTGGAGGATCGAGGGAAGGAGTCGAGAGTCGAGAGAGTCGAAGCCGGGGTCACTCGCCGCGGAGGGTGACGGCGGGGTCGACGGCGGCGGCGCGGCGGGCCGGCAGGTAGGCGGCGAGGGCCGCGGTGGCCAGGAGCGCCACGGCGGTGACGACGAGGCTCAGCGGATCGGCGTGCCCCACGCCGTAGAGCATGCCCTTCATGAGGCGACCCGCTGCAAGAGAGCCGAGGATGCCGATCGTGACGCCAAGGCCTGCCAGGCGCAGCCCCTGTCCCAGGACCAGCGCGTGGAGCTGCCCGGGCCGGGCCCCCACGGCGAGCCGCACGCCCATTTCGCGGCGCCGCAGTCCCACGAGGTAGGCGAGCAGGCCGTACAGACCCACGGCCGCCAGCACCAGCGCCAGCACGGCGAAGACCCCCAGCAGCGCCGACTGGAAGCGCTGGGGCCGCAGCGACGCCGAGACGACCGCCTCCATGGTCTCCAGGTTGGAGACGGCGAGCTGGTCGTCGAGCTCCCAGATCGTCCGTCGCAGCGTCGGGGCGAGACTGGCCGGCTCCACCCCCGTCTTGAGAGCGACGCTCACCGAGCGGGTGACCCCCCGGATGCCGCTCACGGCCTGGGCCAGCGCCAGGTAGACCTGGGGTCGCACCTCGGTCCCGAGCCCGAAGGTGGGTATGTCCCTGACGATGCCGACGATCTCGAACGCCGGCTCCCGGGGCTCGGCCTGCCGGATGGTCAGGGGCTGGCCGAGGGGGTCCCGCTCCGCGAGCAGCGCGCGGGCCGCGGTCTCGTTGAGGAGCGCCACCCGGGCGGTGCCGGGTTGGTCCGCGGACCCCAGCTCCCGGCCTCGCAGCACCTGGTTGCCCAGCGTCTCGAAGAAGCGCGGGGTCACCATGACCACGTCGGCCCCCAGCGGCTCGGCGCCCGGAGGCTGCCACGGCCCTCCCACCAGGATCATGCGAATCGAGTCGCGCATGGGCAGCGAGCTGACGAGGCAGGCGGAGCGCACGCCGGGGAGCCCGCCCAGGCGGTCCAGCAGCCGGTCGTAGAAGCCCTGCACCCGGCCGGCGTCGGGATAGCGCGCAGCGGGCAGGGAGATCTGGGCGGTCAGGACGTGGTCCGGGTCGAGGCCCGGGTCGAGGCGCAGGAGCGCACCCATGCTGCGCAGCAGCAGCGCCGAGCCGGCCACCAGGATCACGGCGACGGCGGTCTCGGCGACCACCAGGGTACCGCGCAGGCGCTGGCGGGATGATGCGGCCGCCGTGCGCTCGCCGCTGCCCCGCAGCACCCCCGCCAGGTCTGGCCTGGAGGCACGCCACGCCGGGACAGCCCCGGCGAGCAGGCCGGAGAGCACGGCCACGCCCAGTGCGAAGGCGAGGACGCCACCATCGAGGCCGATCTCGTGGATGCGCGGCAGGGTTCCCGGCTCCATCGCGAGGATCGCGGTCAACCCGATCCTCGCGACCACGAGGCCCAGGGCACCGCCGGCCAGGGCCAGCAGCAGGCTCTCGCCGAGCAGGCGGAGCATGATGTCCCGCCGCCCCGCTCCCATGGCCGCCCGAACTGCCAGCTCCCGCTGCCTCGAGTCGCCGCGGCCGAGCAGCAGGCCGGCGACGTTGGCGGCCGAGAGGAGCAGCACCAGCACCACGGCGCCGAAGAGCAGGGCCAGGGGCCGGCGCACGGCGCCGAGGAGCTGCTCCTCGTAGGTCACGGCGGTGAATGGATGGGCATGCGTGTAGGCCTTCGCCCAGCGTGCGACGATGGCGTCCATCTCGGGCTGGAGCATCGCGAAGGTCGTGGTCCTCCGCATCCTGCCGAGCACCGAGAGATGGTGGTTGTCGCGCCGGGTCGGGTCGAGGGTGAACGGCAGCCAGAGCTGGACCTCGGGGCGGGGGAACTGGAAGCCGGCCGGCATCACGCCCACCACCCTCCTGGGCGAGCCGTCGAGATCGACCGTGCGACCGACCACCGACGGCTCGCCACCGAAGCGGCTCCTCCACAGAGCGTGCCCGAGGATCACGACCGGCTCCGCCCCGGCCACATCGTCGCTGGCCAGCGGGACACGCCCGAGGGCTGGCTCGATGCCGAGCACCCTCCACAGCGGGGCCGTGCACTGGGCCGCGGTGAGCTTGGCCGGCTCGCCCGAGCCGCTGAGGATCACCGGGCGCTCGGTCCACGCCCCGACCTCCTCCATGAGCCGGGTCTCGGCCCGGTAGTCCAGGTACTCCGCGTGGGCCACCGCGAGCTGGCTGATCCTGGCCTCGGGCATCACGGTGAAGACCTGCACCAGACGCTCCGGGTGAGGGTAGGGGAGAGGCCGCAGCAGGACGTGGCTGACCACGCTGTAGAGGGCGGTTGTGGCGCCGATCCCGAGGGCGAAGGTGACGACGACCACGGCCGTGAATCCCGGCATCCGGCGCAGGGAGCGAACGATCTGGCAGGCAGCGGCGAGCATCGTCGCCGGATGATACGGCCGAACCGGCCCCGGGTTTCGAGCTACTCGGCGGTCGCCGCGAGCTCCGAGGGCACCACCTCGCGTTGCAGCAGCCCGAAGAACCGGGCTACCCGGTCTGGGCGGCTCCCGAGCCAGCCTTCGACCAGGTCCTGGCCTGCCGTGTAGGTGAAGACGTACGAGCGGTAAGTCCTGTGGAACGCGATGTTCTGCCGGGCCCGCTCGGGAGACGTCCCGAAGCGCACCAGGAACGCCTCGACATCGGCCTCGGGGGCGCCGTCTTCCAGTAGCATGCGGGCCGCCTCGCCGCCGGCGTAGCGCAGGGGCTTCGCCGCAGCCTTCACCTGCTGATACCGCTCGATCTCAGCCGCGGCGATGCCGGCCATCGGCGCCAGCACGTCGCGCAGGAACGCGAGCTGCTCCGCCTCGGTCATGATGATGTCGCAACCGACGTTGGCGGTCCCTTCGGCGATCAGGGACTGGGGCGAGTAGAGCGGGTAGACGGTCAGCTCCCGCCACCCCCGGCCGCGCACGAGGCGGTCAACCGGGTGCTCCCCGACAATCCGTTGCTAAGACGCCCGCGGGGTGCCGTGGGCCGTCAGCCAGGCGCGTCGCCGCGTTTTCGCATGACCAGGAAGCCGTAGCCGTAGCTGTCCCCGAAGCGCTCGAAGGTGTCGAGCTCCAGGGCCAGGTCGGCGAGGGCGGCCTGCATGCCCGGGTCCGGATCCGAGCGGAAGGCCTCGCTGTGCGCCACGAGGGGGTGGTAGTACGCCTCCCACGCGGAGCGGGGCAACGGGAACGCGTCGACGACGTCGAGGCCGAGCCGCGCGGCGGCGTCCCGGCAGGCGTCCAGGGTCGTCATCGCGGGATACCACGTGGCCCAGCGTTCCCGGGCCTCGACGGGAGGCGCCGGGGTGAGCCAGACGGCGTCCGTGACGGCCAGGTACCCGCCGGGCTTCACGTGGGTGCGCCACCGCCACAGACCCTCCTCGAAGCCGAGCTGGTAGATCGCGCCCTCGGACCACACCAGGTCGACGGACCCCGGCGGCAGGTCCAGCTCCCCGAAGTCCGCACAGCGGGTGCGCACGAGATGCTCGAGCCCCTCGGCGCGGGCCCGCTCCTCGAGCTCGTCGAGGAAGGGCTGGCAGAGGTCCACGCCGAGCACCGGGCTGCCGAGCTGCCGGGCCAGCACGAGGGTGGCGGCGCCGGAGCCGCAGCCGAGGTCCACCACCACCGGCTCCGGCGGCAACCCCGCGCACGCGGAGAAGGCCCGCAGGGTGTGTGCGTCGCCTCCGGGACCCTTCCGGTGGAGGCCAATGTGCTGGCGGATCAGGGCCTCGATGCTCACGGCCCCCTCCGGGCGCCAGGGTCGGTGGCCTGGTCCCGGCGCAGCCCGGCGCACTGGGGGTGGGCGGCGCCGAGCGTGGCGTCGCAGACCGAGACGGCACGCGCGTACAGTGCCGCCGCCTCCGTGGCGCGCCGCGTGTCGCGCAGCAACTTGGCGAGGTATCCCAGCCCCATGGCGGTCCAGGGGTGAGGCTTCGAGAACGCCCTCTCGAAGATCCCGACGGAGCGCCGGAAGGAGTCCTCGGCGTCCTGCAGCCGTCCCTGCTTGAGCTGGACCTCACCGAGGTTGAGGAGGATCGCTCCCAGGTGGGGGTGCGCCGGCCCGAGGCCCTTCTCGGCCGCGGCGACGGCTCGCGCGAGGAGCCGCTCCGACTCGCCCAGGCGACCCTCGGCGGTGGTCACATCGGCCAGGTTGGTGAGCACGACGACGGTCTGCGGGTGGTCCGCCCCGAGCTTCCGCTCCGCGAGATCGAGGGCCCGCCGGTAGAGCGCCTCGGCCTCCTCCTGCCGGCCGGCGCCCGAGGCGATGCGGGCGACGTTGGCCAGCGTGAACGCCAGGTCCGGATGCTCCGGTCCCAGGACCTTCTCCTGGATCTGGAGGCAGCGCCTCGCGGCCTGCTCGGCGTCGGCCGGCCGGTCGAGGTCCGTGTAGAGGGCGGACAGGAGGTTGAGGGTCTGCGCGACCTCGAGGCTGTCCGGCCCCAGGGCCTTCTCGCGGATCGCGAGGGCCCGCCCGAGCAGCGTCTCGGCCTCGGGGAGCTGGCCGGCCCGCCACCGGAGCTGGCCGAAGTTGGAGAGTGCCGCGCCGAGCTCGACGTGCTCCGTCCCGAGTGCCCGCTCGAGGGTCCCCAGCGCCCGCTCGAAGGTCGCCGCCGCCTCGTCGAGCTTGCCCTGGGCGCCCAGGGTCGCCGCCAGCTCCTCGAGCGCCCGGCCCACGGCCGGATCGTCCTCGCCGAGCGTGGCCCGCCTGAGGTCGTACCCCCGGCGCGCCAACCCCTCCGCGTCCCCGGCCCTCCCCAGCTCCAGCTCGGCCCTGGCGAGGCCCAGCAGGGACTCCGCCACCTCGGGGTGCTCCGGTCCCAGGGCGTCCTCTCGCAGCGCCAGCGACTGCCGGTACAGCTCACGCCCCTTCTCGTAGAGGCCGAGGCTCACGAAGGCCCGCCCCATCGTGGCCAGCATGCGCGCCCGGATGACCGGCTGGCCGGAGAGCTCCTGGCCCACCCGGGCCGCCCCGCGGTCGAGGAGCTCCCGGGCCGTCACGGCGTTGCCGCGGGCCTCGCTCGGCTCGGCGAGCCGGAAGACGGATGCCAGGAACTCCGAGACCTGGCGCGCCGTCTCGGCCTCGCGCTCGGCACGCTCCTTCTCGCGGGCAATGCGTGCGGCGTGGAACGTGACGCCGGCGGCGGCCACGACCAGGGCCGCCAGGGCGAGGCCGGCCAGGGTCAGGCGCCGGCGCGCCCGGGCGAGCGCAGCCTTCGAGCGCTCCGCTTCCTCGCGGTCGGAGCGCGCCCGCTCCCGCTCGGCCCGGCGCTCGTCGATCCGGCGCAGGCGGCGGGCCAGCTCCCCGGCGTCGGCGAGCCGCCGCTGGGGGGAGCCGTCGACGAGGTCCGCGAGGTCCTCCCGCAGCAGCTCGTCGTCGACGTCCCGTTCCCAGCCGGGCGCCACCGAGCGCCGGAAGTCGCCCGCGACGAGCTGGTAGAGCACGACCCCCAGCGCGTAGATGTCGGCCTGCAGGCTGGGTGGCTTGCCCTCCACCAGCTCCGGCGCCAGGTAGAGGCGGGTGCCGCCGCTCGTGAGCTGGTCGGCGCCAGCGGTCTCGGTGAGGCCGACCACGGTGATGCCCGCCTCGGCCAGCTTCTCGGTGGATGTGACGAGCCCGATCCCGAAGTCGGTGAGCTTCGGCTGGATGCGGCCACCGGGGCCCTGAGCGATCAGGATGTTGCCCGGCTTCACGTCCTTGTGCAGCACGCCCACGGAGTGCGCGGCCGCCAGCGCCTCGGCCACGCAGGCCACGATCTCGAGCCGTTCGGCCAGCGGCACCTGCCCGACGCCGCCCCGCTCCTCGACCCATTCCAGGAGGCTCCCGCCGGCGGTGTACTCCGACTCGATGAAGTAGGGCGGCTCGCCGAAGCTCCAGTCCAGGATGCGAGCGATGTCCGGCCGGTCGCCGAGCGCCTCCTTGAGCAGCCGGAAGAGCGTCACCTCCCGCTGCAGCCCACGCAGGCGCTCGGCCTCGAAGCAGAACTTGAACACCCGCTGCTCGTGCGTCTTGGGGTGCGCCGCGAGCCAGACCTCGCCGAAACCGCCCTCGCCCAGCTTGCGATCGAGGATCCAGTTGGGGCGGCGCGGCACGACCTGCCCTGGCGCCGGCCGCCAGCCGACGATGGTGGGGTCGCCCAGCACCCGCTTCGCCTTCTCCGAGTCGGCCGGAGGCGCCAACGGCGCCTGCCCCGCGACGCCGACCTCGAACACCTCCACCGGCTGCTCGACGCCCTTGAGGAGGTAGGCCCCGTGGGCGAGCCACTGCAGGTCCCCGGATGCGCCCGGGCTCCCCACGACGGCACGGCGGGCAATGTCGAAGGCGGCCCTGGTGAGCAGGGTCTGGCCGCCTGCCGCCGCCGACATGACCCGCGCTGCCAGCGGCTTGGCGAGCCCCTCCACCTCGAGGGGCTTGGCCCCCAGGGCGACGTCGCCGGCGGGGTTCTCGCGCAGGATCACCTCGCCCAGGTGGATGCCGACCCGCGCCGTGATCCCGACGCCGAGCTCCGAGCCGAGCCGCGCCAGCCCGGCGTGGTAGCGGACGGCGAAGTGCACGGCGTCGACGGGCCGGTCGAACAGCAGCAGGAACCCGTCGGTCTTGTCGATCTCGCGCCCGCCATGCTCGCGCAGGAGGTCGCGGGCGAAGCGGTCATGGCGGGAGGAGACCTCGGCCGCCAGGGCGTCGCCGAGCTGCTCGACAAGTCGCGTCGAGCCCACCAGGTCGCACATCAGGAGGGACTTGAGGCTCGGCGACGCCTGCGGCGAGGTGAGGGCCTGGTCTTGCATCTCGTCCCGATTATAGGCGTGCCCGGTGCCTCATCCAGGTGCTAGCATGATCCGCAGACGAGCCGGGTGAAGCGCGCCCCCAACCGTGTGATCGCCCGGCGAGGAGGTTGCCATGAGCCTTCGGAAGCGTCTCGCCTCTGCCCTCCGCAACACAGTCGTCACCGCGCTCATCCTCGTGACGGCGGTCTGCTCCCTGTGGTTCGTCGGCAGCGGGTGCGACTGCCCGCCGTTCTGCGCGGTCTACTTCTCCAACTACCTCCACTGGATCCTCGGCATGATCGACGAGGTGCTCTACTGGGTCACTGGTTCGACCTCACCCTGTGGCTACCGGATGCGGGACTTCTTCTTCTCCTTCCCGTTCCTGCGTGACGGGGCGGCGGACGCGCCGACCACCGTGACCGTCAAGTGGTACCCGCCCAGCGGTGCCACCCAGCTCTGGTTCTCCATCGCTCCGAAGAACCCTCAGGGCCCTGCGCCCTACGTCTTCGAGAACGTGGCGGTGCCCGGGACGACCGGAACCCCGGCAGTGCGCGTGTCCTACCAGGGCCCGACCACCGGCGCCCGCACGCTCGTCGACTCGTTCGTGATCGTGACGTCGACCGGCAGCACCTACTCGACGCACTTCGTCGACAGGGCCGACACGAGCGGCATCCAGGCGCCCAGCAGTCCCGTGCCGCCGCCACCTCCTGCTGTCGGTCAGTCGACCCAGGCTGCGGCCGACCACCAGTGGGCGCAGTCCGAGCTGTGGTTCTACAACACCCAGGCGCCGCTCAACCAGGACCTCTGCCAGTCGTGGATGGACCTCGTGGGAAGCAGCAAGGCGTTCACTGCCATCCGCGTGCCCGTTCCCGGAGGTGGGAGCGCGGCAAGCACGTCGTACAAGGGTGCCCTGGTCTCGCGCCCCGGGACGAGCAGCTCCCCTCGTTTCGCACTGCTGTCCTACGTCAATGGCATGCCACCGTCCGAGGTGCTGACCGCGCCCATGGAGCTCAAGCCCGAGCGCCTCGAGTTCGCCGAGAACAAGCTGCCCGGCAAGTCCGGCGAGCACTGGACCGTGTTCGGGGCCGCCGGGCCACCCCAGACCTGCCCGAACGGTATCCAGATCGGCTCCGGCAAGTGGGAGCTGTACTCCAGCACGCCCCTCGACCTGGGCGGCTCGGCCGTCCCGGGTGCCGTGCTGACCGCCTACCAGTGCTGGGAGGGCCCCGAGCCCCCGTTCTTCCTCCAGAGCCCTGGCCAGGGCTCCGGGGACGAGGGCCGTCTGCACGCCTACCCGGAGGACGACGTCACGTGCTACGGGCCGCTGCCGCTGGTGGCCCCGGGCGGCACCTTGCCGCCGGTCGAGAGCTCGGGCCCCAACTACGTCGAGGTCCCGCATCCCGCCAGGGTGCAGCTCCACCACTCCGTGATGGCCCAGGAGCTGCCGCGGTCCGCCTCGTTCGCGCTCGCCTCCAGCCTCGGCGGCACCGACTGGAAGCTCTACTTCGGCTCCGCCACGGGCCCGGACCTCAACCGTCCCGTCAGCGGAGTCGTGGCGCTCCAGGCCGCCCTGGACATCTGGGTCGTGGGCGATGTCCCGGCCGGCGTGAAGGGCACCGATGTCGTCACGCTCACCGTCACCGCCACCTCCCACCCCCAGCGGCCGGTGTGGAACACCGACATCGTGATGATCGGTGCCTGGACGCCGCCCGACGTCCAGGAGCACCAGTGGGTGCCGGTCGCGTCTCATGGCCTGGGGTCCAACAAGAGCCAGTGGCGGACCGATCTGGGCCTGCTCAACCCCGGGGCCTATCTGTCCACGGCCGAGCTTCGCTTCCACCTGCCCACCGGGGTCCTGACCCGGAGCCAGACCGTGGCGCCGGGGGAGCAGCTCATCCTGACCGACGTCGTGAACAGCTTCGGCAGTGCCGCTGGGATGGTGCCGACCGCCACCGGCACGGCAGCGCTGGAGGTCGTGGCCTCACGGCCACTCAAGGTCAGCTCCAGGACCTACACGCTGGTCGACTCGGCTGCCACCTGCTCCCCGCGTGGCACCTTCGGGCAGGGCTACGACGCCACCACGTCCGAGGCCGCGCTCAGCGCCGGGCAGGTGGCGTGGCTCACCCAGCTCACCGAGAACGCGGCGTATCGCACCAACATCTCCCTCACCAACACGGGGACCGTTCCGGCCGGCGTCACCGTCGCCCTTCTCAACGGTGCCGGGGTCCAGGTCGGCACCTATGAGGTCAGCCTCGCGCCGGGCGAGTACAAGCAGGAGAACCGGCCGTTCTCCACCAAGGCCGGGCAGGTGGACATGGCGCGGGGCTACGCCCGCATCCTGGTCACGGCTGGCTCCGGCGTCATCGCCATCGCCTCGGTGGTCAACAACGTCACCAACGACCCGACCACCCTGCCGGCGATCCGCACCGCCTCGTCCCGCTCCTGGGTGCAGGTCGCGAGCCATGCCGGCGGCGACAACCAGAGCCAGTGGCGCACCGACCTGGGGGTGCTCAACACCGCCACCCAGCCCGCCAACGTCGAGATCCGCTTCCACAAGGCCGGAGGGACCAGGAGCAGCAGCGTGCCGGTGGCGGCCGGGCAGCAGGCGATCCTGGCCGACGTGGTCGGACAGATCCCCGAGAGCGGCTCGGCGGGCCTCGAGGTGCAGGCGGACCGGCCCGTGATGGTGAGCTCGCGCACCTACAACCAGGTGACGAGCACCGCCATCTGTTATCCGGGAGGCACCTTCGGGCAGAACTACGACGCCTACCTCACCACCCAAACGCTCGCGGCGGGCGCCACGGCCTACCTCCCGCAGCTCCAGGAGAACGCCGCGTACCGCACCAACATCGCCCTCACCAACACCGGGGCGACGGCCGCGAAGGTGACGGTGACCCTGCACGACGGCGGCGGGGCGCAGGTCGGCCAGTACGCCGTGGACCTCGATCCCGGCCAGTACAGGCAGGAGAACAAGCCGTTCGCGACGAAGGCGGGCCGGACCAACCTGGCGGCGGGGTACGCGAGGGTGACGGTGACCCAGGGGTCGGGGATCATCGCCTCCGCCTCGGTGGTGGACAACCTCACGAACGACCCGACGACGATGCCGGCAATCTGAGCTCGGCCCGACCTGGATGGAGCGGCTGCCGACGGCCCGATGGAGGTGCGACAAGTGTTGTGCCGCCGCGACTCGGTGTGGCGGCGCGAGAGCCCAGCCGTGGCGGCGCGGCCCCGGTGTCTCACCCGGATGACACCGCCCTGGACCTGGGGCGGCAGCGTGCCGCTCGCGATCCCGGCACCCGGCGCGAGGCTGGCAGCGCCCTTGCTCGGATCGGGAAGCGAGCAACGGATGCTCGGCATCCGGGAGGCGGTTGGGTGGTGAGATCGGCTGCGAGCAAGTGGTGGGACGGTCCTGCATGAGCAGCGGGGCTCTGGGCTTCGCGTCCCTGTTCCTCGGGCTGGTCGTCGGGCGGCAGCCGGTCGAGCTGCTGGTGGCGCCGCCGGTGGCAACCGTCGAGGTGCAGCTCGATGGTCGCGTCGTCGGCAGCGTCCAGCAGGCGCCGTGGCGCCTGGAGGTGGAACTGGGTGCGGCGCTGCTCCCGCACCGCATGGAGGCCGTCGGGCGGGATGCGGCCGGGCGCGAGGTGGCCAGGGTGGTACAACGAGTCAACCTGCCGCGCCCGTACGCGGAGGTCGATGTGGCGTTGCGTCGCGAGCCGGATGGGCGGGTCAGCGGCGCTGCCCTGTCGTGGCGGAAGAACGACCTGATGGTCCCCCTGAAGATCCTGGCGGACCTTGACGGGGAGCCGGTGCCCACCGGGGTGGCCCATGACCTGACCTGGCCACCCTCCGATCCCCGGGCGGTGCATTTACTGCGGGTGGTGCTGGAGTTCGCCGACGGCGTCACGGCCAGCCGCGAGGTCGTCTTCGGTCTCGACGTGGCAGCCGAGGCCGAGAGCTCGCTGACAGGTGTCGCGGTGCAGTACCTGAGAGCCGGTGGCGAGCCCGACCTCGCTGCGCTCCAGGACCGGGTGCTCGTGCGCGGAGAGCCGGGGCGGGTCGTTGCCGTGGAGAAGGGGAGTGTCCGGGTGGCGGTGGTGATCGACCCGCGCGTCCGGGAGGTGTTCGCTCACGTCGTGTACTGGGCGGTGAAGCGGCGCAGCGTGCAGGCCGATGGGCTGATGTCGGGGCACGACACCCTGGTGTCGGTCGGGACCGAACCGGCCGTGCAGGTGCTCCCGGGCGGACTGCAGAACGCGGTCTTCCCTGTTCGGAGCCTCCCCGGGTGTCGCATCGACGAGCTGGTGCGCAGCCTGCACCTGTGGCGTGGGGAGGTGGACCGAGGCGACGGCCTGCTCCTGCCGGAGGCCGCGGCGGTGGCGGGTCTCTCCGCGATGGCGACGAACCAGCGTCGGGCCGTGGTGGTGGTCACCGGTGAGGAGGGGCTGCGGGACAACCCCGAGTCGGTGCTCAGGACGAGGGAGTTCCTCTCGGCCATCGGCGTGCCGCTGCTGGTGTGGACGCCGGTGCCGAGGAAGCTGCGGCCGGCGAGCTGTCCCTGGGGGGAGGTCGTCGACGTCAGGACCTACGGCGACCTCTACGATGCGGACAACGCGCTCCAGAAGCTGCTGCGCCGGCAGCGCATCGTCTGGGTCGAAGGGGACCATCTGCCCCAGGACCTGGCTCTGGCGCCCGGGCTCGTGGACGTGCGCCTCGCGGGCCGGTAGAGACACGCTCCCCGGCGCAGCACGCCCGCGTTGACCGAGCCCGTGGCAGGGGTATTCTTGGTCGAGGTGGAACGGGTCCTCCCAACTCCCAGTGCGGTGCCATGATGCCGGAGGCTGCGCGGTGACCCCGGCGAGCGTCCCGGCGACGATGGTGGGCGGGAGTCTCCCGGGGAGGCTCACCCGTGCGCTGGTCGGCCGCAACGGCTGGCCGGCGGCCCTGGTCCTGGCAGGGGCCTGCTGGCTGCTCGCGATCACGGCCATCAGCGGCAAGTCGAACACCTTCGACGAGATCGCCCATCTGACGGCCGGCTACGGGTACTGGACCGCCGGCACCTACCATCTCAACCCCGAGAACGGGAACCTCCCCCAGCGGTTCGCCGCCCTGCCCCTGCTGGGTTCGGGGTGCCGGTTCGTGCCGGCCGACGACCCGGCGCTGGCCCGCGGCCAGGTCTGGGATGTCGGGAGAAGGTTCTTCTTCGAGCTCGGCAACCCCATCGACCCTCTGCTGCTCAGGTCGCGGGCGCTGATGGCCACGACCGGTGCGGCGCTGGTGCTCCTCGTCTTCGTGTGGTCGCGCTCGCTCTGGGGCGTGCCGGGTGCCCTTGTGAGCGCCACACTCACGGCGTGCTGCCCGACGCTGCTGGCCAACGCCCCGCTCGTCACCTCGGATGCCATGTCGGCGGTCTTCTTTCTGCTCACCGTGGGGCTCATCTGGCGGATGCTCCACATCGTCTCACTGGTGTCGGTGGTGTCCGCGGCGGTCGCCGTGGGGTGCCTGTTCCTGACCAAGATGTCCGCCGGGCTGATCGTGCCGGTGGTGGTGGTCCTGGGTGTCGTGCGGCTCGGGTGGGGACCCTGCCTGAGGGTCGTCCGGGGTGGGAGCGAGCGGTGGGTCGAGCGGCCCTCCCGCATGGCGGCGGTGGTCGCCGGCGTGTTGCTCGCCGTGACCATGACGGCGTGGCTCATGATCTGGGCTGCGTTCGGCATGAAGACCGGGAGCGCCCACCCCGAGGCGACGTGGAGGGCGATCGCCGCCGAGCCGGTCGCGACCTCGAGGCTGGCGGCGTGGGCGCAGCAGAACGGGCTCCTGCCCGAGCCGTATCTCTACGGGTTCGCCTACGCCATGGTCCAGTCGGGGCAGCGCAGCGCCTTTCTGAATGGGCGCTACAGCACGGAGGGCTGGCCGCTGTTCTTCCCCTTCACCTTCCTGGTCAAGACGCCGCTCCCCGCCTTTGTCGTCCTGGCGCTCGCGCTGACCGCCGCGGCGAGTTGGTTCCGGAGACGGCCCCCCGATCGCACGTGGCGGCACGCGTACGAGCTTGCGCCGCTCCTGTGCTTCGTGGTCGTCTACGGCGGGGTGGCGGTGACAGCTCACCTCAACATCGGGCACCGGCACCTGCTGCCCCTTTACCCGGCCCTGTACATCCTGGCGGGCGCCGCTGCCCTGGCGCCGGGCGCCAGGATCCGAGCGGCGAGGTGGATCTTGCCCTGCTCGCTCGCCCTGAGTGGTGCCGCGTCCCTCGTCGCATGGCCCAACTACCTGGCCTACTTCAACGTGGTGGCAGGCGGGCCGCGTCACGGCTACCGGCGCCTGGTGGACAGCTCCCTCGACTGGGGGCAGGACCTCCGCGGCCTGAAGCGCTGGCTCGCGGACTCCGGTCTCGAGCGACCCGGTGCACCTCGGGTGTACCTGTCCTACTTCGGCACGGCCAGCATGCGGTTCCACGGTATCGGGGCGACGCTGCTGCCGGGCTTCTTCGAGCAGGCCGAATCGGCGGTGCCGCCCCCCCTCACCGCAGGCCTCTACTGCATCAGCGCGACGATGCTCCAGGGGCTCTACCTGGACGAGGCCGAGGGCCCGGTGTGGACCCAGAGCTCCGAACGCCGGTACCTGGAACTCCGGGAGCAGGCTGCGACCCTACTGGCACACGGGGCGGGATCATCACCGCTGGCCGACGAGCGGGCGCGGGGCGCGGTCCTCCGGGCGTTCCGTCACGTTCAGCTCGCGAAGCTGTGCGCCAGCCTCCGCCGGCGGGAGCCCGACCATCAGGTCGGCCACTCGATCCTCGTCTATCGCCTGACTCAGGCCGAGGTCGACGAAGCGCTCCGCGCAGAACGTCCCCACCAACCTCAGCTCTGACCGACCGGCTGCGTGCCGGTGCCGCCCCCCGCCTCCTTGAGTGTCTTGACGTTGTCGTTCGAGCGGCGGTCGACGAGCTTGTTGTAGGGGTCGATTCCGGCCCGCTCCGGCTTCTCGGCGACCACGACCTCGACCGTGACTTCGTGACCCGTGACGTGGTGCTTGGCCAGGTACAGGGGCTTCTCGACGGTCGTGCCGCCGACCTTGGAGTCGGCGAACACGCCGACGTCGATCCAGTCGTCGAGAGGCACCTCGGTCTCCACCCCCTGGCCGTCGGCCCGCAGCTTCTTCGCCCTGGCGTTGACCGTGACGACGTACTGCCCGTCGGCACGCCTCGAGTAGGTCGAGTCGTCGACGTGGTTCTCGAACAGCGTGATGGTCCTGAACATGTCGTCGAGCAGGGCCTGCTTGTCGGCCGGGACGTCCTTGGCAAGCTCGGCCATGAGCTCCAGGGAGTTGGTGTATGGCGGCTGCTGGAACTTCGTGGCCCCCAGGTACCGCGCCAGGATCCCGTTGAGCACGCTCTCGCCGATGTAGTCGCGCAGGGCGTACATGACGACGCTGCCCTTGCGGTAGTGGATGTACCCCTGGTTCTCCACGAGCTGGAGCGGCATCTCCTCGACCAGCTCGGCGCCGCGGTTGCGCAGGTAGTTGTCGAGCTCGTACTTCAGGAACCGCCGCATCTTCTCGGGCCCGTACTCCTTCTCCATGACCATGAGCGCCGAGTACTGGGAGAGCGACTCGGACATCAGGGTGCACCCCTGGACGTTGCCGCCGATCGTCTGGTGTGCCCACCATTGGTGCGCGATCTCGTGGGCGGCCACGTAGAACGGGTAGTCGATGGCCTCGGCGTCGCCTTCCTTCAGCCGGGCGATGAAGCCGATGGACTCGGAGAAGGGGATGGTGTTGGGGAACGACTGGGCGAACTGCGCGTAGCGCGGGAACTCGATGATGCGTACCTGGCGATGCTGGTAGGGGCCGAAGTTGGCCGTGAAGTAGTCGAGCGACCGCCTGGTCGCCTCGATCATGCGGTCGACGTTGAAGGTGTGGGGCGTGTGGTAGTAGACCTCGATGGCGACGCCCTTCCACGAGTCCCGCCGCACCTCGTAGCGCGCCGAGAGGTACGAGTAGAAGTGCAGGATGGG
>JALOLB010000296.1 GCA_025456225.1 Thermoanaerobaculaceae bacterium
AATCATACGCAATACGAAAACTACTCTAATCACATGACATCACACCTGACCTAATACCGTCATTCCCTCCACCACGGTGATCTTCGGTAGGAACTTGCCGATGAAGGCGTTGACGGTCTGGACCCGGGCGCTGTCGTCGGAGCCGGGAGCGGTGCGGCCCATCGTCTGGAGCGTGAGGCCGCCCGGGCCGACGATTGCGAGGGGGTTGGCGCGCCAGACGACGATGTCGGCGAACCAGCCCGGCTGGCCCGATCCCGTCGGCACGGCGAGCGCGCCGGCCTCGCGCTCCATCTCGGCCGCGTAGGCGCCCCAGAACGTCATGGCGGCGAGCGCCTGCTCGACGGTGAGCTGGTGGGGGTTGGACGAGGCCCCGGTCACGAGCCCGAACGGCGGGTAGACCTTGCCCACCAGGTAGTCGGGCGGCCGGATCGACGGCTCGGCCCCGCTCTGGTCCGCCCAGTGGGTGGGGTCGATCTCGACCGGGGTGCGCGCGACCGCGCCGACCACGGTCAACGCCGGCCGGGGGTCCCGCATGGCCGGCGGGTCGGTGTTGATGGTGAAGGGGATGTCGTTTGCGAGGAACGTGCCCAGGGCGTCCATGTGGTGTTGACGGGGCACCGCGGGCAGGCCGCGCCACACGTCGAGCGAGGTGTGGGGGAGCTGCCACAGCTCCTGGGCGACCGGGAACCCGCCTCCGTCCCCTCCGTCCAGCAGCATGATCGCCGGCTGCAACGACAGCACGGCGTTGCGGGTGTGGGGCGTGGTGCCGGTGTTGAGGCCGCCGGCGCCCTGGATCGTGTTGAGCAGGTGCTCCGAGATGAAGATGAGGTGCTCCATGCGGAAGCGCTCGTCACTGAACGTGCGTCGAATCGCCGGGAGGTTGGCGTCCTGCGGCACGACGGCCTTCCAGCGGGCCGGCAGGTCCTCCCAGCGGGTCGGCAGGCTCTCGACATCCTGCTTGAGCTGGCGGATGGCGCGCGCCCACAGGTCGACGCCGCCGTCCCCCGAGGTGTGGCACACGGTCTGCCCGGGGAGCGGGGGCAGGCCCGACGGCGAGCGCGAGGCCTCGAACCAGATGCGGATGAGGGCCGAGAGGGTGCGGTCCCAGGCGTCGTTCACCTGCGCGACGACGGCCACCAGCTTGCCGGCGAGCTGGGTGGCCTGCGCGGTGGTCAGCGGCACGCGGCTCAGCTTGCCGAGGTCGGCGGCGAGCGTCTGGGACTCGAACGACACGCCGAGGAAGCCGACGACCCCCTTCTTGAACGCGGTCCAGTCGCGGGTGATCTGGGGGTTGTGGAACTGCGAGCTCGGGTCGGCCTCGCGAATGAACCAGTACAGCGCCGCGCTCTCGCGGCTCGTCAGCACCTGCTCCTGCAGGTCGGTCATGGTCAGCAGCCCGAACGAGTGGTCCATGAAGTTGACCTGGTTGCCGAGCTCGTTGGCGACGGTCACCGGGTCGGTGCGGGTGATCTTGGCCGCCGGCGCGTTGGTGAAGTTGTTTCGGGTGTAGGCCGCGCCGTCGAGCTGCAGCTTCCAGCCGAGCCAGCGCACCCACCCCGGGTACTCGGGGTGCGAGGAGGCGGGCTTGAGCCGGTCGAGGTCGGAGCCGTTCGTGGCGTCATGCCCCAGCCGCAGGGTCTCGGCCACGTCATCGCCGCTCTCGATGTAGTAGTACATCCCGATGCGGAGGTTGAGGTCGCCGGTCGCGACGCCGGGGTCGAGCCCGACGCTGGCGTTGAAGCCGGCTTCGGCGGCGTGGTCGTACGAGAGCGCCTGGTACCCCCTGAACTGCGAGGCCTCGCCGTCGCGCCGGTAGAACATGATGTCGTTGGCAAGGGTGAGCCCGTGCCGGTGGCACCACGCGGCCGTGTTCCTGGCCTGGGTCATGATGTCTGCCACCGACGGAGAGCTCACCACCACGGTGGCGAGCGCGTCGCGCATCGGGTAGTGCTCGGCGTAGCCGGTCGGGCGCCACGCCTGCGCCACGGTGTCGAAGAAGTACTGGATGAGCCCCCGCTTGGCGCCGTTGTACCAGTTGGTGGCGTACGGGTTGCGGGGATCCCACGAGCCGTAGCCGACGGTGTCGGTGCCGGGCGACTCGCCCCAGTACGCGGCGGCGGCATCCCAGGTGGCCTTCGGAATGCACTCGGCGATGCGGCGGTAGAACGGCCGTGCCTGGAAGCCGGTCACCTGGCCAGCGAGCGCCGTCGTGGCCAGCTCGGGGATCATGGCCTGGGCGATGAGCGTCCGTGACGTGGCCTGAGCGGACAGGACATCGAACGGAACGGTCAGTGTGCCGCTCTCCCCGGACCTGGTCACGACCACGTCGAGCGGGTACGGCGTGGGAGCGGTGAACAGCACGTCGGCTGCCGTGTCGGAGGTGGCGGTCAGTGTCCACGTCGCGCCGTCGGCCGACCCGGTCGTGACAGCAGCCGTCAACGGCACCGGGGGCGTGAGCGAGCCGATCTGCTCCTGCTTCAGGTTGTAGCCGTCCAGCAGTGCCGCGTTGTACCAGCACGACTGCCCGGAGGTCTGCACGACGAGCGCCGGCACCATGGGGTAGTCGATCGCCGGCCAGGTCGACGCGTCGGCCGTGCAGACGTTGGGAGGCACCGTCACCTGCCTGGCACCGACGCGGTTGGGGAGGTACGCGGGGTTCGGGGTCGGCGGCGTGCACGTCGCGGACGGGGAGTAGACGTACGCCGCCCTGGGCTCGCCGGAAGGGCCGCTGTCGACCTCGGTGAGGATGTAGCCGTGCAGGAAGATGCCGTCGTCCTGGGTGTCGATCAGGTGCGCATTGGCGTCCGCAACGATCCGCCACAGCGCGTCCCGGGCGCAGGTGCGGGTCCACTCCCCGGGGATGACGTAGTAGCCGGGGTCCGAGAGATCGGCGTAGTACCCGAAGCGCTCGCCCGGGGCGGGCACCTTCTTGGACCAGCTCGAGACGTGGAAGTGCGTGTCGGTCAGGCCGGGGGTCGCCACGGCACCGCCGAGGTCGACCCACTCGGCGCCCGCGAGCAGCGCCTCCGGCACGCCGGCCTGCCGCCAGTACGTCTTGAGCTGGGCGGCGGTGATCCCGGGTGCAGGGGGAGTCTCGGAGGTCGCCAGCACCTGGTACGAGGCGACGTCCCTCGCCACCGGGCCCCCCGCAAAGGCGGGCGTCCCCAGCGCCGGATAGATGCCGGCGATCCTGCCCGTCTGGGGGTGCACGAGCACGGCGTGGAGCACCCAGAGCCGGTGCCGGTCCCCCGCCGACGCGGCCGCCATGGCCTTCACCGGGTCCACCGTGAGGAGGTAGCCGTTGTACAGACAGCGCAGGCGCTGCACCTGCTCCTGCCGCTGCAGGTGGCGGCGGGGCGACCGCGGGGCGGTGCCTGCGGCGCCGCCCGGGTCCTCCGCCACCGCGGCGGCTGCCAGGCCGAGCCCAAGGATGCAGGCGAGCACGCGGGGCCATGCCCGCACGGACGGGTGACGCCGGGTGACGGATGGAGCGTGCATGGCGGGAGCCTCCGACTCGATTCTACCCCCGGCCCTCCGGCCGGGAGAGCTGCCCGGGCGTCGCGTCCGCCGCTGGCGGCACGCCTCCCGAAGACGCCACGCCCGGGACACTCGCGGCCAGCGCGGCATCGACGGCGGCGAGGCACGCCGCGCGGTCGCGCCGCCAGGCCGACAGCGGCACCGGGACGACGCGCAGGCCGGCGCGGCCAAGCAACCCGAGGTCGTCCCAGCCCAGCGCGGCGCGGACAGGTTCCGGCTCGCCATCGCCACCCGTCCGCCTGCACCGTGGGTTTCGGGGGGTTCTTCCTGGTGGGCGGCCGGGGGTCGCGCGGCAGGCAGGCGATTCCGGCCGGTTTCGTCCGGGTAGTATTGACCATTCTATTTTACCCGGATAGAATATTGCGCCGGCCAGGAACCCTGCCGGCCGGGAGGACGACGATGGACACCACCGAACAGTCGAGCTGCACCGCTTTTTCCGGTCTGCGCCGCATCGCCTCGGGCACGCTCGCCGAGGTCGCGGTCGCGGCCAGACGAGCATTCGAGCAGGACGGCAGCGCCCCGATCCTGGTCTTCGACGACGTCACGAGCGAGCAGATCGACCTGGACCTCGGCGCCGGCGGGACGGACCTGCCTGAGCCGATGACGCGGACCGCCGAGCCGTCCGCCGAGGTGCCGCGGGGACCCGGCCGGCCCAAGCTCGGCGTCGTGGCGCGCGAGGTCACGCTGCTGCCGCGCCACTGGGAGTGGCTGGGCGGCCAGCCCGGCGGCGCCTCCGTGGCGCTGCGCAGGCTCGTCGAGGCGGCGCGCAAGGCCAACGAGGGCAGGGACCGGCAGCGCCGGGCGCAGGAGGCGGCCTACCGCTTCATGTCCGCCCTGGCCGGCAACCTCCCCGGCTTCGAAGAGGCGATCCGCGCCCTGTTCGCCGGTGAGCGGACCCGCTTCGACGCGCAGGTCGAGCCGTGGCCGCCCGACGTCCGCGACCACGCCAGAAAGCTGGCCGCTGGCGCGTTCGCCGAGGACGCCAGGTAGCGCCCGCGAGCCGCTCCGGGTCTCGGC
>JALOLB010000082.1 GCA_025456225.1 Thermoanaerobaculaceae bacterium
AAGGCTCAAGGACCACCGCCCACCCGGGGCTCAGGCCTTGGGCCTCAGACCTCAGCTCCGCCGCCCGGCCGGGAGGGCTCAAGGCTCAAGGACCACCGCGACCACCCGCCCTGTCTTCACGGGCAGCGGAGGTCTTTGTCTTGCTCTCCCCTCTCCCCTCTCCCCTCTCCCCTGTCTTCACCGCGCCGGGACCGCGAGCGGGGGTCGCTCGTCCAGGAGGGCGATGCCGGCGGCGTGGACCTTCTGGCGGAACGGTGCGACATCCCTGGCGAAGAGCTCGTTCACCTCGGCGATGGCCGCGGCCACCCGCTTCTCGGCGATCGCCAGCTTCCCGGTCTGAACCGGCGTGAGGGCCTTCCACGAGGAGCCGATCGACCACTGGGCGGTGCGCACCTTTTCGAGCACGTCGTCGTAGTCCACGATGCCCTTGGTCTTGGGCGGCACGCGGAGCTTCTTCTCCACGGCGAGGAGCTTGTCCTTGAGGGCCTTCGCGTCGTCGAGGAGGGGCTTGCGGGGGCTCGCCGGGTCGATGGCGTCGTCGGCGCTGCCCTTCTTCTCCGCCTTGTCGGCGGCCTTGAGCTTCGCCACCACGGCGTCGACGTCGGTGCGCGCGTCGGTGATGCGCTGGATCGCCTCGGTCACCGTTTCCTGGAGCGCGCCAGCCCGTAGCAGGGCCTGCCAGCGGGCCGAGCGGTCGGCCTCGGAGACCTCGAAGCGCGGGTCGGGGAGGACCCGGACGCTCGCGGATGCCGTGTGGTCCTTGTACTTCACGGTCACCGTGTAGAGCCCGGGCGGGACCTCGGGGCCGGCGGAGCCCTCCTCACCCTCCCACCAGCGGTCCTCGCCTGCTGGGGCCTTGAACTCGTCGCGGCGGAGGTTCCAGGCGGCCCGGTTGAGGCCCTGGGTGACCTTGGCCTTGAAGGTACGGATGACCGTGCCGGTGGTGTCGGCGACGGTGATCGTGGCGCGCGGTCCCTTCTCCTTGTCGGTCTCTTCACCTTTCTCGTCGGCGCCCGCATCCTTCGGGGAGGGCTTCGCGCTGGACCGCTCCTTCTCCTTGCGGGCGCGCTCCTTCTCCTCGTCGGGGTGGGGCAGCCCGTCGACGTTGAGGGAGAAGGTGAGGATCGCGCCGTAGGGCGGGTTGGCGCCGCGGAACTCGTCGTCCCCGGGGAACCGCTCGCCGCCCGACTGCCGGACGACGTGCTGCTGCGCATCCGGGATGTCGAAGAGGTGCAGTGGCTTCGCCATGGTCGCGGGCGAGAGGGTGCGGAGCGGGCGGATGTCGTCCAGGATGTACAGCGAGCGGCCGTGGGTGGCGATCACCAGGTCGTGCTCGCGGGGGTGGACGGCGAGGTCCATCACCGAGACGATCGGCAGCCCGTGCCTGAGCTGCCACCAGCTCGCGCCGCCGTCCTGGGAGATCCAGAGGCCGAACTCGGTGCCCAGGAAGAGCAGCTTCGGGTCGACGGTGTCCTGCTCGATGGTCAGGCAGTACCCCCACAGGGTGCTGGTGGCCAGGCTCGTCCAGGTCTGGCCGAAGTCCGCCGTCTTGAAGACGTAGGGCGTCCAGTTGGAGCGGCGGTGGTCGTCGAGGACGACGAACGCCGCGCCGGCGTCAAAGCGCGAGGCCCTGACGTGCGGGATCCAGGTGTTGGCCGGCACGCCCTTGAGGTTCCCTTCGACGCTCGCCCAGCTCTGCCCGCCGTCGCGCGTGACATGCAGGCGGCCGTCGTCCGTGCCCACCCAGATAACTCCCTTCTGCACGGGGCTCGGGGCGATGGCGACGATGGTGGTGAGGTTCTCGGCGCCCGTGACGTCCGGGGTGAGGCCGCCCGAGCTCGACTGCTTCTGCCACTCCGGGTTGTTGGTGGTGAGGTCCGGGGAGATCGCGGTCCAGCTATCGCCGCGGTCGGTGGAGCGGTGCAGGAGCTGGGAGCCGTAGTAGATCGTGCCCGGCTCGAACGGGTCCTGGGCGAAGCCGGCGTTCCAGTTGAAGCGCAGCTTGAGGCCCTCGGGGCCGTTGGGCTTGATCTCCTTCTGCTCGCCGGTGCGCAGGCTCCACCGCCGCAGGTTGCCCTCCTGGCTCATGGAGTACCCCTGCGTGGGGTCGGCGGGGTCGGGCGAGACGTCGAAGCCGTCGCCGAAGCCAACCTCCTGCCAGTGGTGGTTGCGGATGCCTCCGTTCTCCCACACCTCCGACGGTCCGACCCAGGAGCCGTTGTCCTGCAGGCCGCCGTAGACGTTGTAGGGGACCTCCAGGTCGACGTTGACGTGGTAGAACTGGGCGAGAGGCAGGTTCCCCACGAACCGCCAGGTCCGGCCGCGGTCCCAGGACACGCCGATGCCGCCGTCGTTGCCGATGACCAGGTGGCCGGGGTCGCGCGGGTCGATCCACAGGGCGTGGAAGTCCGGGTGGAGGTTCCCGTAGCTGGTGAGGCGCTGGAACGTCGTGCCGCTGTCGTCGGAGACCCAGAGCAGCGAGGCGAGGCTGTAGACGCGGTTGGGGCGCTCGGGATCGACACGCAGATCGGCGTAGTAGAACGGGCGGTCGGCGACCTCCTGCTCCTCGGTGGCCTTCGTCCAGGTGCGGCCGCCGTTCTCGGAGCGCAGCAGCGCGCTCCTGGAGGCCTCGACGAGGGCGTAGACCACCTCGGGATGGGTGCGGCAGATGGCGAGGCCGATGCGCCCCAGCTCGCCCTTGGGCAGACCGTCCTCCTCGGTCTGGCGCGTCCAGGTGGTGCCGCCGTCGTGGGTCACCCACAGCCCCGACCCCGGTCCGCCGGAGCGGAAGCTGTGAGGCCAGCGACGGTAGTCCCACATCGCGGCGAGCAGCTTGCGGGGATTGACCGGGTCGATCACGAGGTCCGCGCAGCCGGTGCGCTCGTCCACGAACAGCACCCGCTGCCAGGTCGTGCCGCCGTCGACGGTCTTGAAGACGCCGCGCTCGGGGTTCTCGCCCCACATCTGGCCCAGGGCGGCGACCCAGGCCACGTCCGGATCTGTTGGGTGGAGGACGATGCGGTGGATGCGCTCGGTGCGGTCGAGGCCGAGGTGGGTCCAGTGCCGGCCACCGTCGAGGGAGCGGTAGACGCCGTTGCCCCCCGTCGCGCTGTTGCGCGGGTTGCCCTCGCCCGTGCCCACCCAGACGATGTCCGGGCTCGGCTGGAAAATGGCAACGGCGCCGACCGCGGCGACCTTCTCCTTGTCGAAGACGGGCTTCCAGGTGACGCCGCCGTTCTCGGACTTCCACACCCCGCCGGTGCCGACGCCGGCGTAGATGACGTCGGGGTTCGACTCCACGGCGTCGATGGCGGCGATGCGCCCGGACATGGTGGCCGGGCCGATCGCGCGGACCTTCAGGCCGGCCAGGAGCTCGGTGTCGAGAGGTGCCCCCACCGCCGAGCCACGTGCAAGAACCAACCCCAGGGTTGCGACGCAGGCGAGCCGTGTGCGCATGGTCGATCCGTCCCGCCGGGGATTCTACGCCCGGAGCCCGGGGTCCGGGGTCCGGGCTCCGGGAAAGGCAAGTCCACCGAGCCGCTTGCAATACTCTCAGCGCTCTGTTCCTCCCCCTCGCCCCCGCAGGGGGAGAGGGCCGGGGTGAGGGGGTGCAAGCCGTTGTGAATGAGTAAGAAAGCGCCCCTCACCCTATCCATCTCCCCGCTTCGCGGGGCGAGGGGACCGGAGCGGTAGCCCTCGAGAGGTCGGATTCTGCAAGAGGCTCCGCCCTTTCCCCGCAATCCGAGGCGGGGAGCGGTGGAGGGTGGCCGGGGGAGCTTGAGCCTTGAGCCTGCAGCCTTGAGCCTGGCAGGGTGGGCGAGGAACCGGACGGCCGGTGTTTGCGTAGAAGGTGATGTGCCCCGCCAAGGCTGACCGAGTGTGTGCCGGGTGGGGATGGAGGAAGCGATGGATGGTGGCTGGCGTCGTGTTGCGCCCCTGTTCGTGATGGTCCTGGCTGTAGTGGCCCTTGCCGCACCGCAGACCCTTGCGCAGACGCCGGCGCCGGCGGACGGGAGCTTCGACGCCGCGGCGGCGACCGAGGCGTACATGGCGCGGCAGACGGCGGAGCAGAAGAGCCGCTCCGACGCCTACTTCGTGGGCGGGTACTGGCTGCAGCTCTGGGGGTTCCTGTTCGGCGCTGCCGTCGCCTGGCTGCTGCTGGGCACGCGGCTGTCGGCGCGCATGCGCGACGTGGCGGCCCGGATCACCCGATTTCCGACCCTGCAGAGCGCGCTGTACTGGGTGCAGTACCTCGTCATCACCTCCGTGATCGGCTTCCCCCTCACGGTGTACCAGGGGTTCGTCCGCGAGAAGCAGTACGGCTTCGCCACCCAGACGTTCGGGGGGTGGATGGGCGACCAGGCCAAGGCGCTGCTGGTCGGTGCCATCCTGGGTGGCCTCGCCCTGATGGCGCTGTACGCCGTCTTCCGCCGCGCGCCCCGCACCTGGTGGCTGTGGGGAACCGGGGTGGCGATGGTCTTCCTGGTGGTCTCGATCGCCATCGCGCCGGTGTTCATCGAGCCCCTGTTCAACACGTACACGAGTCTCGAGGACCCGGCGGTGCGCGAACCGATCCTGCGGCTGGCACGCGCCAACTCGATCCCGGCGGCCGACGTGTTCGTGGTGGACGCCTCGAAGCAGACGACCCGCATCTCGGCCAACGTCGCCGGCATGCTCGGGACCGAGCGGATCGCCCTCAACGACAACCTCCTCAACCGCTCCTCGCTGGCCGAGATCGAGGCGGTGATGGCCCACGAGATGGGCCACTACGTCCTCAACCACGTGTGGAAGATGATCCTGCAGTTCGGCCTGTTGCTGGCGGTGGGGTTCGCCTTCGTGCGCTGGTCGTTCGGGAAGGCGGTGGCGCGCTGGGGCGGGCGCTGGGGCGTGAGCGGCATCGCCGACCCCGCCGGCCTGCCGCTGCTGGTGCTGCTCTTCTCGGTCTTCTTCTTCGTCGCCACGCCGGTGGTCAACACGATCATCCGGCCTCAAGCTGGGCGAGTACCGCAAGATGTCGCCCGGCCCTCTCGAGGAGGCCATCTTCTTCGACCACCCCTCCGGACGCAGCCGCATCTCCATGGCGATGCGATGGAAGGCGGAGAACCTGCCTGCCCCCGACCAGGGGTCCGGGGTCCGGGGTCCGGGGTCCGAAAACCTTGCGCCTGTGATTGGTGGAACGTCGCGGTAGCTCGCGAGCAGTCAGGTCAGCCGGAGGTGGGGGCGGGGGCGGTGCGGTAGAGCTGCTCGCCGATCCGGGCCAGGAGGTCCGGGATTCCGAGCGCGGACTCGATGGCGTACTGCTGGATCTCGGCGGGGAGCTGCTCCCATGGCACGAGATACGGGCTGGTCTTCCGCTCGGCGCTCCTGGGGCCGGGGATCCACCCGGCCAGGAGCCGCTCGGCGACCCAGCGGGCGTGCTCCATTCTCGCCAGGATCTGCTGCTCCCCGGGTGTGAAGCCGGCGACCGGCGTCCCCCCCGCGCGCGTCGGCGAGCTGATGCAGCCGATGGCGCGGAGCTTGACCGGGATGTGGTCGGCCTGGTGGCGGTTGGAGTCCTTGAGGTCGTCGGGCAGGCGCTCCCAGGGCTGCAGGGATGGATCGTCGGGTGAGCTGCTCTGGGCGCGGCGCTGCGCGACGTACCGCTCGTGGATGGCCCGCGCCAGGGTGTCGAGCTGCTCGGTGATCACCATCTCGCGGGTGCAGGTGAGGTTGACCATGCCGAACGGGTGCGCCCGGGTGCGCCCGGCGGTGCCGTAGTCGCGGGCTCTCAGGAGGGTTGCGAGCCCGGTGGCGTCGCTCATCCGCACCGAGATCGGCACGTGGTGCCCGCCGAGCCCGGCCATCAGGCGCATGACGCACGCCAGGCCGCGGGAGTCGTCGTCGAAGCAGATGACGAGGGAGCCCAGGGCCCGGTCGTCGGTGACCCAGCCCAGCAGCTCCGTCAGCACGGCGGGGTCGTCTGCGTCGCCCTCGACGAAGGTGGTCGCGCAGACCCGATCGAGCTGAGGGTAGCGGTGGTTGAAGCCGCGCCGTCGCAGGCCGGCCTCCCGGTCCACGATCTGGATCTCCAGCAGCTTCCCGTGCGCGAGCTGCGCCGAGCGGGCCGCCTGGAGGGCGACGCGCTCGCCCATCTGGCCGAAGCCGATGATCCCCAGCCGCACGCTCCGGGGGTCCTCGGCGGTGACGCGCTCGTGGTCGAGAGGGGTGTCCCGGAACAGGAGCCGCGCGGCGTTGCCGTACACGGTGAAGAGCCGCACCTCGGCGAGGTCGGCGGTCTCGGCGCACAGGGGGTTCTGCCGGAACAGCATCCCCAGCTCGAGGCTCACCACGTGGACGAAGCACCCGACGGGCCGGCGCACCGCCTCGCGCCTGTCGCGCAGGATCCGCAGGATCTCGACCGCCACCTCCACGTTGAGGCCGTCGCTGCCGCAGATCACCACCACGTGCCGGGCGCGGTGGACGCGCGCCTTGCGCAGCATCGAGCGGTCGGTGGCGTCGCCGACCAGGACGATCGCGCCGAGATCGCGGCTCGGCTTGATCTCGTCGTTCTCCTCGTCCTTCTCGATCACCACGACCGGCTCGCCGGCACGACGGAAGTCCTTGACGAGCTGGTCGTTCCGCCCCAGCCCGCAGATCACGATGTGACCGTCCATGAGGCGGAGGCGCAGCAGTTGCCACTGCTCCCGGAGAATCACCGCCGCCGCCTTGACCGCGGTGTAGACGGTCACCGCGGGGGCCAGGAACCGCGCCACCTCGAGCTCCCATGGCATCCGGGCCACGTCCCCGCTTTGCAGGACGAAGAGCTGCAGCGCCAGGTAGAGGCAGTCCAGCGGCGAGCGCGCCGCCCCGGGGAGCTTCGCGAATCCGACGTAGCCGAGCAGGACCGACAGCCCAACCAGCCCGCCGACGACCGGCCACTCGAAGCTCTGCCACGCCGGCCTCGCCCTCTCGCGCCACCACGAGCCGCGATCGGCCCGGGGGTCCGGTGGCTGCTGCCTGTGCTCGGTCGTCATCGTCGCACCTTCCGATCGATCGTCGTGGCGGCACGTACCCGGTGTGCCCCGCCTTGGTCCCCGGCTCCTTCCTGGGAGGATAGTGCATGTTGGCGCGACCGGAGGTCCGGGCGCCTTCAACACTCTGGCCCCCGCTTTCGTCTAACGTGACGAGCAGGGAATCCTGACGGAGGGTCCTGGTGGAATCGATGACAGACGCGCAGCTCGCGGTGCTCAGCCAGGGTGGCAGCCGCGAGGCGTTCACGCTGCTGGCCCGCCGCTGGGAGCCCCGGCTGCAACGGTTCCTGTGCCGGACGCTGGGCAACGAGGACGACGCCCACGACACCTGCCAGGAGGCGCTGCTGCGCGCCTTCGTCGGCATCCGCACGCTGCGCCAGCCCGAGCACGTCGGCACCTGGCTGCACCAGATCGCCATCAACCTGACCCGGGACCGCGGGCGGCGCCGGAGCGGGCTGCGGATGGTCGAGCTCGACGAGGCGGCGGCGGAGTGGCCGGACCGCTCGGCGAGCCCCCACGAGGACGCCGAGCGCTCCGAGAAGGCGGCGCTGGTCCGCCGGGTGCTCGCGAGGCTCCCCGAGGAGCAGCGCACGGCCATTGTCCTGCGCGAGATGGAAGGCTTCAACGCGAGCGAGGTCGCCGCGATGACCGGCGTGCCAGCGGCCACCGTCCGGTCGCGGATCTTCTACGGTTTCAGGGCGCTGCGGCGCCTTGTGGGGGAGCACGCGGCTGCGGCGATCGCGGCCGCGGAGGGGAGGGCGTCATGACCGAGCAATCTCTGGACGGCATGCGCGACCGCATGGTCCGCGCGCTCTACGGCGAGCTGCCGGACGACGAGCGGCGGGAGCTCGACGAGGCGATGGCCTCGGACGAGGCGCTGCGCCGCGACTGGCAGGAGCTCGGGGAGGCCCGGGCGATGCTGGCGGCCCTTCGTGACGACGAGGCCCGGCCCCGGCGGGCGGTGCCACCTGCGGGAGAGCTCCCGTTCCGTCTCCCCGCCGAGCGGGTCCCCGGGTCGCCCGGGCGCCGGGCGCTGGCCGCCGCGGCCGGCTTCCTCGGCGCGACGCTCCTGGGCGCCGGCCTGCTGGCGTCCGGCCTGCGGGTCGACCGCACCCCGGGCGGGTTCGTCGTGCGCTTCGGGCCGGAGGCCGGGCCCGACCCGACGTTGCAGGCGGCGAGCGCGAAGCTTCTCGCCCCGGACGGGCAGGAGTACCTCACACGAGCCGAGTTCGTCGCCATCACCCAGGCGCTCGCGGGCGTGACTGCAGCGCGCTTCGACGACCTGGAGCGGCGACAGACCGAGACCCAGACCGAAACGGCGAAGCTCCTCTTCCGGGCGCTGAGCACCCGGCAGGAGCGCCAGTACAACGACCTCCGCACCCGGCTGGACCTGGCGGCGGTGCGGCAGGCACGGACCAACCAGACCACGCCGGCGCGGCTCGAGGTGCCGGCCGCAGGCGGTGAAGGGAGAGAACGATGATGGCCGAAGAGACAAGCAGCGGACGCTGGAAGATCACCTTGATGACGGCAATCCTGACGGCCCTCGTGGGGCTGCTGTTCGTGGCGATGGCGCGCGGCGAGGAGGGCCCGGCCCGCCTCGACCGCAAGGTGCGGGTCATGGAGCGCGTCCTGCACGAGGTCCTGGTCCAGAGCACGCACGTGCGGACGGGGATGGGGGACACCACCGGCATCGTGCTCGACGACTACGGCGCCGTCTTCTTCTTCCGCGGCGAGCTGGGCGGCGAGATCGAGCACGCGCCCGACATGGCCCTGCTGCTGCGGACGATCGAGGAGACCGAGGAGGACGACCGACCGGAGCATGGCGAGGCCGCCCCGGGGGCCGCCGGAAGGCGGGGCAAGAGCCTCGCGGAGCTGAAGAAGGAGGTGGAGGCCAGGCGCGCCGGCGAGCTGGCGGCGCTGCGCGGGGAGCTGGTGGACACCCTCATCGACTACGGCCCGACCCTCGGCGAGCTGGGCGACGACCGCTGGGTGGTGGTGGCCGGCGTCCTGGACGGGGGCTTCTTCAGCGACTTCGAGGGCGGCCGGGAGGTGCGCCTGGTGCTGAAGGCCCGGATCCGCGACCTGCGCCAGGTGGCCGCCGGCGCCCTCACCCGCCAGGCCATGGCCGCCAAGGTCCTGGTGACGGAGCAGTAGCGCCGGGATACCATTGGCTCGGAGTCAGCGAGCACCGACTACGGGACCTCCTCCTCTCCGGGGGAGGTCCTTGCTGTTTGGACCGAAGGACACCTCGTCGAGCGTGCTGCCTCCGGGTACCTCGCCTGCATCGGGACTCGGCGCGGACTCCGGGACGCCAACTCTGGTTTATGGCGCAACACTCGTCTGGAACGTGACGACGACCTCCGTCCCCTCGCCCTCGCGGGAGGAGAGCTGGATGGTGCCGCCGAGGGCGTGAACCAGGTGCTTGACGATGGCGAGGCCGAGGCCGCTGCCCTCCTCGGGACCGCTGCCCCGGCGGACCCGGTAGAAGCGCTGGAACACGAGGGGCACGTCGGCCGCCGGGATGCCGAGGCCGGTGTCGGTGACGGTGAGGCGGACGCCTGCTTCCGTGTGTGCCACCTGGACCCGCACCGTCCCGCCGGGCCGGTTGTAGCGGATGGCGTTGTCCACGAGGTTGGTGAGCACCTGGGCGAGGCGCACCTGGTCGGTCCGCAACGTTGCGGCCTCGGCTTCCAGAGTCAGCGCCACGCCGGCCTTCTCCGCCTGGCTCCCGAGGTCGCCGAGGACGGTCCGCGCCAGGCTGGCCACGTCGGTCTCGGCCAGGTCGAGGCGGATCTGCCCGGACTCGATGCGGGCAAGCTCCTCCAGCTCCCGGGCGAAGACGGTGAGGCGACCCACCTGCCGCTCGATGGTGGCGATGAGCCGGTCGTCCAGACTGTCGATGCGCATCTCCTCGGCGAGGGCGCCCAGCACGGTCAGAGGGGTGCGCAGCTCGTGGGCCAGGTCGGCCACCAGGGCGCGGCGGGCGCGCTCGAGCCGGCGCTCGCCGGCGACGTCGCGCAGCACGATCGCGGCGCCCAGCTCCTGGTCGGGCAGCGGCGCCACGCGCACTGCCAGCTCGGCCCCGTCGCGCCCGGACAGCGACGTGTGCGCCTCCCTGCCTGCCCGCACGGCGTCGTCGACGGCCGCGAGCAGCTCGGGAGCCCGCACCGCGTCGAGCAGCGCCCGTCCTTCCCGGAGGTCCTCGGAGAGCAGGCTCCGGGCGGCGCTGTTGCACAGGCGGATGGTGCGCTGGCGGTCGAGCAGCACCACGCCCTCGGTCACCTGTCCGAGGGCGGACCGCAGCACCTCGATGCGACGGCTCTGCGCCTCCCGCTCGGCTGCAAACCGGCTCGAGGCCTCGGCCGCGATGGCACCCGGGTCGGCGTTGGCCGGGAGATCGGTCCAGCCGACGAGCTGCGCGGCCACGGCGCGGTGCTGCCGCCGGCTGCGAGCCTCGGAGAGTCCCCCGGCCACGGCACCGACCGCCAGCGCCAGGAGCACCGCCTCCCACGGCCACGATGTGTCGCGCGTGTCGTCGGCCAGCCGCAGGAAGCCGGCGGGATGGCCGGTCGGACCGAGCATCCGGGCCACGTACGCGGTCGGACGGTCGGTGGTGATCGACCGCCGGCTCGCCACGCCCGCGCCCTGGCGCAGGGCCGCCTGCACCTCCGGGCGCCCCAGGTGGTTCTCGAGGCGGCCGAGGTAGGCGGGCAGCGTCCAGGAGTCGGCATGCACCTCGCCGGTCGGGAGGATGAGCGTCACGCGCAGGCCGCTCGCTGCGGCCCAGGTCCGGATCTCGGCGTCCGCCACCTCGGAGCTTGCCTGCAGGAGCGGCTCCGCCCGGGGAGCGAGGGTTTCCACTGCCCTGATGAGACGCTTGAGGTCAGCCCCGTGGGCGCGGGAAGCCCTCGCGGTGACGATCAGCGCCGTCCCGGCCAGCACGACGAGCGCGGTCGCGACGCCGACCTGCCAACCCGGAGAGCGCCGGAACCTCATGGCTCCCGCCGGAAGCGGTAGCCCGAGCCGATGTGGGTCTCGATGAGGTCAGCACCGAGCTTGCGCCGCAGGGTGCGGATGTGGGCGTCGACGGTGCGTTCCTCCACGGTGGTCGCCAGGCCCCAGACCGCGTCGAGGATCTGCTCGCGGGTGGCGAGTCTCCCGCCCAGAGAGATCAGGTACCAGAGCACATCGAGCTCCCGCCTGGTGAGGTGGACCTCTCGGCCGCTTACCTGCACCAGGTGGCGGGAGCGGTCGACGGTGATGGTGGCGTCCTCGTAGACGCCCTCGGTGGTCCCGCGCTCCCAGCCGACGCGCCGCAGCAGAGCGCCCACCCGGGCGCCCAGCTCCCGCAGGGAGAACGGCTTGGTGAGGTAGTCGTCGGCGCCGAGATCGAGGCCGGTGACCCGGTCGCCCTCGCCGGCGCGGGCGGTGAGCATGAGGATGGGCAGGGTCTTCGACGCGTCCCAGCCGCGCAGCTCGCGGCACAGGGTGAGGCCGTCCACGTCGGGCAGGTTGAGGTCGAGGATCACGAGGTCGGGCAACCGGGTCTCGCAGGCGGCGAGGAACTCGTCCCCGCGTCCGAAGCACAGGACCCGGAGCTCCCCCGAGCGCTCGAGGTGGCGCCGGACCAGGGCGGCGATGTCGACGTCGTCCTCGACCAGGAACACGAGGCCGCTCATCCGAACCTCCCCGACACGTAGCGCTCGGTCTCGACCTCGCGGGGCCTGGTGAAGAGGTCCACGGTGGGAGCGTACTCGACGAGCCTGCCGAGCAGGAAGAAGGCGGTGCGGTCGGCCACCCGGGATGCCTGCTGCAGGTTGTGGGTCACGATGACCACCGTGAGCCTCTTCCCCAGCTCCGCCACCAGCTCCTCGACCCGCTGCGTGGACACTGGATCGAGGGCCGAGGCCGGCTCGTCGAAGAGCAACACCTCGGGCTTGACCGCGAGGGCGCGGGCGATGCAGAGCCGCTGCTGCTGGCCGCCGGAGAGCATGGTGGCGGAGCTCTCGAGGCGATCCTTGACCTCGTCCCACAGTGCGGCGGCCCGGAGCGCCTCCTCCACCTGCAGCTCCTCGTCGGCCCTGGACGGTGAGCCGTGCAGGCGCAGCCCGTACGCGACGTTGTCGAACACCGACGACGGGAAGGGGTTGGAGCGCTGGAACACCATGCCGACGCGGCGCCGCACCTGCACCGGGTCGGTGGTGCGGAGGTAGATGTCCTCCCCGTCGAGCCGAACGTCGCCGGACAGGGAGAACCCGTGCACCACGTCGTTCATGCGGTTGAGGCAGCGCAGGATGGTCGACTTGCCGCACCCCGAGGGGCCGATGAAGGCGGTCACGCCGGCGGCGTCGATGTCCATGGTGACGCCGTGCACCGCCGCCTTGCCGTCGTACCGGCACACCACGTCGCGCAGCGAGAAGCGGGGAGCCGTGCTCACGCCCGGGGCTCTCCCTCGGGCTTCTGGTGCCGGATGTCCTCGGCCTCGACCAGGAAGACGACCTGCTCGGCGATGTTGGTCGCCTGGTCGCCGGTGCGCTCCAGGGACCGGGCGACGAGCAGCAGCGCCAGGGCGCGCGGGATCGTCCGCGGCTCCTCCATCATGTAGGTGAGCAGCTCGCGGAAGATCTGCTCGTGCATGGCGTCCACCGCGGCGTCCCGGACGATCACGCGGCGGGCCTGCTGGCTGTCCTCGTGGACGAAGGAGTCGATGGCGTCCCGCAGCATCGCGCCGGCGGCGCCGGCCATGCTCGGCAGGGTGATGAACGGCTTCAGCGGTGGAACCTTGTTGAGGAAAAGCGCCTGGCGCGCGATGCCCACGGCGTGGTCCGCCACCCGCTCGAGCTCGGGGGCGAGCTTGGTGGCCATGACGACCAGCCGCAGGTCGCGGGCCATGGGCCGGTGCCGGACGATCAGCTCGATCGCCTTGTGGTCCACCTCGACCTCGTGGCGGTCGATGAGCGCATCGCCCTCGATGACCTTCTCCGCCAGCTCGCTGTCGCGCTCGACCAGCGACCGGATGGCCAGGTCGAGCGCCCGCTCCGCCTCGCCGGCCATGGCGAGGAGCAGGGCCTTCAGCTCGTGCAAGTCGTGATCCAGAGACCGTTCCGTCATCCTCAACTCCCTAGCCGAACCTGCCGGTAATGTACTCCTCGGTGAGCTTCTCGCGCGGCGCCGAGAAGAAGCTCTCCGTCTCGCCCTCCTCCACCAACTGGCCGAGGTAGAGGAACGCGGTCCGCCCGGCCACCCGCGCCGCCTGCTGGAGGTTGTGGGTCACCAGCAGGATCGTGACCTGCTCGGCGAGCTCCAGGACGGTCTCCTCGAGCTTCGCGGTGGCGATCGGGTCCAGCGCCGAGGCCGGCTCGTCGAGGAGCAGCACATCCGGGGACGAGGCCAGGGCGCGGGCGATGCACAGCCGCTGCTGCTGGCCTCCGGAGAGCTGGAGCGCCGAGCGGCCCAGGCTGTCCTTGACCTCCTCCCAGAGGTTGGCCCGCTGCAGGGAGGTCTGGAGCGTCTGCTCGAGGGTGCTCGCGGACGTCACCCCCGCCAGCTTCGGCCCGAAGACAACGTTCTCGCGGATCGAGAGCGGGAAGGGGTTGGCCTTCTGGAACACCATGCCGACCTGGAACCGCAGCGCCTCGAGCGGGAGCCCCGGGTCGTGCACCTCGCGGCCCTCGAGCAGCACCTCGCCGCGCCTCCAGAACCCCTGGAGGTGGTCGTTCATGCGGTTGAAGCAGCGCAGCAGCGTGGATTTGCCACACCCCGAGGGTCCGATGAGGGCGGTGACCCGGCGGGGCAGCGCCCGGACGGAGATCCCCTTCAGCACCTCGGTGGAGCCGAAGCCCACGTGGAGGCGGCGGGTCTCGAGGACCGGGAGGTCGCCGCTCATACCGCCGCCCCCCGCAGCCGCTTTCGGAGCCTGTTGCGCAGCAGAATCGCGGCCATGTTGAGCACCACCACCAGCACGAGCAGGACCAGCACCGTGGCGTACACCATGGGCTTGGCCGCCTCGACGTTGGGCGACTGGAAGCCGACGTCGAAGATGTGGAACCCCATGTGCATGAACTTGCGGTCCAGGTGCAGGAAGGGCGGTGTGGTGTCGAATGGCATCGTCGGCGCGAGCTTGACGACCCCGGTCACCATGAGTGGTGCGACCTCGCCGGCAGCGCGCGCCACCGCCAGGATCGCCCCGGTCAGGATCCCGGGCGTGGCGTACGGCAGCACGACGCGGCGGAGCGTCTGCCAGCGGGTGGCTCCGAGGGCGCGAGCGCCGTCGCGGACCGCCTGCGGGACCGACTGCAGCCCTTCCTCGGTGGCCACCACGACCACGGGGAGGGTGAGCAACGCGAGCGTGAGCGCCGCCCACAGGATGCCGCCGGTGCCGAAGGTCGGCGTGGGCAGGGCGTCCGAGTACAGCAGCCTGTCGATCCCGCCGCCGACCGTGTAGACGAAGAACCCCAGCCCGAAGGCGCCGAAGACGATCGACGGCACGCCGGCGAGGTTGGCGAGGGCAAGCCGGACCGCGGCCGTGAAGGCGTTGTCGCGTGCGTACTCGTTGAGGTACACCGCGGTCACGACCCCGAGAGGCACCGCCGCCAGGGTCATGAGCATGACCATGAGCGCGGTGCCGAAGATCGCCGGGAAGATGCCGCCCTCGGTGTTCGACTCCCTGGGCTCGCCGCTCAGGAACTCCCACCAGCGGTCCAGGTAGACGGTGAGCCTGGCGCCGGTCGAAAGGGCGTTCGGCGGCACCGCCCGCACGATGTTCGACACCACGATGGCCTTTTCGCCTCCACCCGCCATGCGCATGATCAGCCGGGCGCGCCCGGCGAGATCGTGCACCTCGCCCAGGCGTTGCACGAGCGGCAAGCTCGCCTCGGCCTCGCGCCGCTGGGCCTCGGCGAGCTGTGCCTGCAGCGCGGTGGCCTGCTCGCCGCGGGCCAGCGCCCCGTTGACCCTGGCCTGGAGCCTGGCCACCGGGGCGTGGAGTCGGTCGAGCTTCCGGCGCAGCCCGCGATCCTCGTCGAGGAGCCTCCCGGCCGCCCGGACCTCGTCCTCGAGCGCCGCGGCGAAATCCGGGCTCGTGGCTTCGCTCCTCCGGTCGCTGCTCTCCAGCCGCTCCGGGAAGCCGAAGAAGTTGCCGTACTCCCGGCGCTCCAGCAGCCACGCGTCGGCCGGCTCCCGGCGCGAGCGCACCGAGGCGTCCCGGACCCACCGGAAGTCGGCGCCCAGTACCTCCCGGTTGCCGACCTTGATCCGCACCCGCTGGGTGCCCGGCGCCCGGGGGTCGGGCTCCCGGTCCCAGATCTCCCCCAGCAGCCGGGACCCGTCCTCGAGCTCCAGCTCGACGAGCGGGTGCGGCCAGAAGAAGGAGCCGGCCACCTCGACCACAACCAGGACCAGCCCCAGGATCATGCCCAGGGACAGCAGCACGGCCGCGCCGGTGAGCCAGCGCTGGGCGGTACCCTCGGCCAGGAAGCTGCGCAGGGCGCTCATGCCGCCAGCCTCCCGAACCGCTTCCGCAGCCGCGAGGCAACCACCGCCGCCGCGGTGTTGGTCACGAACGTCATGGCGAACAGCAGCAGCGCCGTCAGGATCAGGACGCGGTAGAGGGAGCCCCCGTGGGGAGCTTCCGGCAGCTCCACGGCGATGCACGCCGCCATCGTCCGCATCCCGTTGAACGGTGACAGCGACAGCACCGGCGTGTTGCCGGTGGCCATGAGCACGATCATCGTCTCGCCGACGGCGCGCCCCAGCCCATTCATGAGGGCGGCGAACAGGCCGGGGCTGGCGGCGGGGATGGCGACGGTGCGGGCCGCCTGCCAGCGCGTCGCGCCGAGCGCCAGCGAGGCCGAGATCAGGCTCGGCGGCACGTTCGAGAAGGCGTCCTCCGCCAGGGTGAAGATGATCGGGATGACCGCGAAGCCGAGGGCGAAGCCGACCACGACGGCGTTGCGCTGGTCGTAGGTGATGCCGGCCGCGGCCAGCAGCCAGCCCTTGAAGTCGCCGCCGAACAGCGCCCCCTCGATCGCGGTGTCGAGGGTGAAGCAGAGCACGAGGGCGGCGGCCAGCAAGCCGGCGATCAGCAGCAGCTCGGATCGGGTCGACAATCCCCGCCGCCACGGCCCGGGAAGCGTCTGGAACACCGCCGCGGCGCCCACGACCACGGCCGGGAGGACGATCAGCATGAGGAGCGTCCCGACGATGTGCCGCTGCACGAGAGGCGCCACCAGCAGGGCGGCCAGGAACCCGACCACCACCGAGGGCACCGCCGCCATCAGCTCGACCACGGGCTTGACCACGGCCCGCAGCCGCGACGGCGCGAACTGGCTCACGTACAGCGCCGCGGCCAGGGCGCACGGGCCGGAGAACAGCAGCGCGTAGAGCGCCCCCTTCAGGGTCCCGACGATCAGTGGCACGAGCGAGAGCTTGGGCTCGTTCGTCTCGCTCCCACCGGTCGACTGCCAGACCAGGTCCGCCTTCGTGTAGCCCTCGTAGCGCACCGGCAGGAAGAGCACCGAGGCGGACAGCTCCGGGTGCGGGGCGTCGAGCCTCCAGCGGTGCACGGCCCCGGCCCCCGTGACGGCGAAGAGCCCGTCGAAGCGCCGCGAGAGGCCGACGAGCACGGCATCCAGGGGTGCACTCCCCACGTCCACCAGCACCCTCCGGCCGGTCAGGTGGGCGATCTGCACGAGGCCGCCCCGATCCACCGCGAAGCACTTGTTGCGCTGTGAGATGGCGATCGACCGCACGGGGCCTGTCCCCGGAAAGCGGCCGGCGAGGTCGAGGACGCGGCTCCCGGCCACCGGGCCACTCACGACCTGCCAGGCGGTGACCATGCCGCTGGCGTCGCCGAGCAGGCAGGTGACGTCGCCGAGGACCAGCGCGAGCGCCGTCGGCGGGGAGCCGAGCGGGGCGGTCGCCACCAGTGCTCCCGCGGCCGGATCGGCATCTCCGACCGCGAACGTGGCGAGGCCGGACGCCGACGCGAGCCATGCCTCGCGGGCGTCGTGGCTGAGCGCGCCGGCCACGGCCGGTGCGCCAAGGGTGAGCGTCCGTGCGGGCGCGCCTTCGCCGGAGACCAGCGTCGCACCGTCGTCCGCCTGCAGGAGGACGCTCGGGCTTTCGGCACTGCCGGCCACGGCCAGGATTCTCGCCGACGCGGCTCCCGGGAGCGTCGCTGTCGGGGTCACCTCGGTCGAGATGGTCCGCCCCGCGTCGCCCCAGCGCACGGCGGTCCGCACCGACCAGACCTTCAGCGCACCGGAGGCGTCCTCGCATGCCAGAAGGTCGCCCGGGCTCGACACGACCGCCTGGCGCAGGGGCGGCGTGGCACCTTCCAGCGAGCCGACTGCGGCCTGACCGGCGCGATCCACGGTGACGAGCGATCCGTCACGTCCGAGCACCGTGACCCGCTCGCGGTACTCGTCTTCGAACGCTGCCAGAGCCTCATGGCTCGCGCCCACGGTGCGTTCAGGGTGGGCATCTCCGCCCCGCAACATGGGTAGGCACTGGGCGAGGAGAAAGACCATGAGAAAGGTCACGGCGACGAGGACGAGGGAGCCGCCCGTCGTGATGGCGCCGGCCACCACCCGGTCGACCAGGCGGCTGCGTCGGAGATGTGCGGGTCCGAGCGGGCTCATGTGGTGTCCTCGCGTACCATGCTGGCGGCCACCGGCGCGAGCCTGCCAGCGCAGGCTCGCCCCGGGGGCCAGGTCGCCAGGTTACTTGAGCTTGGCCAGCTCCTCGGCCACGACCGTGGCGGGCAGTGGCAGGAATCCGTCCTTGACGACGATTTCCTGACCTTCCCGTGACAGGACGAGGTTGAAGAACTCCTTGACCAGCGGGTCCGCCGACTTCCGCGGGTCCCGGAGGATGTAAATGTAGAGATACCGCGACAGCGGGTAGGCCTTGGACAGGGCGTTGGCGTAGCTCGGCGCCAGGGCACCGGCTCCAGCCTTGGGGGCCAGCGGTAGGGCACGGACGCCGGAGGTCTGGTAGCCAATGCCGGAGTACCCGATGCCGTAGAGGTCCTCGCTGACGCCCTGGACGACCGACGCTGAGCCCGGCTGCTCCTTGACCGTGTCCTTGAAGTCGCCCTTGCCGAGCGTGTGCTCCTTGAAGAACCCATAGGTGCCGGAGGCGGAGTTGCGGCCGTACACGGAGATCGGCTTGTTCGCCCAGTCGCCCTTGAGGCCGAGCTGCCCCCAGGTCGTGACGTCGTTGGGGAAGCCGAGCTTCCGCGTCTTGGAGAAGACCGCGTCGGCCTCGGGGAGCGAGAGGGAGGCGATCGGGTTGTCCTTGTTGACGTACACCGCCAGCACGTCGATGGCGACACGGATCGCGGTCGGGCGGTAGCCGTACTTCTTCTCGATGGCATCCATCTCTTCCGGCTTCATCTCCCGCGACATCGGGCCGAGCTGCGCCGTGCCGGCCTGGAGCGCCGGCGGCGCTGTCGAAGAGCCTTTCCCCTCGACCTGAATCCGAACGGTCGGATGGGCCTTCGCGAAGGCCTCGCCCCAGTAGGTCATGAGATTGTTGATGGTGTCGGAGCCAACGGCGTTCAGGTTTCCGGACACCATGGCACCCTTCGAGTAGGCCGGCGTCGCAGGGTCAACCTGCACCGGCTGGGCGCCGGCCATCGCGGCCAGCAGGCATGTCAGTCCAACGGTCAAGGCGATGTTGCGGCTCGTCTTCACGTGTGCCCTCCCGGCGGGTGATGCCCGCCGGCTGGGAGTCTCCCGTGAAGGTGTGAAGACGGCGTGAATGACGCGACGCCGCGAGGTGCAGAGCGATCTTCACACCGTCTTCACGGCGGCGCCCAGCGGACCTCACGCGAACGGCGCACAGTTCGCCGACCTCGGGCGACGACTCCGGGGCCAAGAGGAGGAGAATAGATGCCATACAACCCCAGGAGAGGGCAATCACAACGAGGCCTGGCGACGGCTGTCATCGCGATCTTCGTGCTCGCAGCCATGGCCACTTCCGGCGCGGCCCAGGTCGGCTCCCTGTACTATCAGGAGGTCCTGAAGGACGGTCGATACTACGTCTTCAACACGGCGGAGCGCTTCGCCGGCTTTGCGAAGTCGGGCGAGGTGGGCACGTCCATCACCCTGGTTGGCCGGGGCCCGAACGGTGAGACCGTGGTGGCGGAGAACGAGACGGCGCTCGACCTCTTCCTGTTCAAGCACAACCTCCCGGCATTCGACCGGCCGGCGCCCAAGGCCCCGGCGCCGGTGATCCCGACGACCCTCAAGGTCGGCGACGGCGAGCTCAAGTTCGGCGCCCTCCTCCAGGCCTGGTACGTGGCCGACGACTCGGAGGCCTCGACGGGCACCAGCTACCTGGGCAACACGGTCGGCAACAACACCTTCCGGCTGCGGCGCGCCGAGCTCAAGATGTCCGGCAAGATCACCAAGGACTGGGGGTTCGAGGTCATGATCGACCCGGCCAAGTCGCAGACCTTCTCGGCGGGTGGCGACGACAAGATCCTCCAGGACCTGGCGGTCACGTACATCGGCCTCAAGGGGCACGAGTTCGCGATGGGCCAGAAGAAGATCACGATCTCGGAGGAGGGCATGCGGTCGTCCTCGGAGCTCGACTTCGCCGAGCGGTCCCGCATCACCCGCATCATCGGCGATGCCCGACAGGGCGGGTTGTTCTACAAGGGTGAGTTTGGCGAGAAGTTCGGCGCCTTTGCCTCCGTCACCAACGGTACGCTGTCCAACACCAACGACGACTCGAACGACACCCTGTTCTCGGCGGCGCGGTTCGACATCAAGCCCGTGAAGGGGATGGTCTTCGGCGTGTCGGGTGGGACCGGCGTGACCCAGATCGACCACCGCGTCCGCGACCGGATGGCCGCGCACTTCCGGTGGGACGGGACCGCCACCCTGCCACTGTGGCTGCGCTTCGAGTACGGCAAGGCCACCGACGGCCAGGGTGCCGGCAAGGCGGACATCGACCGCGAGGGGTGGTACGGCTCGGCGCTCTACACCTTCGCGAAGGTCTTCCAGGTCGGCGCCCGCTACGAGGAGTACGACGCGAACAAGGACGTCGAGGGGGACAAGCTGAAGATCGCCACCGCCGGCATCCACTACCTGATCAAGGGCAAGAACATCAACTTCAAGCTGGAGGGCAAGAACATCAACTTCAAGCTGGATTGGATGGGCATCGAGCAGGAAGGCCGCAAGGTCAACGGCGTGCTCGACGAGCGCTACAACCAGCTCGTGCTCGGCGCGCAGGTTGCGTTCTAGACGAAACCTCTCGAAGTCCGAACGGCCCCGGGACGACCGGGGCCGTGTCGTTTGGTGCACCTGTCCCCGGGAACAACCCGCACCGGATCCACCAGCCGCCCCGAGGCGGCTGTCGGCGTCAGGGGGCGGTGGCGCGGCCGAGGAGGGCCGCCGCGGTCTCGGGGTCGAGGGCCGTGGAGAAGGTGAACCCCTGCCCGAGCATGCAACTGAGGGCCATCAGGCTGCCCTTCTGGGCCTCGCTCTCGATGCCCTCGGCGATCACCCCGAGCCCGAGGTCCTGCCCCATCTTGAGGATGGCCGCCACCAGCTCGCAGTTCTGGCCCTCGAGGCCCATCCGCTGCACGAAGCTCTGGTCGATCTTGAGGATGTCGACCGGGAGGTTCTGCAGGTAGACCAGCGACGAGTAGCCGGTGCCGAAGTCGTCGATGCAGATGCGGATCCCGAGGCCGCGTAGCTGCTCGAGCGTCGCGATCACCTGGTCGACCTGCTGGAGCATGGTGCTCTCGGTGATCTCGATGAGGACCGAGCGGGGGTCGACTCCCGTTTCCCCGAGGATCCGCCGCACCAGGCCGGCGAAGTCGGGCTGGATGATCTGTCGGGCCGAGACGTTGATGCTGATCTGGAGCGGTGGCGTGACCGGGAAGCGGCGGTGCCACTCGCTCATCTGGCGACAGGCCTCGCGCATCACCCACTCCCCGATCGGCACGACCAGCCCGGTCTCCTCGGCGGTCGTCAGGAAGTCGCGCGGCAGCAGCAAGCCGTGACTGGGGGTCTGCCACCGCAAGAGGGCCTCGAGGCCGACGACCCTGCCGGTTGCGAGGACCACGATCGGCTGGTAGTGGAGGCGAAGCTCGCCGCGCTCGATCGCCGTTCGCAGCTCGTTCTCGAGCCGCAGCCGCTCGCTGGCGGCCTGCCGGAGGGAGGCGTCGAAGACCCGGGTGCGCGCCCCTCCCTGCAGCTTGGCGTGGTACATGGCGAGGTCGGCGTTGCCCAGCAGCTCCTCGGCCTGGGTGTACTTGCGCGAGTGGAGGGCGATGCCGATGCTGGCCGAGACGAAGAGGCTCCGGCCCTCGACGTCGAACGGCCGCTGCAGCGAGAGGTGGACGCGGTCGGCCACCCGGGTGACCTCCTCGTGGGTGCGCACGTCGTCGAGCAGGATGATGAACTCGTCGCCGCCGTAGCGCGCGATGGTGTCGCCCGGGCGGATCGAGGCCTCGATCCGCTTGGCGAGGGCCACGAGCAGTTGATCCCCGACCAGGTGGCCGAGGGTGTCGTTGACGATCTTGAAGCGGTCGAGGTCCAGAAAGAGCACCGCGAAGGTCAGCTCGCGGCGGCGTCTTGCCCTGGCGATGCAGACCGCCAGGCGGTCCAGCAGGAGGCTCCGGTTGGGCAGCCCGGTGAGGGGGTCCCGCACCTTGAGGTCTGTGATGTCGGCCAGCGACCCGGCCATCCGCAGCGGCGTTCCCTGCCTGTCGCGGACGGCCACGCCGCGGCTCCGCACCCAGCGGTAGTTGCCGTCCCCGTGCTTGATGCGGTGCTCGTCCTGGACGTGGGTGCTGCGGCCGGCCAGGTGCTCCTCGATGCGGCTCTTCAGACGCTCGAGGTCGGCCGGGTGCACCCGCGAGAACCACGCCTCGGGGCTGTCGCCGACCTCGGCGGCCCGGGCTCCGACCATGGCGCTCCACCGGGGCGAGTAGTAGACGGTGTTGGCCTGGAGGTCCCAGTCCCAGATGCCGTCGTTGGCCCCGGCGACGGCGAGGGCGTAGCGGGCCTCGCTGTCCCGGAGCGCCTGCTCGCCGGCCTTGCGCTCGCTGATGTCCTGGCAGCAGGACACGACCCCGAGGGGCTCGCCCTCGACGCCGAACACCACGTCCGAGGTGATGAAGACGGGGAAGCGGCTGCCGTCCCTGCGGACGTTGACGCTCTCCCGGCTCCAGCTCGTCAACCGATGCAACCCCTGTCTGTTGAACGGTCTCCACGACTCGGGCGGGGCGAACACGCGCGCCTCCTGGCCCAGGAGCTCGGCCACCTCGTAGCCGTGCATCTGGGCGTCCGCCGGGTTGATGTAGACGATGCGCCCGCTCGTGTCGGTGATGGTGACCCCGATCTGCATGGTCTCGACGGCCTTCTCGAGCTGTCGGAGTCGCTGCGGGAGTACCTGGGAGTCGTCCATTCTCTGCTCCGGGCCACCGCTACGTCAGGGCCACCTGGCTCCAACGCTGTGTGCCTGCAGGGCCCCTCACACCACGTACCTTCTGCAGGAAATCCTACCAGAAGTCGGTTGAGCTGTCTCGCGAAGTGACTACTTTGGGCTACTCAACGTGGACGTGGGCGTAGACCTGATGGAACAGGGGCGCTCACGGGACATTCCGATGAGAGCTGGATGGTTCGGGGGCTCGTCTGCAGCCGGGCATTTCGATCGGGGTCCAGGTCCAGGTCCAAGTCCAGGTCCAGGTCCAGGTCCAAGTCCACGTCGATGTCCACGTCCACGTCTACGTCCACGTCCACGTCTACGACCACGTCCACGTTGATGGGGTGGACCCGTTTCCCCGCTCTCCCCTCTCCCCTCTCCCCTCTTCCCTGGGTGGGGGGAGGGAAGGGGTCAGGGCTTGGCGCCCTGGATGATCCACTGCTGGATGAGATCGAGCTGCTCCTTCGGGAGCTTGCGAACCCCGAACAGGGTGCGCGGCATGCCCTTGCCCTGGGTGGCCGTGTGCGTGACCTTGAGCCAGAGGAACGACCCGGGCGGGTCGCCGGCCTTGAGCATCGGCATGTCCACCATGGTGGACTTGACGTCGAGCATCGCCTTGAGGCCCGTGCCCGCGGACAGGTCGAGGCCCTTCTTCGGGTTCTCGACGCCGTGGCACTCCACGCACTCCTTGATGAAGATCGGCTCGACGTCCCGGGCGTACGAGAGGGGTTGCTCGGCACCCAGTGCCAGGGCCAGGGCGACACCCAGCACGACCCCGACGACCAGAAGCTCAGGCCTGCGCATGGAGAACCTCCTTGCTCGGATTGTACCGCCCCGCACCCTTCGCGCATTCCCGCGCCGGATGCGTGGTGGAGCCTGCTGTCGCGGGGTGGGGCCTCACGTCTGCCGGGGCGGCTCGCCCCGAGCCGCGGTCTCCTCCACGGAGCCGAGCCTGCGGTCGCAGAACTCGCGGATGACGATGGGAACCTGCGGGTGGTCGTGGCCGATCACCCGGAGCGTGCCCTGGTGCAGCTCCAGGAGCTCGCAGGGGGTGGCGGCGATGACGGTGGCGGACCGGGCCTGCCCGGTGACGAGGGAGATCTCGCCGAAGAACGCCCCCTCCTCGAGGGTGCGGACCTGCCGGTTCCGGCCCGCGGCGTCACGCACGTAGACGCGAACCGTGCCGGAGGCCAGGACGAACAGGCTGTCCCCGGGCTCGCCCTCACTGACGACGATCTCGCCGGGATCGTACGTGAGGAGGCGCAGACCCTGCGTGACCGCCACGAGCTGGGCGTCGGTGAGCTCCGAGAAGAGCGGCGAGCGGCCGATGGCGCCGAAGCGTGCGCGCTCCGCACCGGGCTCCTCGAGCCCGAAGATCTCGATCACCAGCTCCTCGTCCTCGGGCCGGGCGGGTCGCTGCACGAGGCTCGGGACCGGGGCAGCCGCCCGCGTCGAGGCGACGGCGGGAGCCGGGGAGGCAGGCGCCGGCGGTGGAGGTGGCGCCTCGGTGGGCGCCTGGACCGGCGGCAGGCTGTCCAGGTGGGCGAAGCGCGACTGCTCCGGACGCCGGATCGCCGCCTGCAGACGCTGCTGCTGGGAGTCCTCGCCCAGGACGGCGGCGAGCTTCTCGTCGAGGTCGGTGCGTGTCGGGTCGATGCGCTGCATCTTCTTGATGACGGCGATCGCCTTGGCGTGGAAGCCGCCCTGGGCGAAGGAGTCCGCCAGCCTGGACAGGATGGCGAGGGCGAGGTCCTTCTGCCCGTCCAGCACCAGCACGTCCGCGAGCTGCTGGCGCAGCCACACGTTGTCCTGGTCGGCCTGCAGGTTCTGGCGCAGGATCGCGATCGCCTTCTTGTAGCTCTTCGCGGCGATGAGCCGCCCGATCTCCTCCACCTTGCCCAGCCACATGACCATGTCGACCCCTCCCCGGAGCGGCGACCGCCGTGGCCTCGGGCGGCGGGCGGACGAGCTCCTGCACCAGGCTTCCGTACCGTATGATACGGCACGTGAGCGAAGCGTCGGGGCCACCCGTCGAGGCGCTCCTGGATGCGGATGAGCTGCGGGCCCTGGCCGCGTTCGGGGTGACGCGGGCGTTCCCCCAGGAAGAGCTGATCTTCGCGCGCGGCGCGGCAGGAGACTCCATGTTCGCGGTCATCGAGGGCGAGGTGGAGCTCGTCTTCGCCGGCGGCCACCGCAAGACGCTGGGGCCGGGGGTGTTCTTCGGCGAGCTCGCGCTGCTGCTGGCGGGCGAGGGGCGGAGCGCCGACGCGCACACTCGCCCGGGTACCCGCCTGCTCGAGGTGGACGCGGCCGGGTTCGAGCGCCTCGTGCACGCCCATCCGACCCTGGCTATGGCGGTGCTGACCCGGCGGGCGAGGGCGCTGCTGGGCTCCGAGCGCCGCCTCGTCGGCGAGCTGGAGGCGCGCAACCGGGAGCTCGAACGGGCGCTCGACTTCCTGCGCCGCACCCGCGACGAGCTCTCGTCGGCGGAGCTGCAGGCCCAGACCGACGAGCTCACCGGGCTGTACAACCGGCGCTGCCTGAACGCCCAGGCGCCGCGGCTGATCGAGCGGGCCGAGGCGACCGGCTTCGGCCTCGCCGTCATCCTCATCGACCTCGACCGCTTCAAGGAGGTCAACGACACCCACGGTCACCCCGGCGGGGACGCGGTGCTCAGGGCGGTGGGCGCCACCCTGCGGGCGTCGGTGCGGTGGAGCGACCTGCCGTGCCGCATCGGTGGGGACGAGTTCGCCGTCGTGCTGGCCGACATCCAGGGGAGGGCGGCGGCCGTGGGGCGGGCGCGCGAGGTCTTTCGCACCGTCTCGGCGCTCAACGTCGAGCTGGGAGGTGTGTCGGTGAAGGTGGGATCCAGCCACGGCGGGGCACTGCTGCGCCCAGGGGAGACGCTCGACGAGCTGCTGCGCCGCGCCGACGCCGCCCTCTACGCCGCCAAGGCCCGCGGCCGCGGCTCCCTGGTCTGGGAAGGCGAGCCGATCGCGTCCGCGAGCGCCTGACCTGTCTTCAAACTTGGACCTGGACCTGCTTCGAGAAGCAAGGAGCTTCGTCCCGCTCGGTTGAAGCCAGGCCAACGGCGTCGACAGGTGGGCCGCTCGCAAGACCCACGGCGCTCCGCTCCTCCCCCTCGCCCCCGCAGGGGGAGAGGGTCGAGGTGAGAGGGCGCAAGTCGTTGTGGCTGAAAAACAAAACGCCCCTCACCCTGCCCTCTCCCCGCTTCGCGGGGCGAGGGGGCAAGCAATGAAATGTATCGTCCTGCGGGGCGAGGGGACCGCGGCGGCGACCCTTGAGAAGTCGGATTCTGCAAGCGGCTCAGGTGACCGGGTAACTGGGGTCCACGTCCACGCCTGTTCTCCGAGGGCACGCGCCTCACGCGCTGGCCCTGAGCACCGGTTCCCCCGACCGCGGGCGCGCCGTGTCGGGCGGGACGCGGACCAGGGCGCCGTGCTCGATCGGCATCCCGACCATGTTGCCCCACTCCGTCCACGAGCCGTCGT
>JALOLB010000297.1 GCA_025456225.1 Thermoanaerobaculaceae bacterium
GAGGAGCCTTCCCGGGGGACGTTGTCCGGGTAGACGGCCACGCCCACGGAGCACGTCAGAGGGCCGCTGAAGGCCACGGGCCCGTCGGCCCACGAGAAACGGCCTCGCAGGAAGTTCTCGCGGCGAATGGTCTGGCGCACCTCCTCGGCAACCCGGCAGGCCGAGGCGAGGTCGAATCCAGGGATGATGACGACGAACTCGTCCCCGCCGTACCGGGCCAGGGTCGCTCCCGGCACGCGAACCACCCGCCTCAGCAGGTACCCGACCTCCTTGAGGACCTGGCTGCCCGCCAGGTGTCCGTGGGTATCGTTGACCCGCTTGAAGTTGTCCAGGTCCATGAAGAGCAGGGCCACGCGACCGCCCGCGACGTCCGCATGCTCGAGTGCCGCAGCGAGCCGGCGATGGAAGAAGCGATCGTTGCCGAGGCCCGTGAGGTCGTCGCTGCGGGCGGCCTCGCCGGCCCGCTTGGCATCCAGGAGGGTCTGCATCGCGAGGGAGGTGTACGCGGCGAAGATCTCGAGAAGGTCCTGGTCGCGGCCGTCGAACGGACGCTCCTCCAGGCGGTTCACCAGCTCGAGCACCCCGCACACGGTGGCCTGGAGGCGGATCGGGACCGCCAGGAGACTCCGGGTGCGGAAGGCCAGGGTCTCGTCGAAGTGCTGGAGGAAGTGGGGATCGTGGCCGGCCTCGGCGACGAGATGCGCCTCGCCGGTGCGGTAGACGTGGCCGACCACCCCGAGGTTGGTGGGGATGCTGGCACCCAGAAGGGACCGGCCTGCCGGGCCGAATGCGGCGATGAAGTAGAGCGAGTGGTTGGTGGGGTCGGCGGCCCGCTCGAAGGGGTTGTCGAGGAGCACCGAGCCCGCCTCCGAGGGGACGAACGCGTTGGCGCGGCGCAGCACCTCGCTGATGAAGCGACAGGGGTCGGTCGCCTCGGGGACGCCGCTGTCCAGCCTGTAGCGCTCGAGGAATGGCTCGAGGTGTGCCGGCGGCAGGACAAAGACCTCGGGTCCCGTGTGTTCCACCCCACAAGTCTATCAGTGTGCGGGGAAGCCGCGCGCCCGTGCCGGGCGGTGCCGGCTGCCTCCCTGACGGTCGCCAATCTGCTTGTCGGGGAAAGCTCTTCCCCTGCCTCCATGGCATGGTGGCAGCCCAACCCGCAGGGACCACGGCTGTTTGCACCATTCACTGGCTCGGTGTAAGGTGCCAGGAGAGGAGCCAGGGGGCGAGCGCGGCTGTGGCGTATGTCGCGCGGCAGCACGGTGGCGTACGACCTGGAGGCGGGTCCTGCGCCTGGAGTGTGGATCGATCTGACTCGGGGGGCAGGCGGGATGTCAGAAGAGCTCAGGCAGGCGGTCGCAAACAGCGACCTGCACGGGATGAAGCGCCTCATCGACCGCGGTGACGATCCTTCGGCAGCGGATGCCAGCGGGGTCACGCCGCTGATGATGGCCGTGAAGCAGGGGCACTCCGGGGCGATCCGGCTGCTCCTCGACGCGCGTGCCAATCCGAATTCCAGGGACCGGGCGGGTATGAGCGTCCTCATGCTGGCTGCGGCCACCAAGCAGGCTGACGTCGTCACCCTGCTGGTGCAACGAGGCGCCCAGGTCAACGCTGCCAACGAGGAAGGCAACAACGCCCTGATGATCGCGGCGCGGGCCGGCCATGCTGCGGTGATCCAGGCCCTCGTCGACGCCGGAGCCGACGTCAATGCCACCAACCGCGACGGCGTGACCCCGCTCATGCAGGCTGCGCGCCTCCAGCAGGCGAGCATCCTCAAGCTGCTCATCGACGCCGGGGCCGATCCCAGGACCATCGACAAGTACGGGCGACGGGCTCTCGTCTACGCCGGGGAGAAGGGGCAGCCGCCGGCAGTCATCGTCCGTCTCCTCGGCGGCAAGACCGGCGAGGCCGCCAGACCCGCGGTGGACAAGCCGTGGTGGAAGGTCTGGTAGCGCGGCCTGCCTTCCGCCCAGGCTCAAGGCTTCAGGCTCAAGGCTCAAGTTCCGCCGCCCTCCCTGGTTGACCAGCGAATCAGCAGCTTAGCGGACACTCATCCGCCTACCCTGTCTTTGGCGTCGTCGTTCTCGACTGAACGGCGGGCGGAAGAGGCGTGGTCGGTTAGTACGAGATGTCACATGAACTGACCTCACACTCCGCTGACTTGGGGGCCGGGGTAGGTACAATGGCTAGCCGCCGCCGGCGGTGGGAGGGTCACGATGGAGCAGGCAGGAGCGCACAAGTTCCCCGGGGTGTTCTGGACCGCCAACGTGGTCGAGCTCTTCGAGCGCGCGGCCTACTACTCCATGGCGAGCTTCGTGGTCATCTACCTCGGGCAGCTCGGGCTCGGAGAGTACTGGCCCTCGAACCTCAACAGCGTGCTCTGGACGCTGGTCTACTTCCTGCCGATTCTCTCCGGCACGATCGCCGATCAGGTGGGGTTCAGGAAGTCCCTCCTCGTGGCGTTCGTGCTGCTCGCGGTCGGGTACGCGGTGATGGGCGTCCCGGTCTGGTTCGGTGGCGCCACCCTGTCCCCGGTCGTGCACAAGGAGTTCACCGCCTCGCCTCAGCTCATGGCCATCATCGTGCTCTCGATCCTGCTGATCGGCGCCGGGGGATCGGTGATCAAGCCCTGCATCTCCGGCACGGTGCAAAAGACATCTGGGACGCTGGCCACGCTCGGATTTGCGATCTTCTACATGGTCATCAACATCGGCTCGCTGTTCGGACGCGGGACCGCGTTCGTGGTGCGAACCCGATCGAGCGCGGTGCTGGTGCTGCTGGTGGTGGCGGTGTGCGCCGTGGTGGCGACGGCGCTCATCCTCCTGGTCCGCTGGAGCGTCCGTCATCGCGAGGAGAGAGGGAACATCGCAAAGACAACGCTGGGATCTGTCTTCCTGGTGACGGCGGCCGGGCTGCTGATCTCGTGGCTCCTCCGTCTGCCCTTCGGCCAGCCGGCCGAGGGGTCCTCGTCGAGTCTCTCCTACATCTTCGGTGTCGCCGCCGCCGCGTCGATCGTGGCGTTCTGGGTCGTGCTGCTGTTCTACAAGGAGCCTCCCGTGGCGGCCGGGGTGCCGGAGAAGCCGCGCCGGTCGATCGGGCGGATCCTCATCGACATGGTCCTGGTGCTCCGCAGCGGCCGCTTCACCCTCTTCCTCGTGGTCATCTCGGGGTTCTTCTTTCTCTACAACCAGGTCTACAACGTCCTCCCGCTGTACATCAAGCGCGTCGTCGAGGTCGGTCCGGCCATGGACCTCTACACCGCCGCCAACCCGTTCGTGATCGTGGGCTTCCAGCTCCTGGTCACGAAGCTCTTCGGCAAGATGAAGCCGGTCCGCTCGATGATCATCGGCTGTGTGGTGATCGGCCTGTCGATGGCCATCAACCTGTTCCCCATCTACTCCACGGGCGGGATCCGCACCCTCACCGCCAACTGGCTGCCCATCGCCTCGGTCTTCATCATCCTCACGGTCGGGCTCATTGCCTTCGGCGAGCTCTTCACCTCCCCGCGCATGTACGAGTACATCGGCGCCCTGGCGCCCAAGGGCCAGGAGGGCCTGTTCCTGGGCTACGCCAACCTGCCGCTGGCCATCGGGTCGCTCACCGGCGGGCCGGTGGGCGCGTTCATCTTCAACGAGATCATGGCCAGGGGGGCGACCGAGCGCCCCGACGGCCTGCTGGAGCTGGACCCCACCCAGAACGCGATCGGCTGGCTCATCCTGATGGGCGTGGGCTTCCTCTCGGCCTTCTCGATGTGGCTGTTCAACCGGTGGCTGGAGAAGCATCCCGCTCCGCAGGCGTAGGGGAAGCCTCGACGGGGGTTGCACGTTCTGGCGGGTGTTGGAGGGTTTCGCCATGGGCACGAGCAAGCTGTCGGTCGGTTCCGCTGCACCGGACTTCTCCCTGCCGGACCAGGATGGCACGAAGGTCACGCTCAAGGGCCTGGCCGGCAGGTGGGTGGTGCTGTACTTCTACCCCAAGGACGACACGCCGGGGTGCACGACCGAGGCGTGCGAGTTCACCGACTCCATCGCCGCGTTTGCCGGGTTGGACGCCGTCGTGCTGGGCTGCAGCCCCGACTCGCCGGGCAGTCATCTGAGGTTCGTCGCCAAGCATGGGTTGAAGCTGCGCCTGCTCTCCGACCCCGAGCACGCCGTGCTGGCGGCGTACGGCGCCTGGGGCGAGAAGACGATGTACGGCCGCACCACCCAGGGGGTGATCCGCTCCACGGTGATCATCGACCCGAATGGACGTGTTGCGGCGCACTGGCCGACCGTGAAGGCCGCCGGCCACGCCGCCGAGGTCGCCGCCAGGCTCGCCGAGCTTCGCGGAGCCTGACGCAGCGTTGCCGGGCGGCCTGCTCCGTGAGATGGGTGGCGCGTCTGGTGATAGGCGGAGCCACGTATCACACTCTCCAGTGGCGAGCCGACTAGCCGCGGGCAGCAACCTCACGTTGGCTGCCACCAACAGGCGTGCGGGCGAGGATTCGTGAGAAGGGTGGCGCGTCTGGTGATAGGCGGAGCCACGTATCACACTCTCCAGTG
>JALOLB010000298.1 GCA_025456225.1 Thermoanaerobaculaceae bacterium
GCGTCACCTCGTACTGGTTGCGGGCGATCGTGAACCCGGCCGCCGCCTCGAGCTGTCGTGCCATGTACTGGTTGGCCTTGCTCAACAGCGCACGTACGTCCCTGGTGATCATGCTCGCGCCTCCTCGCTGCCGGGTCGCCGCGCCGGCTGCAGCCACACGACCCCGTCGTCGCGTCGCCCCGGCTCCGTTGTGAGGAAAGAGGTCCAGCCGAGCCGGGCCGCGCCGGTCCCACCCATCTGCAGGCCCGGGACCTCGGGACCTCGCAGGCGCAGCTCCACGTCGTACTCGAACCGCTTGAAGACCTGGAAGCCCACCAGGCTGCAGAGCTCCCCGTAGAGGGCTTGGTCGGGCAGCAGCTCGAGGTACCGCTCCAGGCTCAACGGGCCGACCACCACCCGTATCTTCCCACCCCGGTCCGGGATCCTGGTTCCCACCAGCAGGTCCCGGCCCAGTGAGCTGGCGGCCACGCCGAGCCGGTTCCGGTTTGGAGGAGCGATCGCCACCTGGCGCAGCACCAGCTCCTGGACGTCCACCTCGGCGTCGCCCAGGTAGTCGGACAGCACGCGCCGCATCGCCTCCGGCGGATGACTGTGGAGGGAGAGCAGGCCGATGTACTTGAGCATCCGCTCGGGTCTGACGCCGAGCCCTGGCCGCGCCAGCGGGTCGCCGAGCCCCAGGAACGCCAGGAGGTAGCCCGACAGCTCGTCGGCGGCACCGGGCTCGTAGCGGTGGGGGTAGCGGTACCGCAGCCAGGCGCGGTAGTAGAGCGAGATCAGGCGGTGGTTGAAGAGGTCGAGGAAATCGACGAGCGGGTCCGGGTCCACGTCCTCGAACCCGATGAGCTCGGAGAAGTACACCGGCGAGGGGGCTGCCACGCCGTACAGTCCCATGAAACTCACCACGACCCGGTAGTCCCAGAGCTCGCCCCGCCGGCGCTCGGTTTCGCCTGCCGCGTCGACGCGGCGCACGTCCGATGGCGAGAAGGCAAGCGACGGGTCCGGTCGGAACCGCACCCCCTCCTCGGCGAACGGCCCGGTTCCCCCGAGCTCCGCCCGACGCCCCAGCCAGTGCTCGAGGAGATACACGAGCTGGAAGAAGTCGAAGAGATGGCCCTCGCCCAGACGGGCGATCACAGGAGCGCTTGCCTGCCCTGGACCGGCGGACATCGCAGCACCTCTCCCGAAGGAACCCTCTGGACGACCAGCTCGGCGAAGGAGTTGGTCTGGGCGTACAACGACACGAACTCCGAAAGCACCTGGACGAACAGCAGCAGGTCACCGTCGTCGTCGAAGCGCGTCTCGTCCAGCTCGACATCGAGCCGGGTGCCGCGCACCGCGACGCCGCCCTCCACACGCTCGCTCGGCTGGGCGCTCACCCGGCGGACCGACTCGATGCGACGCTGGTTGGCCGGCAGGCCACCCGGGTCGTACAGGTTCAGGAGGCTGGCCAGCGCCCCCGGGGCGGCCAGGGACTGGAAGTTGAGGGCGAGGTGGGAGACGAACCGCCACTCGCTTCCCTCCCCCAGGTGCGGGTAGATCGGCCCGGTCGGGCGGGTGAAGTTGCGGAAGGTGGCGTACTCGAGGCGCTTGTCGGCGGCGACCCGGATGTCCTCCATGCCGACCTCGCCGCACAGCCGGCCGTTCGTGCAGGTGAGCTGCAGCGAGAGGGTCTCCTCCCCCGGAAACTGCCCGCGGGTGGGCCGGACGAGCGACAGGTAGGTCACCCACGCGCCGCTTCTGCTCGGGCCGGAGCTGGTGTGGAAGAACGAGACACCTCCGGTACCGTGGTCGGGTGAGGCGAAGGAGTAGAACGGGTGGTGCTCGCTCCGCGCCCCGTCGGCGCTGCGCAGCCCCTCGACCCGGTCGACGGAGACCACCTCGTAGGCGTCGGGGTGGGTGTAGTCGCCCAGGACGCGGTATCGGGTCTTGAGCTGCGACACGAGGATCGGCTCACCGTCGCGCGGGAAGAGGTTGATGATCGGCGTCGCGTAGAGCCGGAAGGTGTCGCGGGTCGGCCGCAGCTTGTCCGGCAATCGCGCCGAGAAACGAAGCTCCACGTCGAAGCTGCGCGCACCCTTCTCGAGCTCGGGACGGCCGATCCCGACGATGTCGAAGAAGAGGTACTTCTCCGGGAAGGCAAAGTACTCCGAGAGGAGCCGGTAGCCGGGGAAGCTCACGCTCGGGTACGGCAGCACGGCCTCGTCCTCGCCGAGTCCCACCGGTCGCACCGCCGGGGCCAGGAGGGCCCGCCGACGGTCGCGACCGCAGTGGACCACGACCTCCTTGAGGGTCTGCCGGATGACGCGGTACAGCCCGAACGCTTCCGATGGCTCGCCACTGATGCAGATCCGCAGGCGTCCGATGTCGAGGTTTGCGGCATCGGCCCCTTCGAGGAGGCCGAGCGTGAGGCGGATCGACCGCTGTCCCGCATCGTCGGTCTGGATTCCCGCGTTCTCCATCACCACGGGGTAGATCTCCACCGGATAGGCCGTCGTGAAGCGGCAGGGAACTCCGGCGGAGGTGGGACGCGAGTCGACCGCGAAGCCCCGAGGCACCACCTGTCGCTCGCGGAGCATCCCGGGAATCGGGCGGAACTCCAGCAGTGCCAGGGACGGGATCGGCTTGAGGTAGTGGGGGAAGATGAGGTCGAGAAGGCCGTGGGTCAGCTCCGGGAAGTCGTCATCCAGACGCTGGCGGATTCGCCCGGTCAGGAAGGCGAACGACTCGACGAGGCGCTCGACGTGAGGGTCCCTCGATCGCGGGTCGCGGAGGTTGAGGAACCGGGCGCGCTCCGGGTGGAGGTTGGCATACTCCCTGCCACCTTCCAGCAGGTAGTTCAGCTCCTCCTCGTAGTAGCGGTCCGGACCCGCCATCGTGCTCTCGCCCCTCTTCCGGCGGGCTCAGCCCACCTGTAGTGCGACTGCTACCCTTCAGCCCTGCAGGCCTCGACGACAGTCTCGCACGCCCTCAGACCGGCCCCCCCTCCTCGAGGGCAGCACGGCCGGTGTTGGCAATCGTGGTGCGATAGGTGACGCGCACCGGCTGGTCGTCGACCTCGAGATCGCCCGAGATCAGGAAGGAGGCCCTGAACTCGGAGCTGTCCGACTCCAACAGACGCACGCGCACGTTGACAAGCCGGTTCTCGTAGGTCGCGATGAGCTGCTCGACCAGCCGCCGGAGCTCGGCCAGCGAGCCTGGATAGTCCTGGTAGAACTCGGACACGTCGGGCAGGCCATACCCCGGGAGGTGCGGGACCGAACCGCGCCGCGTGTTGAGGAGCAGCACCAGGTGATCACGGACAGGCTCGCCGACCCACCGCGGTGGGCGCCCCGACACCGAGCCCGGCAACGGCCCCAGCATCTTCTCGAAGAATCCGGCCCGCTCGTGCCCGTGTGCCATGCTCGCCCCTGCCACGCTCTCACTCCGGTCGCCCTTCCCAGACACCCAGCGGCACGGCATCGATACGACCCGGCGCCGTGCGGCGCACGGCGCCAGGGAAGAGCCACCCGAGAAGACGCGGCCCCTGGGAGCCGCGTGGGCTAGCGGCCCTCCACCCAGGAGTCGGTGAACTCGACGTTGCCGTCGCAGAATGTCCAGGTGATCTTCTCGTAGCGGAAGGCCACCTCTTCCATGTGCTTGTACTGCTCGTTGTTGGGGTTGTCGACATCGGGCATGTACGGGCGCACGGCCGTGACACGGCAGTTCTCGAGCTTGTGGGTGAAGTACATCTTCTCGGTGCCGGCGGGGTCGATCTCGTACCACTTGAGCGTGGCCGAGCCGATGATCTTGCCGTTGCAGAGGTACTGGTAGAGCTTCGGCGACGCCTTGTCGAAGTTCTTGATGACGATCAGATCCTTGTGGACCCGTGTGCCCGAGGCGCTACCGTCCTTGCGGTCCACCGGCATGTAGACCTCGTGCCGGAACCCGAGGATCTCCATGTGGTTCTCCCGCCCCGAAACCTTGCACGACCCGGGAATCTCACCGATCTCCAAGTACGCTGGCAGTGGCATGGTGCCCTCCCTTTCTGCCATTCAACCTCGTGACCCCAGAGCGCCTTGACGGCGCCCACCTTCCACCGAGCTCGCGAATCCGCCTCCTCTCGCTACTTTTTCGCCTTCGGGAGGCGGGACACCAGCGACAGGCTGACGTCCACTCCCTCGATCTGGAAGTGCGGCCGTACCATCATCTCGACGTTGTAGAAGCCCGGGTTGTCGGCGATATCGGTGACCGCGATGCGGGCCGCCGACAACGGGCAGCGCGCCTTGAGCTCCGGTCCCGGGTCCTTCATGTCGGTCACCAGGGTCTTGATCCAGGTCTCCAGCTCCTTCTGCAGCTCGTCGCGCTCCTTGGCGGCGCCGATGTTCTCCCGCTGGATGACCTTCAGGTAGTGCGCCAGGCGGCTCACGAGGAAGAGGTACGGCAGCCGCGCCGACAGCCGACTGTTGGCTGTGGCGTCGGCATCCAGGTACTTCTTGGCCTTCTGACATGAGTTGGCCGAGAAGAAGCAGGCGAAATCCTTGTTCTTGTAGAA
>JALOLB010000083.1 GCA_025456225.1 Thermoanaerobaculaceae bacterium
CCGAACGGATCGAAGCTGGTGCTCGTGGTCTTGCTCATTGCGGCATCCGCCGTACCGTTGGGATACCACTCGGACGTCCAGTGCACCCATCCCGCAGCTCCGAACGTGGCCTTGCGCTGGGTCCAGTCCTCACTCATACCAACCTCGTAGGGAGCGAACCCCGCCGTCAGGCCGCCTGTCACGCTTGGCAGGCGGGTCTTCTCCAGGTTGGGTCGACCGAGGTCGTCAAAGCGCACCGACGATCGCGTCAGGCTGTCGGTGGACGCCGTGCAGGGTGTGGTGGTGCCGTTTGCTTTGGCACACGACTCGATGCGGGCGGCGTCCGACGTGGACCACGGCAGGTACTGATGCTCGACGTACGCACCATGCCCTGAAGCTGGTCTCACCCAGGTGAGGCGAGCCATGGAGTCGTAGACGTAGTTGGTCTTGATGCCCGCGCTGTCTCGGCTCGCCGAAGGGAACCCGGTATTTCGGTCGATGTCGAGGTCGAGGCTCTTGAAGCTGAGCGCTTGCCCGCTGCCGTCAACATAGGTCGATGTCCGGAGTGTGCGGTACTGGTACGTGTGGTCGATACTGAGCTGATCTCCGCTCACCCTCGATGTCGCAGCGTTGCAGTACGTCGGCAACTCCTCGGTCTGTGTATCGCCACCCAGGTACTGCTCCGAGATCACCTGGCCCAGGCTGTCGCGGGTGAAAACCGTGAGCAGGTCGGTCTTTTCCTCGGTCGCCGCGTTCATGACGCGCGCCGCTCGGAGGAATCCCGTGCTCGGGTAGGAATCGTCATCCCTCTCGAAACACGCCTCCTGGAAGGCCGTGACGCCGTTCTCTGTCTGCGACGTGACATTGTAGGTCCCGAGAATCCACGGCTTCGAGGTCTGCCACGCCCAGGTGCCCCAGGTTCCGAGCTGAGCGTTTCCAGCATCTATCTGATAGGTTCGATACGCAGATGTCAGGGGGTCCGGGTTGAAGCCGGTAAAGGTGGTGCGCTGGTTGCCAGCGTCGAAATTGCCGTTGGTCGCCGCCTGGCGGTAGTGGCCGAGGCCGTCGAAGCTCGTCGACACGACATCAGCATACCTGCTGGCGTCATCGTCATAGACGGTCCGCGTGGAGGCCAGCCGGCGGTTCGTGCTCCACCACGGCGACGTGTTGGCGGAGCCGCCAGGTGGATAGCTCAGGGTTGCCAGCTTGTCATGCTCGTAGGCCACGTAGGTCGAGCGCTTGAGCGTGCCCGAGGTTGCGCTCCCCTGGTACGACTTGCTCGAAAGATAGTGTCCAGCGCCGTCGGTGGCGCTCTGGGTGTATCCGAGGCCGTAGTCCCATGCACTGTAGTCGGTAGCACCGGTGCTGCACGAGTTGGTACGGAAGTAGTAGACCGTGTCGTTGCCGGTTCCGTCGCCACCGGGAGCGCCGGCGATCGCCGGGGGGGAGGTGACGGTGGTCGAGACGTCGAGATCGGTGGGACCGGGAGTCGGACGCGTGTAGGTCCAGGTCGTGCAGTTGAAGCCCGAAGAGTCGCACTGCTGCCGCGTTGCGACGCCGAGCGAGTTGGTGAGGTTGGGCATCCAGTTGTACTGGCAACCTCGTGGGAGGTGCCACGGGGCATAGGCCCACTGAATGACACCTCCAGTCGGCAGTTGCATCTGTTTGAGGGCGCCGGACGTGTCGGTGTTGTCGACCGATGCAAGATGGTAGGCTGCGGCGCCGCTTGCATCGAGCATCGAGTAGGCGGAGCCATCGGGGAGCCCAATCCCAACAAGAAACGTCACAGTTGCCGAAAGAGGCCAACCGTAGCAGGCGGGGGATGTCAGCATGCTGGTCTCGATGCTGGCATCGCGAGCAGGATAGGAGAACGAATAGGTGGCGCTGGTCCCACCGAACGCGGCGAGGCTCACGCTGGCAACGCGCGCAATGCCAGTGGGTGATGTCGCCATTGTGATCGTGTGCGAGCGTCCCGTGCTGTCGGAGACTGTCCAGGTTGCTGGGCTAACGGTGTCATTCCAGGTGACCGTCACCGCATTGCTGAAACGGTCGGCCATCTGGCGGATGCGCCAATCGCATGTGGTCGGCGTACAGGGGGACGCACTCGACGGCCAGAAGGTGTGGACCGTGCCATCGGGAAACTCGACTGTGGCCGCGTTGGAGGTGGTGTGAAGCCGCAAGTACGACCCGTCACGGGTATACCTGAACGAGGAGTCGCCGGGGCCATCGTCCTCGTGAAGCTTCTGAAAGAAGACGTGCTCGCCGCCTCCCGAGTCGATGTAGGCAACGATGTTTCCGGCTTCGTCAATACTCAGAAACCCAAGTGAGAGAAACCAACCCAGGCCCGCGTTCGAGGCTTTCGTGGGCGAGGCGCTGACGCCCCATTCTCCACCGGTCGACATCTTGCCTGGGGTGCACCACGCCTTCTTGAAGTCCCAAACGTGCGAGTTGTACACGAGCGTGAATCCATACGAAAGGGTAGGACCCACGGTGTACCGCTGACCAAGGGGAATCGCCATGGAGAGATTCCCTCCGAACAGGTTGACGTTGTCGATCCCGGAGCCGGAGTAGACGGCTGTTGGATCGTAGCCGCGCTGCTGGTTGAGTGGTTGCTGCGCACGCACATTCAAGGTGATGCTCAAGAGACTTGCGAAGACGAGTACGCTTGTGTGACCCAGTCGGCTCATGTCCGTCCCTCGCTCGTTCGCTGCACGGCAACCCCGTGGCCGCCAAGCTTGCGGTCTTGATCCTGCCACATCACCCTTCAGGTGGCATCACCCATTTGGGCTATGCCCAGGGGTGGCCGAGCGTCGTGTTGGCTCTTGCCGTTCTCTGCTTCGTCGACAAGCTCGGGCAGCAGGTGGGCAACGAGCTGGGCTCGATCGTCGACAGGGACTCCTCAGGGACCGCATCGCTGCGCGATCGTCCCGATGGCGCCAGCCGCGCTCAGCCGGCGAACTTGTAGCCGACGCGGTGCACGGTGACGATGAAGCGGGGGTCCTCGGGGGCGTCCTCGATCTTCTTGCGCAGGCGGGCGACGTGGGCGTCCACGGTGCGGGTGAACGGCAGCGAGGTGTAGCCCCACACGGCGTCGAGGAGCTGGTCGCGGGTGATCACCTCGCCGCGGTGGCGGATGAGGAACCCGAGCAGCTTGAGCTCGCGCGTCGTCAGGTCGAGGCGCTGGCCGGCCTTGTGGGCCTCGTGGTGGCCGAGGTCGACCGTCACGTCGCCGAATGCGTAGCAGCCCGATGTCCCGCTGCAGCCGCCGGAGCCGCCGGCGCGCCGGAGCACGGCGTCGACGCGGGCCATCAGCTCCATGAAGCCGAACGGCTTGGTGACGTAGTCGTCGGCCCCGAGGCGCAGGCCGACCACCTTGTCGATCTCCTGGCCGCGCGCCGTGAGCATGATGATGGGGACGTTGTTCCCCTCGGCGCGCAGGGTCTTGCAGACGTCGAAGCCCGACACGCCCGGCAGCATGACGTCCAGGATCACCAGCTCGGGGCAGGACTGGCGCGCCAGGCGAAGGCCCTCCGCGCCGGTGGTGGCGAGCACGACCTCGTAGCCCTCGTAGGCGAAGCCGTCCTTCAACGCCACGCCCATGGCCGTGTCGTCCTCGACCACGAGCACCTTCCGCTTCATGCCGGATGTCAGCTTGGTGTCCACCTGCGGCTCCTGGTGCTTGTACGTCGCCTGGCTCACGGGGTTTGCGCCTCGCCCACGGGCGGTCCGAGCGGCAGCCGGATCGAGAAGACGCTGCCCTTCCCGGGCTCGCTCTCGACCGCGACCGTGCCGCCGTGGGCCGCGACGATGTGGCGGACGATCGCGAGGCCCAGCCCGACCCCGCGCACCTCGTGCACGGCTCCGGTGCCCACCCGGTAGAAGCGGTCGAAGATGCGGCCCTGCTCGGAGCGGGGGATGCCGATGCCGTGGTCCTCGACCTCGATGACCGCTTCGCCGCCGTCCCGCCGCAGCCGAACCGCCGCCCGGCGCGCGCTGCCGGAGTACTTGAGGGCGTTGTCGAGGAGGTTGCAGATCGCGTGGTCGACGGCGCCGGCGTCGACCCGGGCGGGCAGCCCCGGGCTGGCCGGCACGTCGAGGTCGATGGTGAACCCGGCCTGCTGCGTGCGCACGCCGAAGCTCGCCACGGCGCCGCGCACCACCTCCGCGAGGTCGGCCTCGGCGAAGGTGTACACCTTGCGGCCCGACTCGATGCGCGAGAAGTCGAGGATGTTCTCGACGAGCTGGCAGAGCCGGCGGCTCTCGTTCTCGATGTGCTCCCCGTACTCGCGGACCTTGTCAGGCGTCGCGACCCGTCCCGAGCGCATGAGCTCGCCGAAAACCCGGATCGAGGCGAGCGGGGTGCGCAGCTCGTGGGAGACGTTGGACACGAAGTCGCTCTTCATCTCCCCCAGACGCACCTCGCGAGCGGCCGCGCGCAACGCCAGCACGACCGCGACCAGGAGCACCGCGGCCAGCGCCGTCGAGGTGGCGAGGTTGAAGGTGAAGTTGCGCTGCGCCCACGCCTCCGGGCTCTCCCCCGAGTCCTCGAGCAGCACCATCCAGTCGGTGAAGATGAACGACAGGCTCCGCTTGGCGAGCGCCTTCTTCACGCCACACCCGGGCCCCTCCTCGAGCACCGGGGCGCCGGTCCCGTCGCACACCGAGATCGTGAGGCTCCCGGTCTTGTTGACCGAGGCCATCACATCCACGGACTCCAGCACGGTTCGGACGGCCTGGGGCAGGATTTCCTTGCGGAATCGCTGCTCGTCGATGACGAGGCCGGCCACGCCGATCACGTGCGAGGAGCAGTCGGTGATCGGCCGGAGCATGAGGCGGCACGACCGGTCCCGCTCCTCCACCACCAACTGGGCCTTCTCGAGCTTCTCCCCCTTGGCCGCCATGAGGCTCCACGGTGCCACGGCGACCCAGATCGCCATGGTGTCGTGGGATGGCGGGGGGGAGATCATCGAGCTGGAGCCGGGATCGAAGACGAGGAGGTTCTTCTCGGTGCCGAACGTCACCACGAACTGGGTCCGCGCCAGCTCGCTGCCGAGGGCCCGGAAGTGCTGGGCGAGGAACGGTCGGGCCGCCTCCGGGAGCAGCACGGGTGAGACGTCGAGAGCCCGCTGGGCGGCGCGGTAGTAGCGACTGGTTGCCTCCTTGGTGAAGATGTCCAGTACCTTGGAGTAGATGGCGCGGCGAGCGATGGACGAGCTCCGCTGCAGGTCGGACAGCCACAGGAACTGGAGCACGAGCAGCACCGCGAGCGGCAGCAGGGCGGCGAGCAGCCACAGCCAGAGGGTGCGGCGGTGCCCGAGGGCACGGCGCAGCGCCTTGCGCACCTCGCGCCGCGAGAGCGTCGTGCGGTCAAGGTCAGCCGGGGTCCGATCGTCCATCGTCTTGCACGGGGCCGTTCCCGGCCCTCCTGCCCGAGCATACCGTCAAAACGCCTGGAAGTTCCCCATCCGTCACAACTCGTCACATCTCGGTCACCGGCGTTCACAGCCCCGCAAGGACATTTACAGGGCGCGAGCCGATGGTGAGGGCAGCCGGAGGGAGGTGCAGCGATGCGCGGGAGGCAGGTGGTGATCTTCGTCGCGATCGTGGTGGGGCTGGTGGCCAGCATCGTGGCGTCGCTGGTGACCGGTGTCGAGGGGTGTGCGACGCCGACCGACGAGTGCGTCCGCGCCATGGTCGCGAGGCTGCGCACCCAGGCGTGGCTCGGCATCGAGACCGACGGCACGAACGCCTTCACGGGCACCATCACCGCTGTCGTCCCGGGCAGCCCCGCCGACACCGCCGGGCTCGCGGTGGGCGACGTCCTCATGACCCTCGACGGTCTCGACCTGGGCCAGGCCAGCCCCGACGAGCTGGCCAGGGTCACGGCCCGGCTGCGACCGGGCTCCGAGGTGGCCTTGACCCTGGCCCACGCCGGACGTCGGGTGGCGCTCTCGGCCCGCCTCACCGCGCCTCCCGGGGACGAGGTCGCCCGCCTGGTGGGCGAGCACGTCATCACCACGCACGCCAGGGTCGCCCTGCCCGGACGGTAGGGCGTCGCAGCGAACCGCGTGCCGCGCCGGCGCCCCGTGGGCGCCGGCGCGCGGTTGAGGACAAGCGCGCCCACCGTTCGCAGCGGCGTGACGAGCGCAGCATGACAGCCTCGTACCGAGGTGGCGCCGCACCCCGTGCGGCGGGGAGCCCCGGCCGACACCCTGCGCGCACCGATGTGCGGGAGGCCCGCGCCCACCTTCGTGCGCGAAGGGCCACGGCTTCTCGGCGGTCAGTTGACGGGCCGGCCCAGCGCGCGGTGATGGGCCTCCTCGAGCATTGAGCGGACGATCTCGAAGCTCGTGGCGCCGGTGGTCGCCGTCACGCGGGACAGGACCTGGTTCCAGCGCGCGTCGTCCCGGGCCAGGTCGAGGAACTCGTGGCCGGCCCAGGTGAGCCGCTCGAGGACCACGTAGACCGGGGTGGGGGAGTGGTCGAGGTAGTTGATCTGGGCCCTGAGCAGGCCGGCCTCCACGAGCAGCTCCACGTGGTGGGCGACCTCGGCGAAATCCTGCTCGAGGCCCAGCTCGAGGACGTTCGTCCCGGGTGCCGAGACCTCCGCCCGGAGGAGGATCGTGCGAAGCAGGTCGAAGTGCCGTCTCATCAGAAACCCCTCCGGAAAGGCGACCGGGACGCGCTACTTGTTGGCCGCCTGCACGGCCTTCACCAGGCCGTCGAGCTTCTGCAGGAGGATGTGCTCCCTGGCCAGCTTGATCTTCTTGACCGAGGCCGTGAGGTTGTCGAGCTCGGGCGTCACCTCGATCGGCTTGTCCTTGAAGGACTTGGCCTTGTCGAGCAGGAGGGCGAGCACCGGCTCGAGGCTGGTGATGATCTTCTGGTTCTCGGGGTCGAGCTTCAGCTTCGCAAGGGTGGCCTTGACCGCCTCGACGGCGGACACGACTCCGGTCGCACCCTCGTACCCCTTGATGTAGACGGGCTCGGACGAGATGGCGGCGAGGCTCGCCGCAACCCCGAGCAGCAGGACGGTCAAGATGCTGTTGCGCATGAGGTCCTCCTGTGGTTTCGCCACCATGGTACCTCAGGGGGAAGTCGAGAGTTGAGAGTTGAGAGTCGAGAGTTGAGAGTTGAGAGTCGAGAGTCGAGAGTCGAGAGTCAAGGGTCGAGAGTCGAGAGGCAACAGCGGGAATGGGGGCAGGGCTCCAGCCTTGGCCTTCTCGGGCTGCAGAATGGGAATCACCACGCGGCTACCTGGGCGGCGTGGCCAGGCTCCAGGCGTCGGAGGTGCGCACCCAGCCGCGGGCGCCCGAGGAGTCCTGGACGCGCAGGAAGCTCCCGGCCGTGTCGAGGACCGGGACCACCTCGCCTTCGCGCAGGCTGGCCACGGCGCCGGCGGTCGGGGACGCGGCGTCGAGGAGGGAGGCGTTCGGGGTCACGACGACGGCCGTCTGCCTGGATGCCGCGCCGGCGAAGGTGAGCAGGGCGAGGGCGAGACCGAGGGTGGCCGCCACCCAGGCGGCGGCCCTCGGCCAGCGGAGGCTCGGCCGGCGGCGGGCCAGGGCGTGGAAGCCCAGGGATACCACCAGCAGTAGCCCGCCAAGAGTGCCGAGGTGGAACCGCCGGAGGGCACGGGCGAGACCGGCCGTGGGGACGGGGCTGAGCTCGGCGCGCTCGAGGTTGAGGGTCTGCCGGAGCCGCTCGATCTCGCGCTCCACGGCTGTGTCCGCGGGGCCGATCTCGCGGGCCCGCAGGAGCGCCCACATCGCCTCGCCGGCCCTGCCGCGCGACGCCGCTCCCTGCGCCCAGTTCCAGTAGAGGTTGGTGCTCTCGTGGCCGGCCGCCGCCAGCTCCCGGTAGACGGCCAGCGCCCCGGGGACGTCGCCGCTCCGCATGAGCGCCGTCGCTTCCCTGAACCGCTCCTCTGGCCCTGCCGCCGCCGCCCGCGCGCTCCCCACCATCCCTGTCAGCAGGGCCACGGCCAGGCATACGACCACGGACCCCGGACCCCGGACCCCGGACCCCCGGGCGGGTGGGTGGTTCACGCCCACCTCCTGATCGCGCCGGCGGCCCGGTCCACGACCTCCCGCAGCTTGTCAGAGTAGTCGCCGAGCTGGGGGGCGTAGCGGACGAAGCGGGCGTCCTGCAGGATGGCCTTGAGCTCCTGCTCGCGCTCGCCGTCACCGTCGGCCGGACGCTCGTCGAGCGGGCCGAAGAGCTCCAGGAGGCACTGCTCGACCAGCACGGCCGCCGCCTCCTTGCTGAGGTCGCCCCGGGCCACACGCCGCAGGTCGGCCAGCGCCTTGCGGGCCGATCGCCCGTGGGCGGTGGCGGCCCGTGTCTCGCCCAGGGCGCCGAGTCGGGGCCATCCCCAGAGCAGGACGTGCCCGAACACGGCCACCAGCACGAGAACGGAGAGTGCGGCCGGCGAGGCGCCTGGGACGAGCGGTCGACGCGGCTCGAGCTCCGCCCGCAGTCGCAGCTCCCCGCCCTGACCGGTGGGTGCGGCCGCCCTGCCGGCAGCCGTCACCGGTGCCGCCGGTGATCCAGGCGTCGCGCCCACCCGCAGCTCCAGCGGCTCGGTGGTGGTCTGGACGACCCGGCGGCTGCCGAGGTCCAGGTGCGAGAAGGTGAGTGCCGGGACCCGGTGGGTGCCGGCGGTCTCGGGGATCAGGACGTACTCCCAGGTTCTGGATCCGGAGAGGCCCGACGGCGCTGCCTTGACGTCGGTCTTGACCTGCGGGGGGTAGACGCGCACCCCCGGGATGTCGACCTCGGGGCCGTGCTCGATCCACCTCAGGTTGCCGGTCCCCGCCACCTTGAAGCGCAGGGTCGCGGCCTCGCCGACCTGCACGACGTTGCGGTCGAGGGTCGCGGTGGCCTGGAGCTGGCCCACGGCACCTGCCATCCCCGGCGCGGCCGGGATCGGATCGACGGTGATGCGCAGGGGCTCGGTGGCGCGGTTGACCACCGAGGCGCCGCCGGGGAACGGGTCGAAGAAGTCCTGGCGCTGGGGGATGCCCAGGCGAAAGCGGACGGCCGGGATCTCGAGCGTGCCGGACTTGGTCGGGTAGAGGAGCTTCTGCAGGACCACGAAGCGCTGGAACGGCTCCCCGTCCCGCTGGACCTGCTCCCCGCGCGGCTGCTCGTCCTTGCGCGGCAGCTCCTCCACCCAGAACCCCGGGTACTTGGGCGCGCCGTCGAGGTCGAGGCCGGCGATGGCGGCCTGGGTGAAGAGGTAGTAGGTGACGAGCACCGGCTCGCCCACGAAGACCCGGGTCCGGCTCGGCTCGGCGGCGACGAGGACCTTGGCACGCTGGGCGGGGGCGCGCTGCCGGCCGAACATCGCCTCGAGGGGATCCCCGGCGCCCCGCCCGAACGGGTCGACGGGACGCGGGCGCGCCTGGACCACGCTCCCGGCCACGACCTCGATCGAGATCGGGTCGGTGGCGCGCTCCTGGTCCCCGAGGGTGGCGCGTACCGGGCCGATGGAGGCCGGCCCCACCGCGGAGGGCTGGAGGATGAGGGTGTACTGCCGGGACTGGGAGATGGTGCCATTCACGAACGACACCCGCGTCGACGTTGACGGGCCGCCCACGATCTGGAGGTTCTGCAGCTCGGGCGTGGAGATCTCCCCCTTGAGGTCGATGGAACGCCCCTCGATCGTGATGGTGAGCGCGAAGGTGTCCTCGAGGCCGACCCTGGTGGCTTCCACCTCGGCCCTGAACGCCGGCCCCTCCGCCCCCACCACCCCGGTCGCCAGGAAGGTCATGATGGGGAGGAGCGCAGCGGCGATTCCGCACACGCGTGCGCGTGCGGCATTGGGGAGGAGTCCCCGGGCCGCCATCTGACTGGGGGTTGCGGTCCGGGGTCCGGGGTCCGGGGTCCGGAGGAGAAGATGTCTGGCAGTGGCGGGTTGTCTGGGGGTTGGGGTGTGGCGTCCGGGCTGCGGGGTCGGGGGTGCTGTCACCAGGAATGCCGGGACCTGTTGACCGGACCCCGGACCCCGGACCCCGGACCCCTGGGTGGGTGGGTGGCGGCCCGCGCTCACCAGTCCTTCCCCTTCTTGCGGACGGCCCGCAGCGCCTGGAGCTGCCGCTTCTGCTCATCCTTCTCGGTCTGCTCGAGGGCCGAGAGGAGCTGCATGGCCTGCTCCTTGGGCATGCCGGCCTCGCGCTGGAAGCGCTCGCGCTCCTGCTGCTCCCGATTCTGCTTCTGCTGGTCCTGCTGCGGTCCCTGCTGGTTCTGCTGGCCTTGCTGTTGATGCTGATCTCGCTGATCCTGCTGGTTCTGCTGGTTCTGTTGTTCCTGTTGCTTCTGCTGCTCGATGGCGCGCAACGCCAGCTCCAGGTTGCGGCGGGTGTCGGCGTCGTCCTGGCGCAGCTTGAGGGCGCGCCGGTAGGCGCCGACCGCATCGGGGAACTTCTGGCGGGCGAGCTCGACGTTGCCGAGGTTGTAGCGCGACTCGAACGCCAGCGGGGCGTCGTCCCTCTCGCCCAGGGCGCGGAACAGCGCTCCCGCCTCGTCCAGCTTGCCGGCCTTGTAGAGGGCGTCGGCGAGGTTGAAGCGGGCGCGAGCATCGGAGGGGCGCGTCTGGCTGGCCTCGGTGAAGCGGTCGAGCGCCTTCGGGTAATTGCCCTCGTCGTAGAGCGACCGCCCCGCGGAGGTGGTGCGGGTCGGCTTCAGCAGCACCTCGTCCACCACCGACCCCTTCGGCTGCGCGGGCTCCTGTGCTCCCGCCACCCCCGCCACCGCCAGCAAGACCCCCACCAACACGGCCGTCCCAACCGGGCCCCCGCCCGGTCGAGAGTCGAAAGTCGAGAGTCGAGAGTCCCCCGACCTCCCCGGTTGGGCGGGCATCGGACCCCGGACCCCGAACCCCGGCCCCCGATCCTCAGACGACTCTCCCCTGGCGGACACCTTCTTCTCCGGACCCCGGACCCCGGACCCCGGCCCCCGATCCTCAGACAGTCCGTTCCTGGCAGTCAGATTCTTCTTCCGTCGCAGCGGCAGCGGGACCAGCAGCCCGAGGGTCAGGGCCACGACGGCTACCGCGAGCGGCCACTGGTACCGCTCCTTCTTCCGGTAGGCGTACTCGCGGGCCAGGGTCTGCTGCTCCATGCCGTCGATAGCGGACGCGATCTCCCAGGCGAGCGGCTGGCTCGGCTGCACGCGCACCGAGCGGCCGCCGGTGGCGCGTGCCACGCTCTCCAGTGTCTCGGGGTGCAGGCGCGAGACGACGGCCGAGCCGTCCTCGTCCTTCTTGAAGCCGACCTGCTTGCCCTCGCGGTCGAGGTCGGGCACCGGGCCCCCCGACTCGGTGCCGACCGCGATGGTGTGCACGACGGCACCCATCTGCTTGGCCTTCTGGATCACCTCGTCGAGCCCGCCTTCCAGGTCCTCGCCGTCCGAGGCCAGGATCACCACCTTGTTGGCGCGGTTGGGGTCCACGAAGAGGTCGAGGGCGCGGGCCAGGCCGGCCCCCAGGGAGGTCCCCGGCGTGGGCACGATCCCCGGCTCCATGGTGTCGAGGAACAGCCCCACCGCGTCGGCGTCCAGCGTCAGCGGCACGAGGGGGTAGGCCTCGCCCTCGAGCGCCACGAGGGCGAAGCGGTCGCCGGCGAGGCGGTCGAGCAGGGCGGCGGTGGCGGCGCGTGCCACCACGAAGCGGCTGGGCTGCACGTCGGCGCAGCTCATCGAGGCGGAGGTGTCGAGCACGAGCACCACGTCGACGCCCTGGCGCTCCAGCTTCTCGCGCACCATTCCCCAGCGTGGCCGCGCCAGGGCCAGCACGAGCCCGGCCACCGCCACCAGCACGAGGGCGAGACGCACCCAGCGCCAGGCCTCGGCGGGGCGCTCGAGGACCCGGGGCCACAGGGCACGGGCCACGAGCTGCGACGTGCGCTCGCGGTCCCGCCGCACGAACCACCACTCCCCGGCCGCCAGGAGCGGAACGGCCAGCAACGCCCAGAGCCAGTGCAGATTCGCGAACTCCATCAGGCCCCCACCCACCCGGTCCAGAGTCGAAAGTCAAGAGTCCAGAGCCTCCTGCCCCCTCGGACCCCGGACCCCGGACCCCGGACCCCAGCCCCCTGAGGACCCGCCACTGGCAGCCATCTCTGCCGGACCACGGACCCCGGACCCCGGACCCCGGACCCCTGGGTGGGCGGGCGGCGGCTCACACCGGCCCCACTCTCAGCCCGGCGGCCCACGCGAGCATCGCCACGACGAGGCACGCGCTCGAGGCCAGCAGCCAGGGGAAGAACAGCTCGCGGTAGCGCTGGTAGGTGGCGAGCTTGATCTCGGACTTCTCGAGCGCGTCGATGCGGGAGAAGATCGTGGCCAGGGAGGCGGCGTCGGTGGCGCGGAAGAACTCGCCGCCGGTGCGCGTGGCGATGGAGCGCAGCAGGCCCTCGTCGATCTCCACCTCGGCCGTGATGCGGCGGCTCGTGACCACCCCGGTCACTGGCTCGCGCACCTTGACGGTGATCGGCACCCGCCCGCCGCGGCCGACGCCGATGGTGTAGACGCGCACGCCCATGGCCTTGGCCAGGTCGGTGGCGGTGGCGGGGTCGATCTCACCGGTGTTGTTGGCGCCGTCGGTGACCAGGACGATGACCTTGCTCTTGGCCTGGGAGCGGCGCAGGCGCGCGAGCGACGTGGCGAGGCCGGAGCCGATCGCGGTGCCGTCGGGAAGCATGTCGAGCCTGACGTCCTCGAGCTGTCGCAGCAGGAGCGAGGTGTCGGTGGTGGCCGGGGCCTTGGTGAGCGCCTTGGCGGCGAACACCACGAGCCCGACCCGGTCCTGGGTGCGGCGCCCGATGAAGTCGCCGACCACCCCCTTGGCGACCACCAGCCGGTTGCGGGGCTGGAAGTCCTCGGCTGCCATGGACCCGGAGACATCGAGGGCGACGACGATGTCCACCCCTTCGGTGGTGACGTTCTGGCGCAGGGAGCCGAGCTGCGGGCGAGCCAGGGCGACGGCCGCCAGCACCAGGCCGCATCCCGCCAGCACGATCGGGAGCTGCCGCAGTCGCACCCGCCAGGTCGGGGGCAGGTGGCCGCGGCTCGAGAGCCCCGGCAGCAGCACGCCGCCGCCCCACCGCTCGCGCAGCCAGGCGGCCAGCACCACCAGCACGCCGCCCAGGCCGGCCAGCAGCCACAGCGGCTCCTGGAAGCGGAAGCCGTGCAGACCGATCATGCCGCGGCCTCCCTGGCGACCCGGTCCTGGGCCTGGAGCGTCTCCTCCACCGCGGCGACGATGCCACGAGCCGAGGCCAGGTGCCGGCGGGCGGCCTCCGCCTGGGCGCTGCCGTGGGCGAACTTGACCCAGTCGGCGGCGGACATGAGGTCCCGCATGACCGGCAGGTGGGGGCCGGCCAGGGGGTGGTCGCGCAGCAAAGCCGCCACCTCGGCCGAGGTCATCTCGAGAACCGGCTCGCCGAGGCGCCGCTCGAGGTAGCGCTTGGCGATGACCGCGAGCTCGATGTAGAAGGCCCGGTACTCCTCGCGCTCGACGAGACCGCTCGCCGCGAGCTGGTCGAGGGCGGCCCGCGCCTCCACCTCCGGCGGGGTCTCCGGCACGGCGGGTGCCGCCGTCTCGACCGGCTTGCGGCGGCGCCGCACGAGCCAGGCGACGAGCGCGGCGATCGCCACCACCGCGAGGCCCAACGCCACCCAGAACGCCGTGCCGATCGGGAGCTTCACCGGCGGTCGGAGGTCCGCAGGCCGGGGCTCGGTCTCGCCCTTGGGGATGACCGAGGCGATGCGCAGCGCCACCGGCTCGGTGCTGGCGGTGCCGGCCTGACCGCCGGGCAGCCTGTACTGCACGGCGATGGCCGGCACCTGCGCCTCGCCGAGGGCGAAGACGGCGCCGCGGTAGGTCGCGGTGCCGGGCTTCGACGGCGTCTCGGGTGTGGCCGGGACGAGCTCCAGGTCCACCTGCTCGGTGCCGGGGCGGTCGGGGAACGTCCAGGTCGTGCCGGCCGGGCCCTGAGCCGTCACCTCGACGGTGAAGGACTGGCCGACCGTCACCTCGGTCGCCGAGGCGCGGGCCTCGATGCGCACGCCCGACGCGTCCGGAGCCTGGGCAGCCGCTGTCAGCGCCACCGTCATGGCCGACATGAGCGTCACGACGAGCAGGCCACGCCTCATCGCCGGCGCTCCCGGGACTTGAAGAAGGCCCGCAGCGGCTGCTCGTAGGACGCGGCGGTGGAGAGGGGGATGGCGTCCACGCCGGTGCGGCGGAAGATCTCGCGCGCGGCGTCGAACGAGGACGTCCGCAGGCGCTGGCGCACCGTTCGGCTGGAGGTGTCCACAACCCGCACCTGGCCGGTCTCCGGGTCGCGCAGCGCCACCAGGCCCACGTCCGGGACCTCGCTCTCGCGCGGGTCGGCGAGGTGGAGGGCGATGACGTCGTGGCGGCGCCGCAGCACGCCCAGGGCGCGCTCGTAGCCGGTGGCCTGGAAGTCGGAGATGACCGCCACGATGCTGCGCCGCTTGAGGACCTGGCGGGCGAAGCGCAGCGCCTGGTCGAGGTCCGTGCCGGTGCCGGCGGGTCGGGCGGCCAGCAGGTCGCGCACGATGCGCAGGGCGTGGTCGTTGCCGCGGGCCGGCGCCACGAACGACTCGACGCGGTCGGTGAACAGCACGGCTCCGACCCGGTCGTGGTTGGCCACTGCGGAGAAGGCGAGCACCGCCGCCAGCTCGGCGGCCAGGTCGCGCTTGAGGAGGTACTGGGAGCCGAACTGCTGGGAGCCCGAGAGGTCCACCACCAGGAGCAGGGTCAGGTCGCGCTCCTCGACGAACTTCTTGACGTAGGCCTGGCCCATGCGGGCGGTGACGTTCCAGTCGATGGTGCGCACGTCGTCGCCCGGGGTGTACTCGCGAACCTCCGCGAACTCCATGCCCCGCCCCTTGAACACGGCGTGGTAGGAGCCGACGATCCCGGTGTCCAGGATCGTCCGCGTCCGGATCCGGATGCGGCGGATCTTCTCGAGGGTCTCCCGGTCTAGCACGCGCCGCCCTCCGGTGAGTTCGGAGTCGGGAGGAGTTGTCTGCGAGTCGCAGACAGCCTGAGGATTGGGGTCCGGGGTCCGGGGTCCGGGGTCCGAAGAAGCCGAACCCGGGTGGCAGTGTGGCTGCGCGACGGTGTTCCCAAACCAGAAGCCCAAGGTGTGTGGATGGTCGCTGAAATATCCGTGACGGGGCCATTTGTCGACCACGGACCCCGGACCCCGGACCCCGGACCCCAATCCCCAGACAGAC
>JALOLB010000003.1 GCA_025456225.1 Thermoanaerobaculaceae bacterium
CACCGACGTGGCGGCGCGCGGCCTCGACATCGAGCAGCTCTCCCACGTCTTCAACTTCGACGTCCCCTCGACCTCGGAGGCGTACGTGCACCGCATCGGCCGGGTCGGCCGTGCCGGCCGCGCCGGCATCGTGGTCACCCTCGCCGAGCCGCGCGAGCACCGGCTGCTGCGCAACATCGAGCACGCCACGAAGCAGAAGATCCACGTCGACCGGCTGCCGACCCTCGCCGACCTGCGGGCGAAGCGGCTCGACATGACCCGCGCCGCCGTGCACGAGCTGCTGGTCGAGGACGACCTCGACGAGGTGCGGGTCGTGGTCGAGTCGCTGGCGAGCGAGTTCGACCTCATGCAGGTGGCGCTCGCCGCCGTGAAGCTCGCCCACCGGGCCGAGAACCGCTCGGGCGACGAGGGGGAGGAGATCCCGGCGCTGGCCGTGGAGCCGCCGCGGCCGCACCAGCCGGCACCCCGTCGCGGCGCCGGCGCCAGGCCCCCGCGGGGCGAGCGGCGCAGCCAGCCCGATGCCTCCATGACGCGCATCGTCTTCTCTGCCGGGCGCCGCGCCGGGCTGCGTCCCAAGGACCTGGTCGGGGCGATCACCGGCGAGGCCGGGGTGGAGGGCAGCGCCGTGGGGGCCATCGACATCGGCGACAGCGCCTCCGTCGTCGAGGTGGCCTCGGAGGTGGCGCCGCAGGTGCTGCGCGCCCTGCGCGGCACCCGCATCAAGGGCATGCGGGTCCGCGTCAACAAGGCGTAGCCTGCGTGTCTGTGCGCCGCCGCACCGCCTATACTGGCGCGTGCTCGGAGACGCCCGATGGCTCGCCTGCTGCTGAAGGAAGGTCCCGGCGTGAGCGGTGGGCCCACGGCGTTCGAGCTGGCAGACGGCGAGACCCGGGTCGGGCGGGATCGCGACAACGACCTGGTCGTCGACGACTTCGCGGTGTCGCGTCGGCACGCGGTGGTCCGGCGCCTCCCCGACGGGTTCTGGATCGAGGACCAGGGGAGCGCCAACGGCACCTCGGTGGGCGGCGTCCCCGTCGACCGACAGCTCCTGCGCCACGGCGACCGGGTGGAGATCGGGCAGACGGTCCTCGTCTTCGAGGATCCGGGCGCCACGGTGCTGGTGGGCCGGCCTGACGGGGTCGGAACAACCGCTGCTGCCCCGCCCATCGTGGGTACACGGCCGGCCGTGGCGAGGGTCGTGGCTCCCGCTCCCATGGCCGTGCCATCCCCCGGGCCCACCGGTCCACTGCCGGGTATCGCCTGCTCGCGGTGCGGCCGGGTGAACCCCCCGGGGAACCGCTTCTGCATCGGGTGCGGCGCGCCCCTGGGAGCTCCGGCCACGGTGCCGCCGCCCACCGCCCCACGACCTTCCCGACCTGCCGCCGCACCGCGCCCGCCGCCGCCGTGGTCGCTGGTGGTGGGGCTGTTTGCCCTGGCGGTGGTGCTGGGCGGTGTGGTGGCGGGCGTCCTCGTGACCAGGAGGATGCCGGTGTCCGACCCGGCCGTGGCGGCGGCCGCCCGGCAGTTCCAGGTGATGGCCCGGGAGGACATGACAGCCGCGGCGGGGCACTTCGCGGCCCCGTCCGCCCGCCAGCGCCTCGAGGCCATGGCCCTGCCCGCCCTTCCCGACATGCCCTCGCAGGCCGGGTGGCGGTACCTGCTCACGGCCTGCCTCGTGCGCGAGGGGCGGCCGGCCCGGAGCGGGTACCTCGTCGCGTTCCACAGCCCCTGGAGCGATGTCACGCTTCTGACGGTGTGGGCCACGGCCGCAACCGGTGCGCCGAGGATGGTCGACGTCGAGCTGCTCACCGGAGACGCGCTGCGGGGGCGCGGCCAGTCGGAGCCCGCGCCGGCCTGGCTGCGGGCCGACGCGGACGCTGCCAGGGTCGCCGCCAGCGGGGCCACCGCGTGGGTGCAGGCGTTCGACCGCACGCTCCGCGGCCCGGCGTGGTGGCGCTCGTCCTGGCGCGCCGCGTTGCCGGAGCAGGACCAACCGGGTACGCTCGACGCGATCGTGCGCGCCGCAGGCGGCCAGGTGGGCCGGGCTCTGGGCACGCTGACTCGGCCGGCCGATCCCGCAGCGGTGGAGCCCCGGGACGCGCGGCTGCGCGAGCGGCTCCTGTCGGCGCTGGACGAGCTCTGCCAGGGAAGCCGGGCCGAGCTGCTGGTCGAGGCCAGCGCCACGACGCCCGACACGGCCCGAGAGGTGATGGACACGAGTGGCGCCGAGTGGTGCGGGTTCCACGCGGTGGGGCTGGCCCGGGGGAGCCGGTCCTGGGTCCTGCTCCTGGCCCCCGGAGAGCTGGGGGGCCGCTTCGCCGCCATCGAGGCCATCGACCTGGGCGACCGCGCCCGGATCGAGAGGATCGAGGTCCTGAGCCTTCCGGACGTTCCGGCTGACGCCCGCCCCTGACCGCTCGGAGCGCGGGAAGGAACCGGGGGAACACGTCGCCACGTGGTCGTGGACGTGGACGTGGACGTGGCCGTGGATGTGGACCTGGTCCCTCGCGTCGGCACGTGTCGTGAGGCACACGGTAGTCCCACGGGGTGCTTCGGTGAGGTTCTCGCAGTGGGTGTCAGTCTCGCAGCATTCCCGTCCACGTCCACGTCCACCTCCACGTCCACGTTGCCCTGCGTGACGATCGGCGCCGAGTGCGCCCTCGTACGAGTGGATCACAACCTCCCGGGCGCCCGTCGACCTTGACATGCAACCAAAGTGATATCACCATCGTATCAGCACGCGGAGGTGCTGCGATGAGCAACGAGAGGATTTACAAGCCGTGGTCGGGGTGGGGCATGCTGGTGCTCAACATCCTCGCCTTCCCGGCACTCATGGTGTCGTTCGTCTACGTCGTGACGCGGCTCGACAGCCAGCAGATGGCCCCGATCACGGGGGTGCCGATGCTGATCGGCATCCTCCTGCTGCTCGGCTGCAACGGCCTCGTGTCGGCCGGGTTCATCATCCTGCAGCCGAACCTGGCCGCCGTGCTGGTGCTGTTCGGGCGCTACATCGGGACGGTCAAGGACAACGGCTTCTGGTGGGTGAACCCCTTCGCCTCGAAGCGCCGGGTGTCGCTGCGCGCCCACAACCTCAACAGCGAGAAGCTGAAGGTCAACGACAAGGCGGGCAACCCGATCGAGATCGCCGCGGTCATCGTGTGGCGGGTGCGGGACACCTTCGCGTCCTGCTTCGACGTCGAGAACTACGTCGACTACGTGACGACCCAGAGCGAGTCGGCGCTCCGCCACCTGGCCTCGGCCTACCCGTACGACTCCTGGGAGGAGGGCCCCGACCAGGTGGAGTCGCTGCGCGGCAACATCGACGAGGTCTCGCTGGCCCTCGAGAAGGAGCTGCAGGTGCGCCTCGGCAAGGCCGGCGTCGAGGTCATGGAGGCCCGGCTGTCGCACCTCGCGTACGCCTCCGAGATCGCCGGCGCGATGTTGCAGCGCCAGCAGGCCTCGGCCATCATCGCGGCGCGCCAGAAGATCGTCGAGGGCGCCGTGGGCATGGTCCAGATGGCGCTCGAGAAGCTCTCCCGGGACAACATCGTCGAGCTGGACGCCGAGCGCCGGGCCGCCATGGTCTCGAACCTCCTCGTGGTGCTGTGCGGCGAGAAGGAGGCCCACCCGGTCATCAACGCGGGCTCGCTGTACTGAGGTGAGGCCGTGGCGGACAAGAAGCCGTTCTTGCTCCGCATCAGCCCCGAGCTGTGGGAGGAGCTGCAGCGCTGGGCCGCCGACGAGCTGCGCTCGGTGAACGGCCAGATCGAGTTCCTGCTGCGCCAGGCGGTGGTCGAGCGGCGGCGGGGGCGGTCGGGACGATCGCCGGCACCGCCACCGGAGGAGAAGGACAGGCTGTGAGTCAGGGGCGACCGCGAGGTCGCCCCTTCGTTGTCCGCTGGCGTATCCATAAGTGCGAAGGACAGGTCCGGCTTCACGTCCGTCCTGCAGTCGCCGCCGGGGGTCCCTCGTCGCGGATGACGACGCCGCTGTGCATCACCAGCCGCACGTCCGTGAGGGCCTCGAGGTCGGCGAGCGGGTCCCCGCGCACCACGAGCAGGTCGGCGGTCTTCCCCGCCTCGACGGTGCCGAGCCGGTCGCCGAGCCCGCACACCCGCGCGCCGTTCCGGGTGGCCGCCTGGATGATCGCCGCCGGGGACATCCCGGCCTGCCGCATGGCGTCGATCTCGATCATCGGCATGCCGAGCTCGAACTCGGCGTCGTACCCTCCGAAGTCGGTGCCCATCGCCACCTCGCCGCCCGCCGCCAGGAAGCGCGCCAGGTTGCTGATGGCAGCCGGCTTGTGCCCGTACCCGACCCAGTGCCACAGCTCGAGGGTCGGGACCCAGACGATGCCATGTGCAGCGACCTGGCTCGCCATCTCCAGGCTCAGGGTGGTGACCGGCATGTGGGCGATGTCGTCCACCCCGGCGGCCACGGCGCGCGGGACGTCCACGCTCACCGTCAGGTGGACGGAGACTCCGAGCCCGCGCGCGTGCGCCTCGCTCACCACGGCCGCCGCCTCGGCGGCGTCGAGTGAGGGGATGACGCGGCCGAAGTCCTGCCCGCACTCGAGGGCGATCTTGATCACGCCGGCCCCTTCCCCGGCGAGCTGCGCCACGGCCGAGCGGGCCTCGTCCGGGGTCCGGACCGTCACCGCGTTGGTCGAGCCCCAGGGGACGATCGGGTAGCCTCCCGGCACGGTGATGAACGGGCCGGCGGCCACCACCCGGGCGAGCTGCGGATCGCCGTTCTGCCGGGCCACCAGGTCGTAGGTCCGGGGCCCGCCCAGATCCCGTACCGTCGTGACGCCGGCCTGCGCCCAGGCGCGCAGGCGGTCGACCTGGTAGCGGCAGTGCACGTGGGCGTTGATGAACCCGGGCAGGATCGTGGACCCGGTGACGTCGAGGACCACGGCTCGCGGCGGGATCACGATCTGGTCACGCGAGCCGGCGAACTGGATCAGCCCGCCCTCGACCACGACCACCGCGTCCCGCAGCGGCTCCGCCCCCGTGCCGTCGAGCAGCGTGCCACCGAGCAGCACCACGGGCCGAACCCGCTCGAGCCTCCGGCGGGGGACCCTCGGGGTTTCTCCGGATTCACGGGCGGCCACGGGCGCCACGGCCACCTGGTGTTGCCCCGCGGTGCCAGGCTGGCTGGCCTTGGTTGACCACGCCACGGCGGCCAGCCCGATTGCACCTGCAGCGGCCAACGCACGACGTGACACGTCCCACCTCCGCGCAGCACGACAGAGCTGGGGGCTGCCGCGTGGGACCCGGTCGATGCCCCCGCCTCGTGCTTGTCGCTCGGCTCCAGTTGTACACCAGCCCCTGTCCGGTGTCTCGCCTGTGGGGACGGAAAGCCTCCCCAGCGGGACGTCTGACCCCGGGACGGGACGACTACAACCCACCGGATGCCCGGGAGGGGGTGTCGGGTCGGTAGAATGGGCGCAGCCCTCATGGCCGACGTGACGCCCCACTGCCCCGTGCACCCGGACGTGCCGCTCGAGCCGCGCCGCCGGGGCTGGAGCTGCCCGGTCTGCGCGCGCCGGGTGCTCACCTTCCGGCAGTGGCCGCGCCCCGAGGGTCGGGTCGAGGTTGCGAGGCCGGAGGCCGATCCCGTCCTCGATCGGCTGCCGTGGATCGTCGCGCCCCACCTCGCTGCCGCCCGCGACACGACCCGGCCGGCCGCCGAGCGGCTCGACCACGCCGTCCAGGCGGCGTGCAACGCGGTACGTCTGGCGGTGGCGCTGCTCCTCGCCGGTGCCCGCCACCGTGGCATCACCGACCCCGGGCTGTGCGATGCGCTGGGCCGGCTCGCCCTGCCCGGGTGGCAGGGGTGGATCGGGCTGGGGGATCGTCTGGCCGGGGAGGAGGGGTTGCAGGCGGGCGGCCCCTGGTCGGCCGGCCTGGTCGGGGCGTGGCGCGACCTGAGCTCGCGCGGCGTTCTGGCTCGACTCGTCGCCACTCCCGCGGTGCCGGCCGACGGGGAGCTGGACGCGGTGCTCGACCGCGTCGCGGCGGATGCCGCAGAGGTCGTCGCGGCCCTCTTCGGAGCCGGAGACCCTCGACTGCTGCGGGTGGTCGCGCGCGAGCCCTGCCGGGTGATCTCGCTGCACGGCGTGCATGCCGATCTCCTCGACGAGGTGGAGGCACCTCGGGACCTCCCCAGCGTGCCCGAGGGCAGCATCCTCGTGGCGGTGGCCAGTGGCGAGGTGCGACCGCTCGAGCCGTTCCTGCTTCCCGGCGAGCTGGTGGCCGCGGGACAGGGGGTTCATCGGGGCGAGCCGGCGCTGGCCCTGCTGCTGCCCACGGCGGAGGGAGGGTTCTACCAGGGCGCCGGGGCACCGGTGCAGCTCCGGCAGGACTGGAGCCAGGTGCTTCCCTTCCTGGCGGAAGGCGACGCGCCGGGACCAGCTCGCATCGGCCGACAGCAGGTGGCGGCGCCGGCCGCGATCCACGCCAGCCGCATCATCGAGCGGCTGCGGCGGCTGCCCTGGCACGTCGGGTCCTTCCTCCCCCGTCCGTCCCTGGAGGAGCCGCTCGCCGCGGCGCTCCGCCGTCCGGGTCGCGGCGTCCTCGTGGCGGGGGAGGCGGGCGCCGGCAAGACGGTGCTCCTGGCGCGGCTGGCGGCGCACCTGCTGGGGGAGGTCGATGGCGAGGAGCTGTCACCTGCCCTGGCGGGCCTGGCGACCAACCCACCCGGGGACCCGGACGTGGTCGTCCTGGTGAGTGGTTCCCAGGACTGGGGAGCCGGCCGGGTGGACGGCGGCGCGCACGTGCTCGCGCTGGCCGTGGCCCGGGCCCTGGGGCTCGAGGGGACGCGGTGTGGGCGCCTGGAGGAGATCCTCGCCTGCCTCGATGCCAGCGGTGCCGCGGACCGCCGGCTGGGACGGAAGGTCTGGCTGCTTCTCGACGGGCCCGACGAGTCCGAGCACGGCGAGGCCGTGCTGGCCGCCCTGGAGACCGCCCTGAGCTGCCTGACCACCTACCCGTGGCTCCGGGTCGTCGTCTCGCTCGACACCGTCACCTGCCGCCGTCTCGGCGGTCCCGCCGGGCAGCCTCCGACGCCATTCTCCAACCTCCGTTACCTCAAGAAGTTTCCGGGCCCGGACGGCGCCGGAGAGCGGCCGTGGCTCGTCGTGCCGCCCGCCTCCCAGGCCGAGCTGCGGGGCTGGTTCGAGCATCGCCAGAAGGCCGATCCCTCGCGGGCATGCCCGCTGCCGTTCGCGCTCCTCCCCGATCAGACCCGGGTCGCTCTCGGGAGCCCCCTGCAGATCCAGCTCTTCCACGAGTCCGGCCACTGGCTCAGCGCCGGGGCGGTTGGGCTCGATGCCCACACACTCATGGCCGGCTTCCTGGTGCGCCGGGGTGAGGCCGAGGGTTGGCCGCTCCGCGACCTGGCCGAGGCGCTGCTGCAGGCCCGGGCGTCGGGGGTGCCCCTGGCGGCGGGGTGGGAGCGCTGGCGGGCCTGGGTCGAGCCGCCGGGCGGGACCCCACCCGGGGCGCGATCCCTCGACGGTCCTCTCGAGCGCCTGGTGTCGAGCGGGATCGTGGTCGCACCCGATCCCATGCCCTGGCCGCCCGACCCGTCGCTGCGGCTGGTGACCGCCCACCCGGTGGTGGCCGAGAGCCTCATACGGTGGGCGCTGCTGCGCGACCTCGCGCCCGGGGCGGTGCCCGGGGCGGGTGACCTCGCGGCATGGCTGAACCTTGCCCCGGGACACTGGAGCCTGCGGAGCGAGCTGGCCGGGGTGCTCGCTGACCTGGCCGCGCGCCTCACCCACACCGAGTGGCCCCAGGCCCTGGACGTGTTGCTGCGCGAGGGTGATCCGGAGCTGGCTGCGCAGGCTCTGGCAGAGGCCCTGTCCATCGCCGTGCCACGGGAGGCGGGGGGGCCATTGCGGGAGCACTGGCTCGAGGCAGCGCGGTGTTCAACGGACGCGGCGTCCAGGCTTGCCCGGGCCCTGGTCGTGGCCGGGCTGGACGAGCTGCACGGGCCACCGGGCGGTGGGTTCCGGCTGGGTTTCCAGCGGTCGCTGGTCGAGCACGTACCCGACGACCCCGAGCCGCGAATCGCACTGGTCGCCACGCTGCTCGCGGTGACGGAAGCCGAGAGCGATCCGGCGGCGACGCTCGGGTACCTCCGCGAGGCACGGACGCATCTGCGCGACCTGCGCCGTCGATGGCCGACCAGCCCTGGCCTGAGCAGGCTCGAGGCCGCGGTGCTGCCCTGGCTCGGCGAGGCGGCAGCGGTTCTCGGCCACACCGGGGAGGCCGAGAAGGCCCTTCGCATCGCCCTGCCGATCGTGCGCACCCGGGTCGCCGCGGACCCTTCCGGCAGTCGCTCACGGCAGGCGCTGGCCATGACCCTCGTCACCCTGGCGGACCTCGCCCTCCAGGCGGAGCGCCCGGTGGAGGCCGAACGCCTGCTGGAGGAGGCGACAGGCCTGGTGGGAAGCCTGCGAGCCTGCGAGCCGTCCGACCGGGGCCTGCAGCGGCTGTGGGGTCGCGTGGCGCTGGTGGCCGGCCGGCTCGCCCTGGTGCACCACCGCCTCCCGCAGGCCTGGGAGCTGCTGGAGGAGGCGGTGGCGAGGCTCCGTCCCCTCGCCGAGCCACCCCGCCATGGTTGGGCTGCCCTGGACTACGGCCTCGCCGTGGTGCGGTTCGCCGATCTGGCCGGGGAGGAGAAGCGGGTCGCCACGGCGCGCGCCGTGCTGGAGGAGAGCCTGCAGGTCCTGACATCAACTCCGGCCGACCCGGGCGACGCGACGACGACGCTCCTGGAAGCCGAGCTCTGCTGGCGGCTGGCGGGCCTGGCCTACCACGCCGACGAGGAGCGCGAGCTGGTGCTGCGCAGCTTCCGACTCCTCCAGCCTCTCGCCCGCGACGCGGATCCGCCTCCCCGCTGGCCCGTGCTGTGGCGCCTGGTCAGCGGACTCGTGCGCGAGCGGGGCTGGGCCGAGCCCACCCGCCCGCCCGGTTGAGGATCCACCCTCCCTCCCTCCCGGTGATCAGTGGTCAGTGCTCAGAGGGACGAGACGCCGGGGCGGGCGGGCTCTCTGCTCACTGATCAGACGATCCCGCTCGGGCCCGCCGCAAGGGGGAGCGCCTTGACGGCTCAAGGAGCGAGGGCCTGTTGGTGCACGCGCAGCGCCTCGGCTCCGAAGCACACCAGACGAACCTCCAGGACCTCGGAGTGGGCCGCCAGGAACGCTCGCACCTCGCGCACTGCGATCGCCGCGGCGCGCTCCATCGGGAAGCCGTAGGCGCCGGTCGAGATCGACGGGAAGGCGATGGTCCGCACCCCGTGCGCGACGGCCAGCTCGAGGCTGCGCCGGTAGCAGGCGGCCAGCAGCCCGTCCTCGCCGTGCCCGCCGCCGCGCCACACCGGGCCCACGGTGTGGATCACGAGGCGTGCCGGCAGGCGGTACCCCCTCGTGATCCGCGCCTCGCCCGTGGGGCAGCCCCCGAGCGTCCGGCACTCGGCCAGCAGCTCCGGCCCGGCAGCGCGGTGGATGGCGCCGTCCACCCCGCCGCCGCCGAGCAGGCTCTGGTTGGCCGCGTTGACGATCGCGTCCACCTCCTCCCGGGTGATGTCCCCCTCCACCACGACGATGCGCCCGTCCGCCATGCCCACCTCCGGTGGCACGATTCTATCGCCGCGAGCCATGTGGCTGGTGATCAGGGGCCAGAGGGAAGAAGGGAGGAGCGGCCAGGGCTGCTGATCACCGACCACCGATCCTGATCACGGTGCACCGGTCACTGCACGACGACGCGCACCGGGGCGGAGGTCACCTTCGAGAACGGGACCCGGGCCTGGAAGGTGTGGGCGCCAGGGGCGAGTGGCCAGCGGGCGGTGTAGGGGTAGTCGGCGAGCTGCCAGGGGAGGCCGTCCACCAGCCACAGGACCTGCTCGACCCGCGGCTCGACGGTGGCGCGCAGGGCCAGGGTGGCCAGCTCGACGGGGGTCTCGGGGTCGCGCAGCAGCCGCGAGTCGGTCTGGGGGGCGGTGATGCGGATGCGCAGGGAGGGCGCGGCCGCCACCGCCGACCCCTCGCCCTCCAGGAGCCACAGGCCCGGGAGCGCCGGCGGGCGCGGCAGCCCGTTGCGGGCCGCCCAGTCGGCGTAGCGGGGCGGGAGCAGGGTGAAGGTGCGAGCGGCCACGACCTCCCGCGGGGTGCGGGTCGAGGCCGGGACGCCGGTGCGGGTGTCGATCGCCATCTGGAGGTGGGCGTCGCAGGTGCGCCGGGGCGCGTCGGAGGGCTGCACCCACTCGCTCATCACCTTGCCGCAGAGGGGGGAGGCGAGCCGGCCGGTGAGGGCGCACAGCCGCACCGGCACGAGCCCCTCCGGGGCCGGGAACGAGAGGTCCTCGAAGCCGTCGCGAAGCTCCGGGTGGAGCGACAGCATGACCCGCTGGGCGAGGGCGGCAGCCTGGGAGAAGCCGGTGGCGCCCTGCATGGGCCGGTGGTCGGGGCGCCCCATCCAGACCCCGATCAGGTAGCGCCGCGACCACGCCAGCGCCCAGGCGTCGCGCTGCTCGGGGGAGGTGCCGGTCTTGACGGCCACCGGGAACGGGAACTCGCTCGAGCCCATGCGCGGGAAGCTGGGGAGGCGGGCCATGGGATCCGCGAGCTGCAGGGTGACCAGGCGCGCCGTGGTCTCGGAGACGAGCCGGCGGCCGGTGCCCTCCGGGTCGCCCTCGAGCCAGGCCAGCTCGGCCAGCCGCCCGTCGGTCGCGAGCACGGTGGTGGCGCGCACGAGCTGCTCGAGGGTCACCGGCATGCCGCCCACCGCCATCCCGAGGCCGATGCGCCGGGCCGGGGTGGTGCCGTCGTGGAGGCCGAGGTCCCGCAAGAACGTGTACCCCTCCTCGAGGCCAATCCGCTCGAGCAACCCCACGGCCGGAACGTTCCGGGAGTTGGCGAGGGCGACGCGGGGCAGCAGCGGCCCGAGGAAGCGGTGGTCGGCGTTGACGATGCCGCCGGGGGCGCGCTGCAGGTCGTCGACGATCGTGGCCGGCGTGATCGTCCCCAGCTCGTAGCCGAGGGCGTAGAGGAACGGCTTGAGGGTGCTGCCGGGGGAGCGCGGCACGCGGGTGTAGTCGATGGCGCCCAGGTGCGCGGCGTCGGTCCACCCGGAGGACGCGACCGAGGCCCGCACCTGGCGACCCGGCAGCTCGACGACCATCACCGCCGCGTTGCCGACCCCCACCCACTCGCCCTGGGCCACCGCCTCGCGCACGAGGGTGGAGACCTGCTCCTGGAGGCCCAGGTCCAGGGTGGTGGCGACGACCGGGTGCGCGGCGCGCGCGGCCCGGGCGGCTGGGGAGCCGAGCTGGCGCTCGAGCCGCAGGATGGCGTGCATGGCGACGATCGGCCGTACCTCCCTGGTGGGCACGCGCAGCGTCCGGATGTCGAGCCGCGCCTGCGCCCACTCCACCTCGCCGATCACGCCCTGCTGGTGGAGCAGCGACAGGATGCGCTCGCCACGCGCCACGGCGCGCAGCCGGCCGGAGGGGCGGAACGGGTTCATGGCGGCGGGGGCCTGGGGGATGGCCGAGAGGTAGGCGATCTCCGCCCAGGACAGGTCCTCCACCGGCTTGTCGAGGTAGCGGCGGGCCGCGTGGGCGATCCCGTGCACCCGGTTGCCGTAGGGGGCGAGGCGCAGGTAGTGGGCGAGCAGCGCCTGGCGGCCGTAGCGGGCGGTCAGGAAGAAGGCCGTCACCGCCTCCACCGCCTTGCGCGGCAGCGTTCGGGCACCGGGCCGCTGCATGCGCGCCACCTGCATGGCCAGGGTGGAGGCGCCGGAGACCCGCTGGCGGCGCGACAGGTTCTGCCAGGCGGCACGGCCCGCGGCCAGGGGGTCCACGCCCGGGTGCAGCCAGAAGCGGCGGTCCTCGATCGCCACGGTGGCTGCCACGACCCTCGGGGGCAGGGCCTCGAGCGGCCAGTACCCCAGCTCGGCGTCCCGCCCGTCCCCGAGCTCGCACAGGAACGCCCCGTGCCGGTCCCGGAGCAGCAGCGTCGGCGCCGGCGCCTCCAGGCGGGCACGGGCAAGGCCGATCCCCACGACTGCAAGGGTGGCCACCGCCACGAGCACCGCGAGAACCTTGGATACAGTCGAGAGTCTGGTACTGAAAGTCGAGAGTCGAGAGTTGAGAGTCGAGAGCCCTTTACAGAAGGTCGAGAGTCGAGAGTTGAGAGTCGAGAGTCCTCCCACCCACCCGGCAAAGCGGGTCCTCTTTCCCATGGGTGGGAGGTGGCACTCTTGACTCTCGACTCTCAACTCTCGACTTCCCCGTGGCACTCTCGACTCCTTCCCTCGAACCTACTTCGGAGTCGCAGGCTGGACGACGACCCGCGCGCCGGCGCCCTGGCCCCAGGTGGCGCCGTCGTACATCATCTCGGCGCGGGCCGGGGGCTGGACGTACTCGCCGGCGACCGTGGCCCGGGTGCGGAAGTAGAAGTCGTACGTGCCCTTGGGCAGCCAGTCGTAGTAGAACGCCACGTGGTCGTCCATGAAACCGACGTAGGTCGGTGCGAGCGTCGCGGTACCCTTCGGGCGGGCCTCCGGCGGGGCGGTGGCGAGCCCGGGGTTGAGCGGCTCGCACCCGGCGGCCAGGGGTGTCACGACTGCCACGTACGCCCGGTCGGAGGGGTTGACCACCTGCACGTGCTCCTCCACCACGTCCCCAACCGCCAGCTCGACGGTCGTGCCGGCCGCGGCGAGGGCGATCCGGTCGGGTGGAGCATCCTCCCCGCGCTGGCGCAGCCACTCGCGGCTCACCACGAACCCGTTCGCCTGGGGCGACACCTGGCTGCCGTCGGCGGCGGGCACCCAGCTCGTCTCGAGCCGCGCCACCACCGGCCGCCCGGCGCCGGGCTGGAGGGTGATCTCGCCGGCCGCCGGCGTGTTGGTCTTGAAGGTGACAAGGGGTGTCTCGGGTCCCAGATCGAGTGTGCGGTCCCCGCCCAGCCGCAGGCGGACCTGGCGCCTGCCGGCCCCGGCGAACGGCGGCTTCACGAGCTCGGAGAGCGCCAGCAGCGCCGCCGCGTTGGCGTTGGTGGACCCCCAGCCGTCGTCGCGGCCGAGGGTGACGAGGCCGTCCACGAGGACCTGGAGCCGCGGGCTTGACGCATCGCTCTGGATCACCGCCCGGGTGACCTCGGCGACGGTGCGGGTCTCGGAGGGCAGGATGCGGGCGCTACGCGCCGTGGTCCGCCCCTGCAGCCCGCCGTAGATCTCCTTCCCCTGGTGGAGCCGCGTCACGATCCCGTCCCACATGCGCGTGGTGAGCGCCCGGGCGGCCGGGGAGTCGGCCTCCCCGGAGCGGGCGTAGGCGTGCAGCACCTCCGCCGTGCCCTCGAGGTCGAGGTACTCCGCCTTGCGCGCCAGCTCCGCCGCGTAGGCGGGCTGGGCCTTGCCGGCCTGCACGAGGGCGATGAGCGCCCAGGAGCGCTCGGCGAACGACTCCCCGTCGATGAACCGCGAGTAGTCGGAGCGCAGCGCCTGCTCGAGGGTGCGGGTGAGGCGGTCCATGAGCTTCGGATCGACGGGGTAGCCCGCCTCCTTCGCCTCGACGAGGAGCTGCACGGTCCAGGCGGTGAGGGAGACGTATCCGGGTCCACCCGGCCAGTACGCCACCAGCCCCTGGCCGTCCACGGCCTTGCCGATCCAGTCGAGGGTGTCCGCCACCGCTCGCTGCAGTGCCTCCTCCCCGCCCTCCTGCGCGAGCAGCCCGCGCAGGCGCGCCATCGCCACCTGGGCGCGGGTGCGGGAGATGCGCTGCTCGGTGCAGCCGTACGGGTAGTCGAGCAGGAACGAGAGCCCGGCCGCCATGCGCACCAGGCCGGCCTGCTCGGAGAGCACGAGGGTGCGCCGCACCGTGCCGGGCCGCGGCGGGTCGGGGACGGCGGACACGGCGAGCGGCTTCCCGGACTCCAGCTCCTGCATCTGCCGCACCACCATGCGCGCCCGGTCGGGCTGGATCGGCAGCCTGACCTCGAAGGCATCGCGAGCCCCGTCGGCGGTGCGCGCCACCGCCACCCGGAACGTCACGTCCTTGCGGGACAGCGTGCCTTCGGCATCCACCCCCGGGGTCGTGACGGTGACCGGGAAGTCGATGCGCAGGGGCTGGTTGGGCACCCAGGCCAGGTCGCGGCTGGCGCCCCCGTCCAGGGTGACGCCCTCCACCTGCCACTCGGCCTTCCCGGGTCCGCCCTCACCCTCGACGACGCGGCCGATCGCCGCGGCGGTGAACCGGTCCCCCGGCCGCACGAAGCGCGGCAGCGCCGGCTGCACGATGACCGGGAGGCGGACGGCGATCTGGGAGACGCCGACCCCGAAGCGGTCGGGGCCGGACGCGGCCTTCGCCCGCAGCTTGAACACCGTGAGGTTGTCCGGCAGCTCGACGGTGACGGTGGCGACACCATCGGGCCCCACCTGGATCGCCGGGTTGTAGAACGGCACGCTCTTGAAGTTGCGGCGCACCGTGGTGCGCTCGAGCAGCCCGCCCTCCTCGCCCTCGTCGCCCCCCGGCAGCTCGGCGAACGCCAGCTCACCGAATGCCAGGTTGCGGGTGTCCCGCACCGTCAGGCGCGAGCGCACCGGGTCGATGAAGTCGGGGAGCGGGTCGAGTCGCTGCTCCCGCCCCAGGGCCAGCACCGCGGCGTCCACGAGCCACAGGGTCACCTCGCCGGGCAGCGGGCGGCCCTTGGGATCGGAGAGCCTGATGGTGACCTCGACCTCGCTGCCGGGCAGCGCCCGCTCGGGGTGCACGAGCGTCACCTCGACGCGGTTCGAGACCGCGCTGACCTGGAGCCACGTGGTGGCGGCCATGGTGGTGGGCTTGCCGAGGTCGGCGGTGGAGCCGGCGGCCGGCGCCGAGCCGGCGACCCGGCCGCGCATGAGCACGGCGTGCACCGGCAAACGTGGCACGAAGGACGGCAGCACCGGCACCTCGACCGTGGCGGCGCCGCCCGAGACCTCCACCCACCGGTACTGGTTGCCCTCCGGGGCCTCGACCACGAGCAGCGCGCGCGCCGCCTGGAACGGGCTCTGCAGCACCAGCTTCGCCGTGTCTCCGGGGTCGTAGGCCGGCTTGTCGGAGGACATCGTGAAGACCGGCGTGGCGGGCTTCGGCCAGCTCTGGGGCTCGGGGCCCCCGGCATAGAGGTCCACCGAGACGGTCTGGGAGCGCCCCAGCCGGTCGGCGGCCTCGAGCTCGACGATGTAGACGCCGGCGGTGGGGATGGCGAGCGGCACGGTGACGGCCGCGGCGCCGCTCGTGACCGTGGTCTCGGAGAGCTGCTCGTCCACGACATCGGTGAGGTAGCGGGCCTGCCCCTGGGCGAAGTCCGAGGCCTGCAGCACGGAGTGCCACTGGCGGTGCTTCAGCCGCACCGTCACCGGCAGCCCGGCGAGCGGCGTGTCATCCACCCCCAGCACCAGCACCTGGGGCTCGATGGTCGTGGCGTTGGCCAGGAAGCGTGGCGCCAGCAGGCCGAGCACGAAGGGCGGCACCGCCACGACCTGCTGCACGGCGGTGACCGTCTGGTCGTCGGCGCCGGTGACGGTGGCCTCGACGAGATAGGTGCGCGGCTGGGCCGTGGCCTCGGCGCCGGGGTTGAGGGTGAGCGAGGCGCCGCCCTCGGCGTCGGTGACGTCCTCCTGCTCGAGGCGCGGCGAGCCCTCGAACCTCCGCGCACCGGCGAAGCGCGCGTCGGAGGAGAACAGGAACCCCTCCTGGCCCTTGGGCTGCCAGGCGTAGGGGAACTGGGTGACCCGCCAGCGCACCGGCCGGCCGGCCACCCGGCCACCGGCGTAGTAGGTGGCGGTGAGGCCCACCTTGAGCTCGCCGTCCAGGGGCGCCCGGTCGGGGGCCGTGAGGTGGATCTCGAACTCCGGCAGGCGGTAGGCCTCCATGCGGAAGGCGACCTCGGCGATCCGCTCCTGGGTGGGCAGCTCGAGGGCGGCCGTGAACGTCCCGGTCGGCAGGTCGTCGGCCGAGAACGCCTGGTAGAACCCGCCGCTCGGCGACAGCTCGACGGGGAAGCGCCAGACGATGTCGCCCGGCCCTTCCACGAGCAGGGTGCCGCTACCCTTCAGGGGCGTGAGCTGCCCGTGGAAGCGCTGGCGCACCCACCCCTTGATGTGCACCGTCTCCTCGGGGCGGTAGACCGGGCGCTCGGTGAAGATGTGGCACAGCCGGCGGGGGATCTCGGGTCGCCCGGCCAGACTCTCGTGCGTCCACTGCAGCCAGGTCTGGCGGGTAGGCTGCCAGCGGTTGTCGGCGAAGCCGTCGGGAGCGCGGTCCGGGTCCAGCACCAGCGAGTCGCCGTCCTTCTCGACCACCAGGCGGCGCACCTCCACGGAGCGGGTCGGCCGGAAGCCGGGGACGGCCCATCGCAGTGTGCCGTCGGCTCCGGTCGTGCCCTCGAAGAGCGTCTCCCAGGTCGTCTGGCCGGTCGACACGGAGCCCTCGACCCGTACCCGCGCGCCCGGCACCGGCTGGCCGCTCGACAGCGCCGTCACGGCGAACACCACCGCCCCGGGCTCCTCCAGGGTGGCGAGCGCCAGGTCGGTGACCTGCAGGCGCATCCAGGCGCGCTCGTTGCCGGTTCCCAGTCGGCGGATGCCCACCAGGTAAGTCCCGGGCCGGGACTTGCCGCCGGCCTTCGCCAGATGGGCCGCCAGGTCGAGGCCGAACGTCGCGGCCCCGCCCTCGGTGCGCAGGGGCAGATCGATCAGGGTCGAGACCTGGGGGGAGCCGAGGGCCGACAGGTGCTGGCGGAGCTGCCACTCGTCGATGCTGCGGTCCGCTGCCGTGTGGGGTGCCGGCTCCTCGCCGGGTCCAGGCGGGCGCTGGCTCTCGTCGGTGCGCACCGCCGAGGTCGGGAACGGCCAGAACGTGCGATCGAGTGGGTCGACGCGGTGGATGCGCAGGTCCACGCGCTCGTCGCCGCGTCCCTGCAGCGGGGCCATCTGCGGCCCGTAACGTTCGACGATGCCGGAGGTGGCGCCCCACTGCAGGAACGCCGCCTTGCGGGGGAACGCCAGGAAGACCTCGGACTCCCCCTGGAGGTCGAGGCCGCGCCCGTGGGTGTCGGACAGCGACGTGGGCACCACGGCGACGCGGTAGAGGGTCTCCCGGGCGAACGAGCCGCTCACCGTGAGGCTCGTGCCGCTCACCGCGAAGGTCAGGTTGTCAACGGCCGGCGAGAGGCGCACCAGGTTGCGGGCCTCCACCGGCCCGAGCGCCTGGGGCGGCGACGAGAACCGCAGCACGAGCCGCGGCGAGTCGGCCTCGCACTGCAGCGCCTGCTCGCGGGAGTATCGGGACCCGGCCGGCGTCAGGGGGACCTGGGCCGCGCCGCACCCCATCGTCAGCACGCGGAACGGCTCGGCGGTGGAAAAGCTCACTCGCGCGAACGAGCGATCGGCCGAGTCGTCCAGGCTGAGGCGCAGGTGGACGATCGCCCGCGTGCCCAGGGCGACCGGCTGGCGGAGCTGCACGACATAGGTCGCGGCATCCGCGCGGTTACTCCGCTCGGGGACCTTGATCGTGAGGTCCTCGCCCTCGAGGAAGCGGCCTCCGCCCGGCTCCACCCCGGGAAGGGGCCGCAGCTCGATGCGCACCATGCGTGCCAGGGCAGCCTCGTCGAGGGGCTCCGGGAAGGTGAGCGTGATGCCGTCCACGGGCTCGAGCCCCTCCGCCCCGTTGGCGGGCAGACTGGAGGTGGGGGCGGACATCAACGTCATGAGGGGCTGGCGCGTGCCCCCCACCGTCACGACAAACTGCCCGAGGGGAGGCCAGGGCTCGGCCGGCCTGAACTGCAGGGTGCGCGCGTCGAGCCACGTCCACGCCCCGGGGTGGTTCGGCTCCATTCGCACGACGCGATCGGGCCGGTCCTCGGGCCCGCCGGTGGCCGGTCCGGCGTCGGCGGCGAAGAACACCGTGACCGGATCCCACCGGCGCAGGAAGTGGTCGGGCACCACGACCGTGCCGGAGACCCCCGCCGGACGCGCCAGGGCCGGGGTCGGAGCCGGCTGGGTCTGAGCCGATGCCTGCCCCATGCCCGCCACCACCGTCGCCACCACCAGCCAGGTCAAGGTCAACAGTACTCCAGGTCGGCCCGCTGGAAGGCTGGCTGCGACCGGGCGGGTGGGGGATGTGAGGGTGGGTTCGCCGGGTGGAGTGAGGGGGCAACCGTGAACTGACAACTGGGTGGTGGTTGGGGGCACACTGCTCTGCCGGCGTGACATGGTCATCACCTTCCCTCACCCTCGGACGGCTCCTCGCCGCCCTCGGGCTCCTCCGACTCCTCGTCGAACGTCTCCTCGTCCTCACCTTCGGTCTCGGGCGCCACCGACGGCGTCTCCTCCTCGGGCTCGCCGCGGGCGGCCCGCAGGTAGTGCCGGACGACCTCCTCGGGCGGCCCGCTCGACGGGGGCACCAATCCCACCACTGCCGGGCGCGCTCGCAGCGCCCCGCCGCCGGCGGGGGCGTGGAGGACCACGACGTAGGCGCCCGGCCCAAGCCGCGGCATCATCGCCGTGCCGGTGCCGAGCGGCGTGCCGGCGGCATCCAGGAGCGTGGCCTCGACCACGTCCTTCTCGGCCCGCACCCCGACGCCCACCGGCCCGGCCGTGGTGACGGTGAAGCCGAACCCGCGGGACTGGCCGGGGGCCAGCAGCACTTCGGGACCCAGCCCCTCGCCCACCGCCACGAGGGGGCTTGCCGTGACCTCCAGCTCGCCGATGAGGACCGAGCTGTCAAGAGGCCGCAGGCGGACCTCCACGAGCTCCGGTCCGGCCAGGACGTCGAGGTCGAGGGCCTGGGGATGCAGCGCGATCCGGGTGCCGCTCGTCGTGGTCACCCGGGAGACCACCGGCGTGGCCGAGCGCAGGTGCACAAGGCCGCGGAGGCCGGGGTCGACCTCCAGGGCCGTCTCCGCGCCCTCGAGAGTCACCACGGCCGGTATCTGGACCGGCAAGGTGGGCGGGCCGCTCGGGCCGCCCCAGAGGACGGACGCATCCCCGGTGTCCGGCTCGAGCCAGGCCATGACCCGGCCCGGGCCATGGGGGATCAGGAGGGTGCCTCCGGCGCCCGCCGGGAGGCCGTCGCCGCGATGGACCCGACCATCGGCACCGACCAGGACCGCAGCCCCGTTCACCCCCCGCACCCGGACGCGGCGCTGATCCGAGGGCGGCACGGCGACGCGCAGCGTCCCCGCGGCGGGCTGGACGAGGATGAGGGGCCTGGCGGGATCGAGCCGGGCCGGGCTTCCGTCCAGCAGGGCGGTCGCCGAGAACGCCCCCGGCTCGGGACCCACTCTCGCGAGCAGGAGTCGACCGCCGACCGAGAGCGCCATCTCGCTGATCGACTCCCGGCCCCAGTGCACGCCCGTGACCTGGCCATCGCGCACCGTCAACCCGACGACACCGGGCGCCAGTGCCACCAGGAGCCTGCCCTCCCGGGCCGGCAGGTCGTAGGCCAGCACCTGCCCCGGCCCGACCTCTCCGGTCGTCAGTCCGATGAGGGGCGTGGCCGGTGGCACGCTGAGCCGGATCACCCGCACGCGGACGTCCAGCGGGCGTTCCCCGCCCTCGCCATCCCAGACCTCCAGGACCTGGGGCGGCTCGCCGACGGCGGCGGTGGCGGCAGCCTGGGCGGCGACGGCGACGACCCGGTCGACCGCACCCTCCCCGGTGCTGCCCTGCAGCAGGCGCGCCACCGGCTGGCCGGCCGACGAGACGACGTGCGCAAGCCAGAGGCCGGCGGTCCCTTTACCGAGGTCGACCCGCAGCCGCTCTCCGGCCGGTGCGGTGAGGGGCAGCTCCCGGCCATCCGCAGCCAGCGCGAGACGCTCCCCGCGGACCCGGGCGCCGGCCTGACCGAGCACCCAGAGTCGGTCGCCGGTCACCACGGCCAGACCCCGCTCGGCGGGCTCGGCGGCGCCTCCGGCAGCACCGCTCCACACCAATCCGCCCTCGGCCTCGAGGCGCAGCACCCCCGGCCGTCGCACGGTCACAGCGAGCGCGCCGACGGAGGGGTCGCTCCCGGGCACGGCTGCCATCGCGGCGCCGCCGGAGAGCTTGCTCTCGTCAACCTTGGCCGGGACCACGGCGGCGGCGCGCACGGTCACCGGCAGCCCCCGCTGGTCCGCCGACCACACGCGCAGGCGCAGCCTGGCGTTCGCGGGGATCGGCATGCCGAGCCGGACGTCCCGTCCCACCTGGCGGGCGAGGGGTTTCCAGGTTCCCTTCAGCTCCTGCTCCACCCCGACGCCGACCGCCTCGCCGCTGCGCAGGGTGACGACCAGCAGCTCGGCGCCCGGCGGCAGCGTCAGGGGCACCAGATGGGCGGTGTCGCCGGTCGTGATCTCCCGGCTGCCGGGCAGCGTCCACGCCGCCTCCTCGACCTCGGAGCGCGTCGTCATGCGGACGAGGGACGTCCCGCCGCTGATCCCGACCGGGTCCACGTGCAGGTCGTACCGGCCCGGGGTGAGCTGGGTGGCGATGTGGAAGTTCCAGTCGTCGGAGCGGTCGTCGCTCCTGGCCAGGCTCCGCCCGTCGGCAGCGCCAAGCTCGGCGCGCACGTCGGTGCCGCCGAACGACGAGAGCTCGACCATGCCCGCTGCCCCCACCGAGACCTTCAGGATGCCTGGGATACGGATGCTCCGCGTCTGACCCGGCAGCAGCTCGAGGGGATGCACCATGACCGTGTACGGGACCCGGTTGTTGGGTCGTCCAGACGTCACCCGCAGCTCATAGCGACCGGCCGGCAGCCCCGTGAGCAGCCCCTTGCCGGGCTTCGTGCGGTCGAGCACCTCATCCTCTCCGGCACGGACCAGCTCCCCCGTCATCTCTCCGGAGAGCGTCACCCCAACGGTCGCCATCGCCGGCAGCTCGAAGCGCCAGATGTCGGGGAGCCGCTGGGCATCGCCTTCCGGCTCCAGCCAGAGGTGCTCCACCTCGCGGTCGAGGGGCAGGTGATGAGGGCCGTGCCCCGCGAAGCGAAGCGGCGGCACGATGGGCTCCAGCACGGTCAGACGGCGGCTTGGAACCGGGCCCGGAAGCAGCACCAGCCGGTAGCCGCCGGCGTCGAACGCCCGCGCGAGCTCCGCGGTGCCACCCGGAGCCACGAGTGGCCACGCCTCCGCGTCCTCGAGCCGGCACGTCGAGGGCTGGCGCAGGCCGAAGCTGCGCAGGGTGTAGTCGGCCCGCTCGGGGATCCCGAAGGTGTAGAGCACCCCCTCGCCCTCCCCCAGGGTGACCCGGGCGGGGAGGCCGGGCAGCAGCACGCCACCCTCGCGCAGGGTCGTCGGGACGAGACGGACCCCGAGGTGCCCCGCGGACCGACCCTCGGCGCGCACCGTGAGCTGGTAGTCACCCTCCCGCAGGTACTGCTGGATGAGGAAGTTCCGGCCGACACCGTTGGACTCCTGGGCGTCCAGGGAGGTGATGACCCGGGAGCGCAGGGTGCCCGCGGTCTCGAGCAGGCCGGAGGTCTCCAGGCGATACAGCCCCGGGGCGTCGACCTTCACCAGGAAGGTGCGGCTGCCGCGGCGCTCGAGGTCGAAGAGCTGAGGTGTGTCGGCCTGCAGCACCGGGTACTGCGGGAGCCCCGCCAGCACGGCGTCCGGGATCGGGGGAAGAGGCGTGGACGCCTGCAACCGCTCGGGCTCCAGCGCCAGCGCGCCGACCACGGTGGCGGTGCCGGGGTTCCGCACTGCCACGGTGTGCGCCCCAGCGGCGGCCGCGGCGGTGCTCGTCCAGCCGGCACCGTCCAGGCGCAACTCCAGCCGGCTGCCGTCCTCGGCCACGGCCCCCAGGGTGCCTGCCTCGGGGACCTCGAAGGGCACCTCCAGCTCCTCGCCGGGCTTGAGGACGAGGGGCAGGGCCTCCCGGAGGTCCAGGGGCAGGTGGCGCAGCACGAGGCCGGCGCTCACGCCCGGTTGTCGGTTGAGGAAGACCGTGTACTGGCTACCGTTATCCAGGGCGAGCTTCGGGAGCTGCGCCGCGCCCTGCACAGCCCGCAGCGCATCCTGGGGGTGGTCGAGGAGGGCGAGGTTGAGCGCCATCGCCCCGACGTCGCGCACCACGAAGTCGAGGATCCCCTGCTTCTCGGGGCGGGCCGTGAGGACGTACAGGCCGGCGTCCAGGTTCCAGGTGGTGCCGGAGGGCTTGAACGGAGGCGGCTCGTAGCGGGCGGGCCGGGTGGTGAGGAACGGCTCGAAGCGGAAGCGGGCGTCGGCGCCGCGGGAGAGGATCTCGTAGGCGCCGGTGTCTGTGACGCGCACGAACACGGTCAGCTCCTCCAGGAGGTTGCAGCGGCGCAGGAGCCCGTGGCCCGGGCCGAGAGGGACGGCCCGGTCGGCGAAGGCCTCGCGGTCCGGTGGCTGGCCGAGGCGCTGGCGCTGCACGATCGCCGTGGCATCCACCGAGTCCTGGGGGGTGCCGCCGTGCACCGAGGACAGCCAGTGGTCGCCGCTCTCCCGGAAGGAGTACTCCCAGCGCTTCACGAAGTGCTGCAGGACATAGGGTTGACCCGCTTCCCCACGCACCGTGACGAGGTGATGGCCGTCAGTGGTCGCGACACGCAGCTCGGCCACCGGCGGGACCGTCTTCTTGTCGATGGCGGCCACGGCGCTGGCCGACCCATAGGGCGTCTCGTCCGAGTAGTCGGTCACCCCCAGCTCGGCAGTGCGGGCCTCGGGCAGCTCGATCCGGAAGAAGGTTGCCGTGCCCGGCACCAGGAAGCGGTCGATCCCGAACGGGCCCACCTCGTAGCGCCGGCGCAGCGCCTCCGGCAGCGACGGCACGCCCCAGCGCAGGTGGAACGGCCGGGCCTCGCCGCCCGCCGCCCAGGGTTGCCCGGGGCCGCCGTAGGCGGTGAGCAGGTAGAGCCCGGGCTCCAGCCGCGTGACCAGCCGGCAGGCCAGCAACGGCTGCCCCTTGCGCGGCTCGACGACCTCCCGGTCGGGCTCGGACGCCTCCAGCCAGACCCCGTCCCGCCACAGGCGCAGGTCGGCGAGGTGCCGGCCGGCCGCCTCGAACGCCACGTGGCGCGCCGCCTCGATCGACACCCACCAGGAGCGCTGCTCGATGTCACCCAGCTCGGCCGAGACGAGCTTGTGCTCGACGAGCAGAGACGCCTGGGGTGTGTGCAGCTCGGTGAACGGGCGCACCGAGAGGGTGGCCTCGCCGCTCGCCGACGGGTGGCCCTCCACCAGCAGCTTGACCTGCCCCCGGTCCAGGAAGACGTCCAGGCGGCCGTCCGCCTCCCCGGGGGTGCCGCGCGCCGCCCCCGGCCCGGCCATGCGATCGACGAGCTGTAGGGCGACCCCCTGCTTGCTCGTCGCAGCGATGGCGTAGCGGCCGAACGCGAAGGTCGACGCGATGGCGCTGTGCCGGCCCGCGGCCGGCACCCGGTCCGGCTGGACGGTGGGGGCTGGCGGGGGCTCGGTGGCGGCCACGGGCAGGGCGGCGCTCACCAGCAGGGTGGCGAGCAGACCGGTGTGGAGTCGTGATCTGGCTGGCATGGGGCTCACCTCGCGCGGGCTGGACGGCCCAACTTCCTGGCGGGCATCAGATCGTGCTGCGGCCACTCTAGCATGGGGTCGGGGCGTGCCCGGTGGCGCGCCGGCCGACCTCCGATCGTCGTGCGTGGCCCGTATGCTCACGCGACCCAGACTCGGTGCCGTGGATGGACGAAGTGTGGAGGGTTCGTGGAGGAGAGGTGCAGGAATCAGGCGAGCAGCTCGGGGGCGATATCGAGGTCGGCGACCCACTCGGCGGGCCCCGCCAGGCGCACCGGGCACGACGGGGCCATCCCGTCAGGGGTCACCAGCAGCTCCCGGCCGGACGCGGTGATGACGCGGATTGGCGGGTCGAGCCACCCCTCGGCGACCGCCACGAGGGCGGATGCCACGTCACCCGAGCCGCACGAGAGGGTCTCGCCCTCCACTCCGCGCTCGAACGACCTGGCGTGCAGGGCGCCCTCGCCGACCCGCACGAAAGTGACGTTGGCGCCGCCGGGAGGCAGGTCGGGGTGGGCGCGCAGCGCCGGGGCGAGGGGGCCGAGAGACCTGTCCCCGAAGTCGGGCCACCGCACGGGGACCACCAGATGGGGCACGCCCACGACCAGGTAGCGTGCCCGGACCTTCTCGCCGGCCGCGAGCAGCTCCTGCCAGGGATGCACCGCGGCGGGGGCGGGCAGCGCGAGCTCGACCTCGCGGGCGTCCACCCGGGCCGGGACGGTGCCGAAGCCGGTGTGGAGCCGCATATCGGCCCATCCCCAGCGCAACGAGGCGAAGCGTGCCGCACACCTGGTGCCGTTGGCGCAGAACGTGGCGAGGGAGCCGTCGCTGTTCCAGTAGGCGACCCGGGCCTCGTGGTCGCCACAGGGCGTGACGAGGAGCACGCCGTCGGCCCCCACGCCCAGGCGCCGGTGACACAGGCGGGCGACCAGCCCCGGCAGGCGCTCCTCCGGGGGCTCGAGGGAGCCGTCGAGGAGGAGGAAGTCGTTGCCGGCGCCGTGCAGCTTGGAGGCCCTCACCGGGCGCCCCGCACGGTGCAGTACACGGGGTCCGACTCGTTGCCGACGGCGTCCACGACCTTCACCGCGTACTCGGCCTCGCCGGCCGGGGGTTTCTCGTCGGTGTACTGGGGCTCCCGACCGTCGTCGATGAGGTGGACCCAGAGGGTGCCCTGCTTGCGGAAGACCCGGTACAGCGCCTTCGGCTCGGGGCTGGGGTCCCAGCGGAGCTGCGCGATATCGCCCTCGGGCAGGCAGATGAGGTTCTGCACGGGCGGTGGAGGGTAGATGTCCGGGTAGGCCAGACGGACCTCGGGGCCCGGTGGCCCCCACACCCGGTCGACGACGGCCCGGACACGGTACACCCAGGTGGCGTTGAGCCTGGCGGTCGTGTCGAGGAAGGCTCCGGAGGCGAGCCCCTCGGCTGCAACCTCCCAGGCCTGGGTGGCCGCCTCCCGGCGCTCGACCAGGTAACCCGCACCCTCGCTTGTCTGCCACGTCAGGGCGATACCGGTCGGGCCTGCCGTGGCCTGGGCACCCTGCACGGCCGCTGGCACCGCCTTGACCTGCCAGGAGGCGATGTTCGAGAGCGCCGAGGGCGTGCCGTCCCGGCGGCGCGAGCGCACGGCGTACCAGAACGTCGGCTGGGACTGACCGGCCTGGACCTGGGGGAGTGGATCGCGCAGCTCGAGCCGGGAGCCGCGCGTTGCGGCCTCCAGCATCGGGCCCTCCAGGCGCTCGATGAGCCGGCCGCGGCCGAGCATGAGCTGCCGCCGCAGCTCGACCCCGGAGGCACCGGTCCCCACCTGCTCCTGGCCCGGGGGTACGTCCAGCTTCCAGACCTCCACCCGTCCCAGGTCCACGAGCTGCCGGCCGGCCCGGGTCAGTTGCGGGTACGACCAGGCGAGGACCGCCTCGGCTCCCTCCTGGTGGACGGTGAGATCGGTCGTGGTCTCGGGCACCTCGATGATGGGAGGCAGGGGATCGCCCTTCCGGCCGCACCCGCCCAGGCCGAGCAAGGCGATCAAGATGGCGGCAAGGAGCAAGGCTTGGGGTCCGGGGTCCGGGGTCCGGGGTCCGGCCTCCCCCCCTCCCGGTCGAGAGTCGAGAGTCAAGAGTCCAGAGCCCTCCCGCCCCCGGGATCCGACCGCCCGCCCTCCGCGTCGAGAGTCGAGAGTCGAGAGTTGAGAGTTCCCCCGCCCTGGTAGGTCCAGCCGTCCCGGCCCTTCGCATCGGGCTGGTTCCGGAGGAATGCTGGTGTGGCGGAGCAGTTTCGGAACACTCGGCAGGCAGGGCTTGCATTGGTGCATGGCTTTCGACCTTTGGTTCCCGGCTTTCACCTTTCGACTCTCAACTCTCGACTCTCGACTGACTTCAGAGGATGTAGCGGGCGAGGTCCTCGCGGCCGAGCAGCGGAGCGAGGGCCGCGCGTACCCCGGCGGCGTCGAGCACGACGCGCGTGCCGCGGCGCTCGGAGGCCGAGAACGAGGTGTCCTCGAGGACCCGCTCCATCACCGTCGTGAGGCGGCGGGCACCGATGTTCTCGCCGCTGCGATTGAGCTCGGCGGCGATGCGCGCGAGCTCGGCGCTCGCCTCGGGCGCGACCTCCAGCTCGACCCCCTCGGTGGCGAGCAGCGCCATGTGCTGCTTGAGCAGGGCGTGCTCCGGCTCGGTGAGGATGCGCAGCAGGTCCCCCTCGGAGAGGGCCTCGAGCTGGACGCGAACCGGGAAGCGTCCCTGCAGCTCGGGGATGAGGTCGGAGGGCTTCGAGACGTGGAAGGCGCCGGCGGCGATGAAGAGCACGTGGTCGGTGCTCACGGCGCCGTAGCGGGTGGTGACCGTGGTGCCCTCCACGAGGGGCAGGAGGTCCCGCTGCACCCCTTCCCGCGAGACGTCGGGGCCGCTGCCGGTCTGGCCGCGGCCGGCGATCTTGTCGATCTCGTCCAGGAACACGATGCCGCTTTCCTGGGCGCGCGACACCGCCTCGCGCTCCACCTCGCCCCGGTCCACCAGGCGCTCGACCTCCTCGGCCTCCAGCACCGCACGCGCCTGGGCCACCGACATGCGCCGCCGCTCGCGTTTCTGAAAGGCGCCGCCGAGGGCGTCCCGGAGGTTCATCTCCAGGGTCTCCATGCCCTGCCCGCCGAAGAGGTTGATGGAGGGCATGCGGGTCTCCGCGACCTCCACCTCCACCTCCCGGTCCTCGAGCTGCCTCTCGCGCAGCATGCGGCGCAGCGCCCGCCGGGACTCCTCGCGGTCGGTCCCGGCCTGACCGGGCAGCAGGAGGTCCAGGAGGCGGTCCTCGGCGGCGCGATGGGCGGCCACCTTGACGCGCTCCGAGCGCTCGCTCCGCACCATGCCGATGGCCGCCTCCACGAGGTCGCGGACGATCGAGTCGACGTCCCGCCCGACGTAGCCGACCTCGGTGAACTTGGAGGCCTCGACCTTGACGAACGGGGCGCTCGCCAGCCGCGCCAGGCGGCGGGCGATCTCGGTCTTGCCCACCCCGGTGGGGCCGATGAGGATGAGGTTGGCGGGGGTGACCTCGCGACGCAGCTCCTCGGGGAGCTGCTGCCGGCGCCAGCGGGTGCGCAGGGCGATGGCGACGGCGCGCTTCGCGGCCTGCTGGCCGACGATGTAGCGGTCCAGATCGCTGACGATCTCGCGGGGGGTCAGCACGAGCTGGCTCATGAGGCCACCTCGACGCTGATGTGGTCGTTGGTGTAGAGGTCGATGGCGGAGGCGATGCGGAGCGCCTCGCGGGCGATCTCCGGCGCCGGCAGGGCGGTGTGTGCGACGAGCGCGCGGGAGGCCGCCAGCGCCGCGGCGCCACCGGAGCCGATCGCCAGCACCCCGTCGTCCGGGGCGATGACCTCGCCCGACCCGGAGAGGAGCAGCAGCGCATCGCGGTCGGCGACGATCATCATTGCCTCGAGGTGGCGCAGCGCCCGGTCGGTGCGCCAGTCGCGGGCCAGCTCCACGGCGGCCCGCTCGAGGTTGCCGGCGAACTCCTCGAGCTTGGTCTCGAAGCGCGTGAAGAGGGCCAGGGCGTCGGCCACCGAGCCCGCGAACCCGGCCACCACGCGGCCGCCGCCCAGGCGCCGCAGCTTCGAGGCGCCGTGCTTGAGGACCGTCGTGCCGAACGTCACCTGCCCGTCGCAGGCCACGGCCGTGATGCCGTCGCGGCGCACCGCGCAGATCGTCGTGTGGTGCCAGGCAGGTGTCATGTCCACCTCCACGAGCAGGGTAGCAAACCGCCGCGCAACCGGAGGAGCGGCGCGGGCGTATGCTTACGGGCCGGTCGGGAGGCCGGCCTGCATGCCTGTCGGCGAGCTGGCGGCCCTGGCCGCGGCGACCCTCTGGGGGTTCACGAGCGTCTTCTTCTTCTCGGTGGCGGCGCACCGCATCGGCGCCCTGCGGGTCAACCTGCTGCGCCTGCCCCTGGGGTGGGCCCTGCTCGGCCTGACGCTGCTCGTCAAGGGGATGTCCCCGATCACCGATGCCGGGAGCCTGGCCCTGCTGGCGGTGAGCGGGGTGATCGGGCTGGCGATCGGCGACCTCGCGTACTTCGCGGCGATGCGCCGCATCGGGCCGCGCCTGGCGGTGCTGCTGCAATCCCTGGCGCCGCTGTTCGCGGCCGGGATCGGCGCGGCGCTGCTCCACGAGATCCCGGGGCCGCTGGCCGGCACCGGGATCGTCCTCACCCTCGGCGGGGTGTTCTGGGTGGTCCTGGAGCGTCGCGACGAGGGCATGCCGCCCGGCCACCACGCCTGGGGAGTGGTGCTCGCTGTGATCGCCGCCTTCTGCCAGGGGCTCGGGTTGGTGCTCGCCAAGTGGGGGATGGCCGGGGGCTTGCACCCGCTGGCCGCGTCCTGGCTGCGCATGACCGCCGGTACCGCCGCCATCTGGCTGGGGGCCGTGCTCGCCGGTCGCATCCGCGACCTCGACCTGCGCGGCAGCCTGCGCCTGGCCTGGCCGCAGGTGGTGGGGGGTGCGGTGATGGGGCCGTTCCTGGGCGCCACCCTGTCGCTGGTGGCGGCCCGCCACACCGAGGTCGGCGTGGCCGCGACGCTCATGGCCACGACGCCGATCATCGTCATCCCGCTCGTCATGCTCACCGAGCGCTACCGCCCGAGCTGGCGGGCGCTGGCCGGTACCATCGTCGCCATCGTGGGCATCGCCCTGCTGTTCGCACGCTGACCGACCCTCCCGCCCAACTCCGGTCGAGAGTCAAGAGTCAAGAGTCGAAAGCCGAGAGTCGAGAGTCGAGAGTTCCCCCACCCCCCCGGGAGAGGTGACCTTGCGGGTCCCCTCCTCGGGGCGGGAAATCGAGGTTCTCCACGTTCAGGTGTCATCACGAGTCCAACCTCGCGACCACACAAGGCGGTCGGGCCTTCCTGGTTCAGGGGTGGGGAGGGACTCTCGACTCTTGACTCTCGACTTTGAACCGGGAGGGTGGGGGTTAGGGGAGGTTCTCCACCATCCAGAGGTCGCCGGTGCTCTGGGCGCGCACGAACACGATGCGGTCGCCCTGCGGGGACCAGGCGGGGTAGCGCACGTACTCGTCCAGGGCGTCGAACCGGGTGAGCTGCCGCATGCCGCTGCCGTCCACGGCCACCGAGTAGAGGTTCCACCTGCCGTCCAGGAGCGCGGCGATGGCGATGCGGGTGCCGTCCGGGGACCAGGAGTGGGCCCAGTGCTTGCCGGTGCCGCCGGTGAGCTGGCGCGGCTCCCCACCGCCGGCCGGCACCACCACGAGGTGGTCATTCTCGCCCCGCCGGCGCTCGGCGGCCAGCCACCGGCCATCGGGGGACCAGCAGGCAAAGCCCACGAGCTCCGGGTCGAAGGTGAGCTGCCGGGGCGAGGACCCGTCGGTGCCCATGAGCCACAGGTTGACGGCCCCGTCGCGCCCCGCGACGTGATAGACGACCTGCCGCCCGTCGGGCGCCACGCGCACGCCGTCGGCGCCCGGTGGCAGGGGCGTGAGCCGGCGCTCGCTGCCACCTCCGAGGCCGATGGACCAGAGCGCCAGGGCCCCCCCGCGCTCCGAGACGAACGCCACGCCGTCGGCTCCGGGCAGTAAGCTGGGGGTGCCGTCGGCGGCCGGATCGACGGTGAGCTGGCGGGGCGATGCGCCCTCGGCATCCGTCACCCAGATGTCCTGACTCGCGCCCACCTGGCGGTGATCGAAGGCCAGCAGTCCGCCGTCCGCCGAGAAGGCCGGCCGGCTGTGGCGGCCGCTGCCGCTGGTGAGGGGAGCGGCTGGTCCGCGCGGCTCGGCGCTGGAGGGGTCCAGCGGCTGGGTCCAGAGGTTGGTGGCGGTGCCGAGCGCGGCGTGGACGAGCCTGCGCCCGTCGCGGGAGACGTCGAGCTGGCGGACGCTTGCCATGGGCAGCGACAGGACCGGCGTCGGCGGGCCCGCCGGACGGAACCCCCGGTCCAGGGGCAGCGACCACACCGCGTACCGGTCGCCGGACGCCACGCCCGCAAAGAGCACACGCCGGCCGTCCTGGCTGCAGTGGGGGTCGAAGCCGAAGGCGGGCGTGTCGGTGAGGAGCCGGAGGTCGCTCCCGTCCACCGCGACCGTCCAGATGGCCGACCGGCGGCGATCCGAGGCCGTGAAGACGAGCCGCCGCCCGTCCGGCGTCCAGGCAGGCGCCCCGTGCCCGCCTGGCGGTGCCCCCTCCCGCGTCACCTGGCGGGGTTCGCCACCCGCGGCCGGCGCCACCCAGAGCGTCGAGGGTGGGAGCGCCGGGACGGCGCTTGCCGAGAGCTCGGCCGTGGGTTCGGACTGGAACGCGATCCACCCTCCGTCCGGCGACCAGGCCGGGTGGGAGCCGAAGGCGATCAGGGGGCGGGGGGTGCCGCCCAGGGAGGGGATCAGCCAGATGCCGCGCCGGCCGTGGGAAGCGTACGCCAGGAAGGCGCCGTCGGGGGACCAGTCGGGCTGGAAGTTCTGCTCGCCGTCGGCCGTGAGCTGGATGTCGCGGCCGCCGGTGGCCAGTTGCAGCAGGTAGATCTCGAAGCGGCCGCTGCGGTTGGCGGCGAAGGCGACGGTGTGACCGTCCGGGGAGAACGCGGGGTCGAGCTCCAGCCCGGACCAGGTGGTGAGCTGCGCGGAGACCGGAGCCGCACCGGCGGGTTCCTGCCTCCACCGCCCCACCAGGATCCCGGCAGCCACCAGCGCGACGGCCAGCATCGCACCCAGGCCAAGCCACAGCGCGCGGCGACGCCGCGGCTCCCCGAGGGCCGGGAGCTGGGCCGTCTGCGGCGGCTCGGCCTCGTCGCCGAGAACCGCGACCTGGCTGCCCGACCGTCCCTCGAGCGCCGCCAGCACCTCGCCCGCGGAGGTGAAGCGCTCGCCAGGGTCGACCATGAGGCACCGGCGGATCACGGCGTCCCACCGCAGCTCCAGGTCCGGGCGCCGCTCCCTGGCCGAGGGCGGCGGCTCCCGCAGCCGTCGCAGTAACGTGGCCATGGGTGTGGCTGCCTCGTGGGGACGCTGCCCGGTGACCATCTCGTAGATGACCACGCCGAGGGCGTAGATGTCCGAGGCCGGGGTGGCCTCCCGTCCCTGGGCCTGCTCGGGGGCCATGTAGTCGGCGGTGCCGACCACCATGTTGACTGCGGTGAGGGGCGGGGAGCCGGAGCCGGGCCCGGCGACCTGGTAGGCGAGCCCGAAGTCGGTGACCACGACTCTCCCGGGTGCGCCCGTCGGCTCGGGCGGGACCAGGACCACGTTGCCGCTCTTGAAGTCACGGTGCACCACACCCACCCGGTGGGCGGCAGCGAGGGCGGCGGTCATCTGGCGGATGATGGGGAGCGCCTGCTCCGGTGCCAGCGGCCCGTGCCGCGCCAGCCGCTCCCCCAGCGTCTCCCCCTCGAGCAGCTCCATCGTCAGGCCAAGCACCGTGTGTGGCCTGCCGGCATGATCGACGTCGTGATGGCGGACCAGGTCGAAGAGACGGCAGACGTTGCGGTGCGTGACCTGGCGGGCGAGCTGCACCTCGCGCCGGAAGCGCTCGAGCGCCAGGGGGTCGTCCGCCAGGTCCGGGCGCAGGGTCTTGAGTGCGACCCGGGAGCCCAGCTCCTGGTCGACCACCTCGTACACCTCGCCCATGCCGCCCCGGGCAAGGAGGCCGACGACGCGAAAGCGCCCGGCCACGACCTGATCTGGCTCCAGGGTTGGTGGGCGCGGGCCGAGGCCGCTGCCGGGAGGTCTGCCGGCGGGCTCCTCAGCCATGGCTGACACCTGGCTTCGGGTCCAAGCTCATGCCCTCAGCGGTCCTCCTCCGGGCAGGACCACCGCGACAGCGGCTCGGCCCCGGGATCGCCGGTGCCTCCCGCCAGCACCAGCACGCGCTCCGCCCCCCAACCCTCGACCAGGAAGCGGTGCGCTGCCGGGCCGAGGCAGGCGAAGAGCTCCTCACCCGGCACCCAGCCCATCGGGCTTCCGCACATGGGACACGGCGGCTCGTGACGCGTGGTCATCGCTCACCTCCCATCCCGCTCGGGGGACCCAGGGTCGTGCTTCCGGTTGATCCTCACCTTCCAGTCTAGCGGAGATGTCTCGGGGGGGTCGTGGACGGTCCGCGCCTCCCCGGGTGCCGCCGTCCGATACACCGAGGCGCACCGACCGCAAGAAAGCAGGCAGTCCCGAGCAGAAACGGCATTGAAAGGCGCGCGGGGTGGACCTACACTGGGAGCATGAGGCGGGGTCTGCCCCTTCTCGTGCTCCTGGCCCTGGTGCTGCCTCTCGCCGGCTGCAGCGACCACTTCTGGGACGAGGAGTGCGACATCGTCGTCATCAACGGCTCCTCGTGCCGGCTGCGCATCCTGATCGACGGCTGGGAGGCCTTCACCATCAAGGTCGACGACACCCGCACCGTCGACGACGTGGGTGTGGGCCGCCACACCCTGGAGGCCATGGACCAGGATGACCGGCTCGTGGAGCGCCGGAGCATCGATCTCGACCATGGCGAGGACTTCTACTGGCACATCGAGAGCTGCCACTGAGGCGTTCCGAAGCCAGAGGCTCCACCCTCCACCCCAGGTCCGGACACGAGCTCCCGGTCATCCTGTTTCCGCATAAGCCGACCGAACGTTCGCTTTTTGCGTAGGGCTGCGCTATCGTTGTCGCCAGCGCCGGGCCAAGGCTCCCTGGAGTCACGCCAGCAGCAGGCCTGGGCGAGGAGAGGTGACCATGATCCGCAAGGCCGAGCTGGGACGCCCAACCCACACCGAGGTGATCGCCGAGCCCACGCCGGTGGGGCTGATCTGCCTGGCCATCGGCTGCGCCGCCCTCACCCCCATCGCCTTCGGCGCCAGCCTCACGCCTGCCGGGTTGAAGACCGCGGCCATCTACTGCCTGCTCTTCGGCGCCGGCGGCCAGCTCGTGGCCGGGCTCGGCAACCTCGTCAACCGCAACCTCTACGGCGGCACCCTGTTCACCGCCTTTGCGTTCAACTGGGTGCTCAACTGGTGGGCGCTCGACGGGCTGAGCCGCGGGGTGGTGCCCGACGCCGGCGTCATCTTCGCCGTGGACGTCTGCTTTCTCGTCATCTTCCTGGTCTTCAGCTACGGCTTCGGCTTCTACTCGAAGCTCCTGTTCGCGTTCCTGGTCGACATCGACCTCCTGTACGCGGCCAAGGTCGCGAAGCACCTCACCGGTGCCCGGTCGCTCGACCCCGTCGTCGCGGTGTGCACCGTGGCGCTGGCCGTGATCTCGCTGTGGATTGCCTTCGCGCTGCTCATCAACCCGACCGCCGGGCGGCGCGTGTTCGCCTTCCCGGGCCCCCTCTTCCGCGCCCGGGCACATCCGGGGTTCGACGCCTCCCTGCGGATCGCGGTGTGCCGCGTTCTCCACGCCCACTGGCAGCAGCAGGCGTTCGTCCCGATGCCTCTCGGCGAGCTGGAGAAGGCGGTGGCCGACGTGAGCCAGGGGCGCAGCCTCGTACCTGACCTCGCCTACCTCGGGGAGCTTGGCGGTCTCCTCCAGACGGAGAGCGGCGTGCGCCTTACCGCCGCCGGCCTCGACTTCTACGAGCAGACCGTGCTCGGCAAGACCCAGTTCGCCTGACCCTCCAGCCTGCGTCGCTCACCGGGGCAGGTCGCGAGTGGGGAGACCAGATCGGCAGGGTGCTCCACGTGCACGCTGCTGGCGGCGGACCTCGTAGAGGAGGACGGCGGCGGCGCTGGCGACGTTGAGGGAGTCGACGCCGGAGGGCATCGGGATGGTGGCCGCAAGGTCACAGACGGCCTCGACCTCCGGCCGCAGGCCGTACCCCTCGTGGCCGAGGACGACACAGCAGTCGCGGTCGAGCTCGCACTCCCAGGTTGCCCGACCGGTGAGCGTCGCCGCGACGACCGTGAAGCCTCGCTCGCGCAGGGTGCCGAGGGTGGCCGCGAGGCTGCCCACCCGCGGCAGCGCCAGGCGGAAGACCGTCCCCATGGAGTTGCGCACGGCGCGGCGCAGCCACGGGCTGGCGCCGGTCTCCCCGGCCAGCACGGCGGCGGCCTCGAACGAGGCGGCGGTGCGCAGGATGCCCCCGACGTTCTCGGGGTTGGTGACGCCGTCCAGCGCCACCACCAGGCGGGGACGCGGCGCCCGGGCCAGGGCGTCGTCGAGGGTGGGACGGGGCAGGATGCGCCCCACCGCCATCACCCCCTGGTGGAGCCGGAACCCCACCAGCTCGGCGAGCACGCGCTCGGGTGCCACGAAGGCGGCGATCGTCTCGGCCCTGGCGGTCAGCTCGGGGCGCAGCGCCTCGAGCCATGCCGGTGTCAGCAGCAGCGACGCGACCGGGAGCGTGCTTTCGAGCAGGCGCCGCACCACGTGCCCACCCTCGGCCACGAAGATGCCCAGCCGCTCGTGCTCCGCCGGCCGGCGCATCGTCCGGTAGGGCGCGAGGGCGGGAGCATCCAGGTCCGAGACCGGCTCGACGTGCAGCAGGCTCACCGGCTGTCGCTCAGAAGCTCCACACCAGCGACGCGGTGGTGGTCGTGTCGGTGCTGGTGTAGCCAATCGGTGGCACGTTGTCGTAGCGCAGGATGTAGGCGAGCTTGAGGGCGAAACGCCTGGAGAGCACTGCCTGCGCCGCGGTCTCCGAGGACAGTCGCCAGTCGTCTGTCTCGTCGAAGCTCGGGTAGAACATCAGGCGCTCGGTGATCTTGGCGCCCTCGCTGAGGACATACGCGTAGGTGACGCCGGCCAGTGCGCCGGCGTAGTCCCGGTTCTCCGCGTCGGTCAGCTCCTCCCTGGTGTACGTGGCGCCGATGTCGAAGGAGAGCACGTGCTCGGGACCGGTCAACGCCTTGAAGGTGGCCCCCGCCTCGGCGACGGCTCGCAGGTCGAGGCCGGCGAAGTCATCCTGCTCGACCGTGACCCCGCCGAACACGTCCCAGCTTCCACTCAGGGCCATCTGGACTCTGGCCCGGCCGAAGGCGCGGTCGGCGGTCTTGACGCCGTCCTGCTCGGCGCGGAACGCCAGGGCGCTGATCTCCAGCCCCCACGGCTCCGGCTTGCGCTTGACGGTCGCCTCGATCCCCAGGGAGCCGGTGTCGGAGTTGCCGCTCGTGGCGATGTACGACAGCCCGAGCGACCCGCTCCACGGCCCGGTCGGCTCCTCGGCGCTTGCGGTGACGGCCACAAGCAACGCCACCATCATCCATCTCGTCGTTCGCATCGCTCCTCCTCCTATCGTGGTAGGGAACATTGTACTGGAGCTTCCATCGGAGCGGCTGCCGTGCCACGGCCAGCCCCGGGCCGACCGCTTCCATCCGGGCGGCCGGAGGCTCTTGCTATGCTTCGCCGCGCGGCCGTCGCCGCCGGGGGAGACGTGAGTAAGGTCCGAACATGCGAGAGACCGGCCAGCCGTCTGGCTCTGAGGAGCACTGTCCCCGCAGTGGCCTTGCTCGCTGCAGGCGCTGTCGCCCTCGCCGGCTCGGCCCGGGTGGTGCCGGAGGGCCCGCTCGCCCAGGCCCAGCAGCGTTACGCGCGGGTCGCGGCCGCCCGGGCCCACCAGGGTGCGGCGCTGGACCGGCTGTTCGAGAAGGCCGGCGTGCCGTACCCCGCACCCCTCGTCGTCCGGGGGTTCAAGGAAGAGGGCGTGCTCGAGCTGTGGGCTGCCCCGACGCCAGGGGGACCGTACCAGAAGATCGTGGCGTGGCCGTTCACCGGGTACAGCGGCGACCTCGGGCCGAAGCGACGGCGGGGCGACCGCCAGATTCCCGAGGGGTTCTACCGGCTCGATGGCCTCAACGGCGCCAGCCGCTACCACCTGTCGCTCCATGTCGACTACCCCAACCAGGCGGACCGCTACTTCGCCCACCGCCGCCACCCCGGCAACAACATCTTCATCCACGGCAACGAGCTGACCAACGGCTGCATCCCCATCGGCGACCGTGCCGTCGAGCAGCTCTACATCGCCGTGCTCGACAGCCGCAACGCCGGGTACGAGGTGCCGGCGCATCTCTTCCCGTGCCGCTTCGACACCCCGGCGTGCGCCCGCCGCCTGCGCGCCGACACGCGGCACAACCCGAAGCTGGCGGCGTTCTGGGCAAACCTGGAGGAGGGGTTCCGGTGGTTCACGGGGACGGCCACCCTTCCGGTGGTGACGGTGGACGTGGCCGGCCGCTACAGCTTCGCGGCGCCGGACACCACCTCCGCCGAGGTTTTGCCGTCAAACCCGTCCTCGGGGCCCGCCGGCCAGGCGCCCTGAGGTGCGGTACCCCGTCGGCACCACCTGGTGCACCCTCCTGCGGCGCTACAAGCGTTTCCTCGCCGACGTCGAGCTGCCGGGCGGCGAGGTCGTGACGGTCCACGTCCCCAACCCCGGGGCCATGCGCGGCTGTGCCGCTGCCGGGAGCCCGTGCCTGGTGTCGCCGGCCCCGGGCACACACCGCACGCTTGGCTGGACGCTCGAGGTGGTGGTGGAGGGCGGCATTCCGGTCGGCGTCAACACGGGCCGGGCGAACGCCCTGGTCGCCGAGGCGCTCCACTCGGGGGTGCTGGCGCTGCCGGGTCTTGCCACCGGATGGCGGGTGCACCGGGAGGTGCGGCTGGGGACCCACTCGCGGGCCGACTTCCGACTGGACGACGGGGGCGCTCCGTTCTGGGTGGAGGTCAAGAGCGTGAGCTGGGCGGTGGACGGCGTGGGGTGCTTTCCCGATGCCGTGACCGCGCGCGGGACGCGCCACATGGCCGAGCTGGCGGCCCGGGTGCGCCTGGGGGAGCGCGCCGCAGTCGTGTTCCTCGTGCAGCGGGGCGATGCCAGGGCGGTGCGCGCCGCGGCCGAGATTGACCCGGCGTACGCCGGCGCTCTGGCCGAGGCACGGGCCGCGGGGGTCCATGCGCTCGCCGTGCAGGTCGCCATCGCGCCTCACGCCATCGCGCCCTGGCGGATGCTGCCGGTCCAGGTCCAGCTCCACCCCCATGCTGGCGCGGGCCGGGGCTCTTTGCCTGTCGCCTGACAGGCGTGTACTCTCGTTGCATGAGCCAGGTCCAGACGCTGCTCAACCAGGTGCCGCCGGAGGCGTTGCGCATCCTGCTGGTGCTCGGGCTGTCGTTCCTGCTGGGCCTCGAGCGGGAGGGGCGGAAGGCCCACGCCGGGCACTACATCTTCGGGGGCGTGCGCACCTTCCCGCTGATCGGCCTGCTGGGCTACGGTGCCGCGTTGGTGGCCGGCACGCAGCTCGTGCTCGTGGCGTTCGGGCTGCTGGCGGTGGCGGCGTTCATGGTCGTGTCGTACCGCCACAAGCTCGAGACCGCCGAGGATGCGGGCGTCACCACCGAGATCACCGGGCTCCTCACCTACGTGCTGGGGGCGCTCGTCCACTACGGGAACTACTGGATCGCCACCACGGTGGTCGTCGTGACGATGCTGCTGCTCGAGCTCAAGGTCTGGCTCGAGAGCCTGTCGGAGCGCATCTCCTCGGAGGAGGTGGAGACCTTCACGAAGTTCCTCCTGCTCACGGCGGTGATCCTGCCGGCCGTGCCCAACCAGGACTTCGGGCCGTTCCACCTCAACCCCTTCAGGACCTGGCTGGTGGTCGTGGCGGTGAGCGGCATCTCGTACGGCTCGTACGTGCTGCAGCGGGTCACCCGCCAGCGCGGCGGCATCGTCCTCGCGGCCATCCTGGGCGGGGCCTACTCCTCCACGGTGATGACCGTGGTGCTGGCGCGGCGGGCCAAGCGCGAGAACCGCCCGCACCTGTTCGCCGGCAGCATGCTCATGGCCTCGGGGATGATGTTCCTGCGCCTCGTGCTGCTGCTGGCGTTCTTCAACGAGGCGCTGATGCGGGTGCTGGCCCAGCGGTTCGTGATCCTGGGGCTGGTGACGCTGCTGGGCGGGCTGTGGTGGGCCCGGCGGGCGGATGCCAACCCCAACGAGCCGGTGCGGGAGTACCAGGCGAAGAACCCCCTCGAGCTGCGTTCGGCCTTTGCCTTCGCCGGGATTTTCGTGGTGCTGGTGGTGGTCACCACCCTGGTGCTCCGGCACTTCGGGAACCTCGGGATGTTCGCCCTGGCGGTGGTCATGGGCGCCGTCGACGTGGACCCCTTCATCATGGGTCTGACCCAGACGGCGGGGGTGACCACACCTCTGGGGGCGGCCGCGGCGGCCGTGCTCCTCACCACGGCCTCCAACAACGCCCTCAAGGGGGTCTATGCCTTCGTCTTCGCCGACCGCCGCACCGGTGTGCAGGGGCTGGTTGGCCTGCTGCTGCTCGCCCTGGTGGGCGTGACCCTCATGCTGGTGTGAGCCGTGGCGTCAGGTCGGGCGGCCTTCCGGAGGTCGTGGGCCGGTACCGGGGATCGAAGCGAGGGCCCGCCAGACGAGCACGGCGAGGATGGTCACGATGACGATGCCCCACTGCACCGGCGGCACGGCGAGGGTGGCCAGAGCGTTGACCAGGCCGCGGTGAACGACCAGGACGTCGCCCAGGACCAGGGCGCCGAAGCCGGCCGTCAGCAAGGATGCCACCAGGACCAGGACCTCCTGCCCGGGTGAACGGGCCAGGCGCAGCGCCCCGGCCAGGCCGGCATAGGGGCTCACACACCAGAGCACGAGCGCGGCCAGACCGCCCAGCGTCGAGACGGGGTCCTCCCACGGCGCGCCGGCGTGGAGCAGCACGGCCAGGGTCAGCAGCGCCCCGACCGTCACGACCCACCGTGCGAGCCGCCGCGACAGGTGCGGCCGGTATCCATCGGGAGGAAAGTCGGGCATCGATGCTGACTCCTCGGCCACGATGCCCGAGCGGTGGGGGGTTGTCAAACCCGAGCCGGTGGTAGTCTTTCCTCCAAGCTGTCTGTCCGGGAAGGAGGCCGACGTGGACTACCCGATCTGGGACCTGGCGTTGGGTGGCGGGGTGCTGATCGGCATTGTCGCCATCGCGCACGTGCTGGTCTCGCACTTCGCCGTGGGCGGAGGGTTGGCGATCGCGCTGGCCGAGACCCTGGCAGTGCGGCGGGGCGACCGTGCCTTGCGGGACCTCGCGAAGCGCAGCTCGTGGATGCTCGTCCTCGTGTCGACGGTGTTCGGGGCGATCTCCGGCGTGGGGATCTGGGTGACGATCGGCCTGGTGGCGCCCGCGGCGACCTCGGCGCTCATCCACACCTGGGTGTGGGCCTGGGCGACCGAGTGGGCGTTCTTCGTGCTCGAGGTGGCGATGGCGCTGGCGATGGTCGCCACCTGGGAGAAGGTGCGGCCGCGCACCCACCTGTGGCTGTCCTGGCTGTATGCCTTCGCGGCGTTCATGTCCCTGGTGATCATCCAGGGGATCCTGGCGTTCATGCTGACGCCGGGGCGCTGGATCGAGACGCGATCGTTCTGGGACGGCTTCTTCAACCCGTCCTACCTTCCGGGGGTGGTGCTGCGCACCGGTATCTCCCTGTTCCTCGCCGGCGCCTACATGACGTTCGCGGCGCTTCGGGAGCCGGACGCCGCGGCGCGCGCGCGGCTGGTGCGGTGGCTTGCCGGCCTGCAGGTGGTCGGGGCGCTCGTGGCCTACGGCGGTTACCGGTGGTGGGAGGTGGCGCTGCCCGACCAGGTGCGGGCACTGTTCGTGGGCGAGAAGGCACTGCTCGCCTCTCTCGCCTCGACCCGCTCGCTGGCCCTCTGGGCGCTCACCGCGTACCTGGGGCTGGTGCTGCTCGCCGCGCTGGTGCCGCGGGCGCAGCGGTGGCCGGTGGCGGCCGTGGCGCTGTGCGCGTCGTTCGTCTTCTTCGGTGGCTACGAGCGGTTGCGGGAGGGCTCGCGCAAGCCGTTCGTGATCCGCGACCACATGTTTTCGAACGGCCTCATGGTCACGGACATCCCAACCCTCAATGAGTCGGGGGCGCTGGCCCGGGCCGGCTGGGCGGCCGTGGGTCAGCCCGACACCCTGGAGGGCAGGGGGCGGGCGGTGTTCCGGGCCCAGTGCGCGAGCTGCCACACGCTGGACGGCTACCTCGGCATTCGCCGGCTCACCACCCAGGCCGACGCCGACATGCTCAACGGGATCCTGATGACCATGAAGGGCATGGGCGAGGTGTACGCGACAGCCCACGCCCGGGGCGAGCGGGTCGACACGACCACGGTCGACTACCCGCTCATGCCGCCGCTGGTGGGCAGCGACGAGGAGGTGGAGGCATTGGCCACGTATCTGCATTCCCTCAAGCCCGCGCAGCCGACGGAGGTGGCCGATGCCCGCTAGCCTGATCCCCGCTCCGGACGCCACGGCGCTTCCCGGTCCGCCGTGGCTGTTCCACACCCTCTGGCTCGTCACCTTTCTCCTGCACCTGCTCTTCGTCAACACGGTCCTGGGCGGCTCGCTCCTGGCGGTCTTCGCCGGGGGCGCCGGCGCGGGGCGGCTGGCGCTGCGCAAGCTCCTGGTGGGGATGAACTCCTGGGCGATCTCGGGGGCCATCACCCTGGGCATCGCGCCGCTGCTGTTCATGCAGGTGCTGCTGGGGCGGTTCTTCTACGCGGCGACGATCCTGTGGGCGTGGCCGTGGTTCGCCATGCTCGGGGTGTTGACCGTGGGGTACTACCTCAACTACCTCGCCAAGCGGTGCATGAAGGAAGGTCGCGAGCCGCTCGGGGTGCTGGTCGTCGAGGCCGCGTGCTTCGTGTGCATCGCCGTGGTCCAGGTGGTGATCCACCTGCTGCACATGCAGCCGGAGCGCTGGCGGGCGGCGGCGGGCAGCGGCTGGCAGGTGCTCGCCGACCCGACCTTCGTGCCGCGGGTGCTCCACTTCGTGCTCGCCGCCCTGGGCGTGACGGCCGCCATCGTGGCGCTGTGGGCGGTGCGCTGGAGTGGAGAGCCCGAGGACGTGCGAGGGGGCATGGCGCGTTTCGGCGTGCGCGTCGCCCTGGGAGCGGCGGCGCTGCAGGTGGTGGACGGGCTGTGGTTGCTCCTGGCGGTTCCCCGCGAGGTGCTGCGTGCCTTCATGCGCGGCGGCGCGGCGACCATGGTGCCGCTCACGCTCGGCATCCTCCTGGCGCTCGGGCTGGTGGCGCTCCTGGCACTGGTCCGGGACCCTCTGGCCAGGCCGAGGCTGGTGCGTCACGCGCTCGAGCTGACGGTGGCAGCGGTTGCGGTCATGGTCCTGACGCGCCACCAGCTCCGCGGCCTCTACCTGGCCGCCGCGCGCGCCGGGGAGCAGGTGGCGGTGCAACCCCAGTGGGGCGTCTTCGCGCTCTTCCTCGTCACCTTCCTGGTGTGCGTGGGCCTGACGATCTGGGCGCTGATACGGGCCGCGACGGACCGGCCTGGAGCCGGGGAGCCGGTGGCGTAGCGCCAGGCAGACGTGCGGGCCGTCAGGGTTGCCGGTGAGCTGTGCGCAGTGCGCAGCGCTGTGACGTTCCTCCCGACCGCCGTTCTCCTCCCACCCCTCCGAGCACCGATCACCGACCACTGACCACCGGGAGGCTGGAGGTGTGGACACACGGGGCGGGCGGTCATACGATTGTTCGAAAGGGGGATCCCACCATGCGATGCGCTCTCCTGTTGCTGCTGCCGGCGGCGCTGCTGGCGCAGGGCGGGGGTGTGCCCAGGGTCTCCGACGAGGCCCTGGGGACGCAGCCCTACGACCGCTACGAGAGGCCGCAGGCCTGTGCGACCTGTCACGTGGACATCGCCCGCCAGCACGAGCAGGCCATGATGTCCCAGGCCTACACGCACCACTGGGACGAGATCGAGTACTTCGAGCTGGCCATACCCCACGCCGACAAGGAGCCCAAGGTGGCCGGCGTCAAGGCCGGCTGCAACGGCTGCCACGCCCCGCTCGCCTTCCTGGCGGGTGACATCCCCCCGAAACCGCCCAAGGACGGGACGCGCGCCAACGAGTCCGTGTCGTGCGACCTCTGTCACACGGTCACCGGCTTCCAGGGGGACGTGCCCCACAACTTCAACTGGGTGACCCAGCCCGGGAGGGTCAAGCAGGGACCGCGAGCGGGGGTCGTCAGCCCCCACCACGAGACCAGGGAGAACCCGTTCCTGCGCTCGGCCGACTTCTGTGGCACCTGCCACAACGAGAAGGACCCCTGGGGGCTGTTCGTCAAGTCCACCCACCTGGAGTGGAAGGAGGGCCCCCACGGCAAGGGCGGGATCGTGTGCCAGGACTGCCACATGCCGCCCGCGGCCGGGCGCAGCGCCCGCATGGGCTCGGAGCTGCCCGACATGCGGCAGCACCTCTTCCACGGCGCCCACGACCTGGGGAAGCTCCTCGGGGTGGCCGAGGTGCGCATCCACCCGGAGAGCCGTGAGGCGGAGCCCGGGGACACCGTCAAGCTCACGGCGGTGGTGGTGAACGCCAAGGCCGGCCACAAGATCCCGTCCGGGTCGGCCGAGGAGCGCCTGCTCTGGCTGCACGTCGAGGCGAAGGACGCCAAGGGCCGGACCTACCACCTGCCGGTGGATCGCAAGGGGTTCAAGGACGAGGACTTCACCATCGCCTCCGAGGCCCTGGCCTACCAGGACATCGGCGACATCAAGGGCATCGCCGGCTTTGCGGGCCTCAAGCGGGACGGCACCTACACCACGATGAAGGCGGGGGACCGCATCTTCCGGCTGCCCTACCTGGACCCCAAGGGGCGCATGACCATCGCCCAGTGGAACACCGCCGCCTTCGCCACCGACTACCGCCTGGCCCCCCTGCAGGCCACCAGCGAGTCCTTCACCTGGAAGCTCCCCGCCGACGCGCCCCCGGGGCCGGTGACGGTGACGGCCACCGTGCACTACTCGCGGCTGGTCAGCTCGGTGGCCGAGCACCTGAAGGTCCCTGCCGAGGAGTGGGAGCCGGTGCAGATCGGCGTCCACACCACGACGTTCACGGTTCTCGAGTGAGGAGGAGACGATGAACCGCAACCGATGGATCGTTGCTGCGGTCCTGGCTGCCATCGGCCTGTGGGGCCTGCTGGCGGCCTCCAGCGCCGACGCCATCCCGGCGTTCGCCCGCAAGTACCAGCTCTCGTGCTCGACCTGCCACGC
>JALOLB010000084.1 GCA_025456225.1 Thermoanaerobaculaceae bacterium
AGCCCGGCATCGCCGACAAGGGCGTCGTGCTCACTCAGCTCTCGAGCTTCTGGTTCGAGGCGCTCGGGCACGTGGCGCCGAGCCACGTCCTGACCACCGGCCTTGCCGAGCTGCCGGAGCCGTTCCGCGGCGTCGAAGCGCTGCGCGGGCGGGCGTGCCTGGTTCGGGCCGTGCGCATCCTCCCGGTGGAGTGCATCGTCCGCGGCTACCTCGTCGGCTCCGGCTGGAAGGAGTACCAGGCGTCCGGCACCGTGTGCGGCCTCCGGCTGCCGGCCGGGCTGCGGCAGGCCGACAAGCTGCCGGCGGCGATCTTCACCCCCTCGACCAAGGCCGAGGAGGGTCACGACGAGAACATCAGCTTCGATGGCATGGCAGAGCTGGTGGGTGGAGCGGTTGCAGAGGAGCTCAGGCGCCTCTCCCTGGCCATCTACACGGCCGCGGCCAACCTCGCCGAGGAGCGCGGCATCATCATCGCCGACACCAAGTTCGAGTTCGGGCTGGACGCCGACGACCGGGTGGTGTGGGCGGACGAGGCGCTGACCCCCGACTCCTCGCGCTTCTGGGACGTCGCCACCTACCGGCCGGGCAGCAACCCGCCCTCCTTCGACAAGCAGTACGTGCGCGACTGGCTCGAGGCCTCGGGCTGGAGCAAGCAGCCTCCCGCCCCGCCGCTCCCGGACGACGTCGCGGCGCACACCCGCGACCTCTACTTCGAGGCCTACCGCCGCATCACCGGCTCGACCCTCGACCCGCGAAGCTGCTGACCCGCCCACACACCCAGGCCTCAGGTAAGACAGGCCTCAGGCCTCAGGTAAGAGAGGCCTCAGGCCTCAGGCCTCAGGTACGACAGGACAGGACTGGGTGGAAGGGGGAGCTGAGGCCTGAGGCCGGGCGGTCGGGTGGGTCGAAAACCTGAGGCCTGTCTTGCCTGAGGCCTGTGCCTGAGGCCTGTCTTGCCTGAGGCCTGTCTTGCCTGAGGCCTGTCTTGCCTGAGGCCTGAGGCCGGGCGGTCGGGTGGGTGGAAAACCTGAGGCCTGTCTTGCCTGAGGCCGGGCGGTCGGGTGGGTGGAAACCCTGAGGCCTGTCTTGCCTGAGGCCTGAGGTCTGAGGCCTGAGGCCTGGGTGGGCGGAAGGGGGTCGCGATGCTATACTCCGCGGACGTTCCGGGAGGGGAGGGAACGCTTCTATGGCATCCAAGCTCGTGACCAGCGACAAGATCCGCAACGTGGCCGTGGTCGGGCACTCGTCCACGGGGAAGACGACCTTCATCTCGGCGGCGCTGTACGACACCAAGGAGCTCAACCGCCTGGGCAAGGTCGACAAGGGCACGGCCATCACCGACTTCGACGAGGAGTCGGTGGAGCGCAAGATCACCATCGGCGCCGCGATCGCGCACCTCATGCACAAGGGCCATCGCATCAACCTGGTGGACACGCCGGGCTACTCGATCTTCACGACGGAGGCCGTGCAGGGCATCAAGGTGGCCGAGGCCGCGCTCATGATGGTCTCCGCCGTCGCCGGCCCCGAGGTCCAGACCGAGAAGCTGTGGAAGATCTGTGGCGAGATGTCCACGCCGGTGCTGGTCGTCCTCAACGCCATGGATCGTGAGCGGGCCTCCGCCTCTCGCACCGTCGAGCAGCTCCAGAAGAAGTTCGGCCGCACGCTGATCCCCATTCAGCTCCCGATCGGCGAGGAGCACAAGTTCTCCGGCATCGTGGACCTTGTGCACAGGAAGGCATATCGCTTCCCGGCGGACGAGACCGGGGCCATGGAGGCCATCGAGATTCCCGCGGAGATGAAGGACGATGTCGACGTGGCGTACGCCCAGCTCGTCGAGATGGTGGCGGAGCAGGACGAGGCGCTGCTCGAGAAGTTCTTCGGTGAAGGAATGCTCTCGGACGACGAGCTCTCCGCCGGGCTCGCCAAGGCCGTGGCCGAGCGCAAGCTCAGCCCGGTGCTCCTCTGCTCGTCCGGCCGCAACCAGGCCGTGCAGCCGATCCTGGACGCCATCCTCGACCTGGTGCCGAATCCCCTGACCCGCACCCTGCCCGCGAAGAACGTGGCCGGCGACGATGTCATCCTCCAGGCCAGGCCCAACGACACGCCCGTGGCGTACGTCTTCAAGACCATCTCCGACCCCTACGCGGGCCGCATCACGATCATGAGGGTGTTCTCCGGATCCCTGCAGGCCGACGGCACCTACCACAACCGGCAGCGCGACCTCGCCGAGCGGTTCGGCCCGACGAACCTCATCCAGGGCAAGGAGCTCCAGGTCATCGAGAGGCTCGTTTGCGGAGATATTGGCGCCGTGGCCAAGCTCAAGGAGACGCGCACAGGCGAGACCCTGACCTCCAAGGATGGCGCGGTGATGGTCAACCCGGTGCAGATCCCCGAGGCGGCCATCTCCTTCGCCATCGCCGCCAAGGCCAAGGGCGAGGAGGTCAAGATCGCCCAGGGCCTGCAGAAGCTCCAGGACGAGGACCCGACCCTCAAGCTGGGACGCGACCCCCAGACCAAGGAGCAGTTGGTGGCCGGCCAGGGTGCGCAGGCGCTACAAGGTCGAGGTGACCCTCCAGCCGCCCAAGGTCCCCTACCGCGAGACCGTCACCAGGACCGTCGAGCTGACCGCCCGCCACAAGAAGCAGTCCGGGGGTCACGGCCAGTTCGCCGAGGCGAAGATCCGCATCGAGCCCCTCCCCCGCGGCGGCGGCTACGAGTTCGTGGACAAGATCTTCGGCGGGTCGATCTCGAACAACTACCGGCCGTCCGTGGACAAGGGCATCCAGGATGCGGCCGAGCGCGGCGTCCTCTCCGGCCACCCGGTCGTGGACTTCCGCGTCGTCCTGCTCGACGGCAAGGAGCACGCCGTCGACTCCTCCGACATGGCGTTCAAGACCTGCGGCCGCAAGGCATTCCGTGAGGCAGCCAAGGAGGCCGGGATCACCATCCTCGAGCCGGTCATGCAGGTCGAGATCTCGGCCCCGGACGAGTGCCTCGGCGACATCATGGGCGACCTCAACTCCCGCCGCGGCCGCGTCCAGGGCATGGACACCGGGGACGGCTCCACGGTGGTCCGCGCCCAGGTCCCCCTGGCCGAGATGCTCACCTACTCCCAGACCCTGCGCTCCATCACCGGCGGGCGTGGCGACTTCCACATGGAGTTCTCCCACTACGACGAGGTCCCGCGCAACATCCAGGACAAGATCATCGCCGCCTCCGGCGCCGGCGCCGAGGAGGAGGAAGACGAGTAGCCTGCCGCCACCCGTCCACCACCCCAGAGGCCCGGCTTGTCCGGGCCTTTTTCCTGCCCCCGCCACCCAGTGATCGGTGGTCGGTGATCGGTGATCGGAGGCAAGGACGGGGCACGCGCCTCCAAGGTGGAAGTGCAGCGGACCTTCTCCTCCTCCCTCCTATCACGGATCACCGACCACTGATCACCCCAGTGGTCGGTGGTCGGAGGGAAGGACGGGGCACCGCCTCCACGGTGGAAGCGCGGCGGACCATCTCCTCCTCCCTCCGATCACGGATCACCGACCACTGATCACCAGGCGGTTGGGGGTTCCCCCGGTTTGACACCTTCCCAGCGGGCCGGCTAGGCTCCGGGCCATGAAGCTCCACACCAAGATCCTGATCGGCCTGGTCGCCGGCGCCACGGCCGGCGTGACCGTCAACCTCCTGACCGGGGCCGGACCGGCCACCCAGAAGGTTGTTGCCTTCGTGACCGAGCCGATCGGGCGGCTGTGGCTGTCCGCCCTGATCATGGTGGTCATCCCACTCATCCTCTCGACCCTCTCGATCGGTGTGGCGGGGCTCGGGGACCTCAAGCGCCTCGGCCGCATCGGCCTCGTCACCCTGGCGTGCTTCCTGGGCCTCACATCCCTCTCGACGATCCTCGGCCTGACGGTGATGAACACGTTCGCACCAGGCAGGAGCCTGCCAGCGGCCGTGAAGACCGAGCTGATGGAGACCTACAAGGGCCAGGCCGGCGAGGCAATGGGCCTGGCCACCAACGCCTTCTCCATCGACCTGCTCTACTCGGTGATTCCGCGCAACCCCGTGCAGGCGGCCGCCTCGGGCAACATGCTCGGGGTCGTTTTCTTCGCCCTCATGCTCGGCGCCGCGATGGCGCTGTTGCCGGACGAGAAGGCGGCGCCGCTCCGGCACGTCCTCGACAGCCTCGGGCACGTCACCGTGGCGATCATCGAGCTGGTCATGAAGGTCGCGCCGGTGGGCGTGTTCTGCCTCATCTTCTCGGTCACCGCGCGTTTCGGGCTGCACCTGCTGGTGAGCCTCCTGCAATTCGTGCTCACCGTGATTGGCAGCCTGGCGTTCTTCCAGGTCGTTGGCTACGCGGTGGTCCTGGCCCTGATCGCCCGCTTCAACCCCATGGAGTTCTTCCGCAAGACGAAGCTCGTGATGCTCACGGCCTTCACGACCTCGTCGAGCAACGCGACCCTTCCCACCACCATGCGCGTCGCCCAGCAGAAGCTCGGGATCCCCCAGGAGATCGCCGCCTTCGTCCTGCCCCTCGGTGCGACCATGAACATGAACGGCACGGCGCTCTTCGAGGGGGCCACCGTGCTGTTCCTGGCCCAGGTCTTCGGCATCGACCTGTCGATCGGCCAGCAGGTCGTGGTGGTGCTCATGTCGGTGGTCACGGCGATCGGCGTGGCCGGCATTCCCGGGGGCTCGCTCCCGCTCCTCATGATGGTGCTCGCCATGGTGGGCGTGCCGCCCGAGGGCATCGCCATCGTGCTGGGCGTCGACCGTCTCCTCGACATGTGCCGCACGGTCCTCAACGTCTCCGGCGACATGGTGACCGCCACCATCGTGACCCGGGTCGAAGGGATGCCGCTGACCCCGGACCCGCTCGCAGAAGAGTAGGCTCAAGGCTCACGGAAGGACCCCCCGCCCCGCCAGGCCTCAGACCTCAGGCCTCAGCTCGCCCACCCACCCAGCAGTGTTCTTGCTGTTCTTGACTTTCCGGAGGCCTGAGGTCCGAGGCCTGAGGCCTGGGTCGGTGGGCGGGGTCAGACTCCAATCCCGGCCATGCGCTGGACGGCGACGCGCTCCGAGGTGGTCTTGCCCTGGGTGAAGTTCAGGAGGTAGTCGGGTCCGCCTGCCTTCGAGTCGGTGCCCGAGAGGTTGAACCCGCCGAACGGGTGCACGCCCACCAGCGCCCCCGTCGAGCCCCGGTTGAGGTAGAGGTTGCCGCAGTGGAACTCCTGCCTCGCCCGGTCCAGGTGCGCGATGCGCTGGGAGTAGACGGCGCCGGTGAGCCCGTACCGGGTGCCGTTGGCGATCTCCAGGGCCTGATCGAAGCTCTCGACCGGGACCACGCCCAGCACAGGCCCGAAGATCTCCTCCTGCTCGAGGAACGAGCCGGGCTGCACGCCGTCGAAGACGGTCGGGGCGATAAAGTAGCCGTCCCGGTCGAGCGCGTTCCCGCCCGCCAGCAGCCTCGCCTCGCCCTTGCCGGTCCCGATGGCGCGCTGGATCGACTTGTACGCGCTCGAGTTGGCCACCGGCCCGGTGAAGATGCACGGGTGCGACCAGGGGTCCCCCGACGTGAGCTTCGATGTCTTCTCCAGCACCAGCTCGAGCAGCTTCTCCTTGACCCGGGCGTCCACCAGCAGGCGCGAGCAGGCAGAGCACTTCTGCCCCTGGAACCCGAACGCCGAGCGCACGATCCCGGACGAGGCCGCGTCCAGGTCGGCGGAGTCGTCGACGATGATCGCGTTCTTGCCGCCCATCTCCGACACGTAGCGGGTCATCCACCGGCGGCGCGGGTCCGGCCGCGCGATGAGCTCGTTGATGCGCAGCCCGATGTCCGCCGAGCCGGTGAACGCCACGAACCGCACCTCCGGGTGGGTCACCAGGTAGTCGCCGATCTCGCCCCCAGAGCCGGGCACCAGGTTGACGACGCCGTCCGGGAGCCCCGCCTCGCGCGCCAGCTCGAACAGCCGCCAGGCGATCACCGGCGTGTCGGAGGACGGCTTCACGACCACGGTGTTGCCGCTCACCACCGCCGCCATGGTCATGCCGCCCAGGATGGCGAGGGGGAAGTTCCACGGCGAGATCACCGCCCCGACGCCGAGCGGGATGTAGAAGTAGCAGTTGTCCTCGGACGGCAACCGGGTGAGCGGGTGGTACTGGAAGTGGGTCAGGGCGAGCCGCGCGTAGTACTCGCAGAAGTCGACGGCCTCGGCGATTTCCGCGTCGGCCTCGTACCAGTCCTTGCCGATCTCGTACCCGAGCAGGGCGACGAGCTCGAAGCGGTGCCGGCGCAGCAGCTCGGCAAGACGCAGGAGCACCTCGGCGCGCTCCTCGGGCGAGCGGCGCGACCAGGTCGCGAACGCCGCGCGGGCGGCCGCGATGGCCTCGTCCACGTGGGCGCGGGTGCAGCTCGCGACGCGCCCGACCTCGATTCCCGGGTGGGCCGGACAGGTCGACGCGATGGTCTTCTCGGTGTGCACCTCGCGGCCGCCGATGATCGCCGGGTAGGTCCGCCCCAGGCGGGACTCCAGCGCCTTCACGGCGTCGAGGACGCCCTGCTCGTGCTCGGGAAGCGAGTAGTCGCAGATCGGGTCGTTGGTGAAGCGCGGCAGGAACATCGTGTCACCCTCCAGTCGCCCCAACGTCGCCGGAAGCGAAGATATTCACAACCTGCTCGGCTATGATCTCGCAGGTTCCACCGTTCAGCGGCCGGGGACCCGGGCAAGAGCGTTGAGCAGACCTTCGATCTCCGTGGTCATCGTCTCCTGGGAGTGCAGCGAGGAGCTGCTGACCTGCGCCTCCTCCCTGGCGCCGCTCGTCGCCGCGGCCACCGACGCGATCGAGGTCGTCGTCGTCGACAACGCGAGCACGGCGTTCCCTGCCGATGAGCTGCAGCGCCGGCTCCCGGGTGTCCGCATCCTCCCTAACGACACCAACCGCGGGTTCGGGCCCGCCGCCAACCAGGGCGCCGCCGCCGCCACGGGCGAGATCGTCCTGCTGCTCAACCCCGACACCGCAGCGGTCGGCAACCCGTTCCCGGCCATCCTGGAGGCGTTCGGATCGAGCCCGCCGCCGGTCGCCGTCGCCCCCGCCCTCGTCGACGTCCAGGCCGACGGCGCCCTGGCCCAGGACGAGTTCCAGCTCCGCCGCTTCCCCACCCTCGCACAGGCGTGCCGGGAGCTGCTGCTGCTCGACCGCGTGTGGCCCCGCAACCCCTGGCTCCGCCACCACCGGTACCTGGACGAGGACCGCACCCGGCCCTTCGAGGTGGAGCAGCCGGCCGCCGCGGCCCTCGCCGTGCGGCGCGACCTCTTCCTGGAGCTTGGGGGCTTCGACGAGCGCTTCGTGCCGGCCTGGTTCGAGGACGTGGACCTCTGCCTCCGCCTGAGCTGGCGCGGCCCCATCGTCTTCTGGCCCGGAGCCCGCTTCGCCCACGTCGGCGGTGTCGCCTCCCGTCGGCTCGGCTACGACCGATTCCTGCCGATCTACTACCGCAACGCCTGCCGGTTCTGGCGCACCCACCACGGTCCCGCCGCCACCCTGGCCTTCCGCGCCCTCGTGGCGGCCGGGATGCTGCTGCGCCTCGCGCTCCTGCCGTTCCCGCCGGACAGGGCGCCCTCGCGCCTGGTCGGGGCGCGTGCCTATCTTCGCACCCTCGCCGTGGCGCTCGCCGGCCGAGACCCGGCCTGACCGGCAGCTCCACCCCGGGCGACTCGCCAAGCCTCTCCGGTCTGCCGCCTCGCCGGTGATCTCCAGCGAGCAGATGGCGGCATGCCAGCCCGCCGCAAGGGCGGTCCGCTGCCCACGCCCGTAGCTGGTCCCGCGCAGACGGGTGAGACGCCGCTCGCGTATCCCCTCCAGGGAGGGCGCCTTCATGCTCGGCAGGCTTGGGCGCAGGATCAGGAGGCTGCTCGCGAACGTGGCGACCGAAGCTGGTCTCAAGGGCCCGATCAGGAGGCTGGTCACCCTGGTCGGAGCCAGGACAGGGCGCCCGATCGAGTTCATGGCCCTCGACATCACCAACACCTGCAATCTCCGCTGCCCATTCTGCTTCAACGATTTCGCCGCGGTCGGGCCGCGGGCCTTCATGTCCAGACAGACCTTCGAAAAAGCCCTCGCCCTCCTCCCTCTCGTCAGCGGCCGCGTGTTCTTCTCGTGCCTGTTCGAACCCACAATCCACCCGGCGTTCGTCGACCTTCTCGAGATGATCCCCCCAAAGCTGCAGCCGAAGGTCTTTTTCACGACCAACCTCGCTGCCCCACTCGACGACGAGGCCCTCTGCCGCCTGAGTCGCCTGCGCCTGGCCTTCATCAACGTCTCCGTCGACTCGTTCGACCCGGCCGTCTACCCCGTGCTTCGGCGCGGCGGCCAGCTCGAGCGCTACCTCTCCAACTTCGAGCGGCTGGCAGAGACCCTTGCCAAGGCACCCAACCCACCACCGCTCCATGCCGTGACGATGGCGCTCCGACCGAACCGCGCGGAGATCCCTCGCCTCGTCGAGCGCTGCGCCCGGGACTTCGGCGTCGTCGCACACGAGGTCCGGTACGCCTACGCCAACCCGTTCACGCCTCCCGAATGGAAGCGGGAGAATCTCCTCACGTCCGAGGACTGGCTCGAGCTGCAGGAGGCCTGCAGGCACCTGCCGTGCACCCTCTGCCCGCCGCCGGCCGGCTACTACGCCGAGGACCACGCTCCGTACTCGACGCCACCCGGGGAGCCCGGCCATGAGCCTCCCCTGGCGACCTGTCTGAAGGTCGCCTCCGACGGCCGGGTCGAGCTTTTCCCGGCAGGTGAGTTCTATGACCTGCAGAGCCTCACGAACTCCCGTGCATTCTTCACAGACCGGATCGCACGCCTCCGAGCGCAGCACACCTGACGGGGTCGCGGACCGACGGAGGCGAATCCGATCATCAAGACGAGCAGGAGCTATCTCGGAGAGCCGTCTCCCCGACAGTGGGCGTGAGCGGCGTCGACCAGGGGTCGGATCGGCTGGGGAAGCCGCGCCTCCTGCGCGCCGTACTGCTGCCTCGAGATCTCCACCAGGTGGCCGAGCCACGCGGCCGGATCGGGTTCCGCGGCGTGCCTCGGGCACGGAGCCGACGACCAGGGTGAGAGGTTCGGCCCGAGATAGGGATCGCCCATGGCCACAAGGTCACCGAAGCGCCCCCGGGCCATCCAGAAGTCGTGGGGAGGCATGCGCGCGTCGCCGCCCCGGGTCGTGCCGTGGTAGTGCACGAGCCTGGCCCAGGGAGTGTGGACCACCCGGTAGCCCCGGCGCCATGCACGCAAGCACAGCTCCACGTCGCTGAACAGGGTCACGAACCCCTCGTCGAAGCTTCCAAGCTCCGCGAACACCCCCCGCCGGATCATCTGGCAGGCGCCGGTGACGGCCAACACGTCCCGGTAGGCGAACGCCGGCCCCGCCACCGAGTCGTCGTCCTCGGCCATCCGCTCCCACGGATGCCCCGCGACCCCGCCCAGGCCCAGTGCCACCCCGGCGTGCTGGACGCTTCCGTCCGCCCGCACCAGCAGCGTCCCGACCACGCCGACCTCCGGTCGCTGGGCCCAACGGATCAGCTCCTCGAGCCAGTCAGGCGAGATCACCTCCATGTCGTTGTTGAGGAACCCCAGGAGCTCACCGGTCGCCTGGCTCGCTCCGAAGTTGTTGATCGCAGACCAGTTGAACGGGAATAGCCAGGGCAGGACCTTCACTTCCGGTCGCCCGGCGACCTCCGACAGGTAGGAGCGCGCCTCCGCCTCCCGGGTGTCGTTGTCCAGCAGCAGCAGCTCGAAGGGCCGGTAGCTCGTGCGCGACAGGATGGAGTCCACGCACCGCCGCAGCACCTTCCCGTTGTCGCGGGTCGGGATGATGAGGGAGACGCGAGGCTCGCCGCGAACAGGCCAGGACACGCGCAGGCGCCCCCGGCTGTCCGATGTCGCCGATGCGTCGAGACCGGCTCGCTGGAGGTGTGCCGCCAAGGCCGGAGCAGCAGCAGCCGCCGTGGCCGGGGTGGGACGCCGCCAGCCACGCCGTCTCCACGCGCCCCAACCCTGCGCCCTGACGTGCGCCAGCACCTTCGGCACGTGCACCGGATGCCGCGCCGCCTCGGCCAGCCGCAGGGCGAGGTCCCAGTGCAGCGCCGCGCCCTCGGTGCTCCCCTCACGGAGCGCGAGTCCGGCCAGAAGCGCTCTCCTCACCACGACAAGGGGATCGAACAGGTTCGCCGACAGCATGGCATCGGGTGACCACCCTGGCTTGAACCACGGCTGCGTCCGTCGCCGGCCGCGCAGGAGGTCGGCATCACCGTAGACAAGGTCCGCCTCCGGCGTCTCGTCGAGCACCCTGACGACCTCGGACACCGCCCACGGCGGCAGCACGGCGTCGGCCGCGAGGAGCACCACCAGCTCGCCTCTCGCGGCGTCCACGCACCGCGCCAGCCCGCACGCGCCGGTCTCTCCAGCCGAGCCGGGCAGCCCGCGGACGCGAGGGCTGGCCTGCTCGCCGACACCGCCCGGGTCCGGCTCGATGACGACGAGCTCCCAGCAATTGCAGGTCTGATGGTCCAGACCGGCCAGAAGATCCGAGCACCGGACCCGGACCCCTCCGGAGGGAACCTGGATGATGGAGACGGTCGGATGCCAGCCCTGCCCGGGTGCCACGCCTGTCCGGGCCATCGGCTCCGTCTCGTCCGGCTCATGTCCCTCGCGCCACAGCGCATAGACACCCGACGGCAGCGGAAGACCCAGGCGGTGCGCAACCGCCCAGACGAGGCCAGTGATGCCGCGTCGGCGCACGGTCTCCGCAACCCGGCGGCCCCATCGGGGCAGACCTCGGGTCCTCGCGGGCCGACCCGGATCCCCGCTCATCGCCGGCGCCGCAGGGCGTACAGCACCATTTCAGGGTCACTTCCCCAGTCGGGTCCAAAGAGAGCCTCGGCCAGCTCGGGAGCCTCCTCCATGCCGGCACTGGCGAGCTGGAAGCGCCACCAGCCCCGGTCGCCGCCGCAGAGCTGGAACGGGTCCTCCCACTCCCAGGCGTCCGCCGGAGGCACGGTCACCACCCAGGTGGGAGCAAGGCGTGCGAGCTCCGGCAGAAGAGCCGTCAGGACGTCCTCCGGAAGCCGCTCGAGCACACCCGTGGCCACCAGGACGTCGAAGGGGCCGTGGGACGCCAGGGCGGCCTGCGTCGCCGCCGTCGTGATGTCGCCGCGAACGATGCGCGCCGTCCCCGCTTGAGATGTCGAATCCAGCACCCGACTCGATCGCTCCACGCCCCAGGCGTCGACACCACAGCCCGTGAGCGCCTCCACGAGGTCGCCGCGCCCGCATCCAATGTCCAGCACCCTCCTGCACCCGGTACCCGCCTTCAGCCGCTCCGCGAACACCCGGCACGCCGCCAGGCTGCGTGCGCTGTCCTCGCCGCCCGGGTCCCCTGCAAACGCCCGACACCTGGCCAGGGCGTGGAGCGCCGAGGGCGGCTCCTCGCGCAGCGGGTGCCGCGGCAGGCCCGGGAAACGCGGGGGGCTCACCAAGCCCCGCGGCTCCAACAGGTTGGGGTTGAGGAACGGGTCGCCGGCCGAAAGGGGCTGGCGGTTGCGGGCGAAGAACTCCGAGGCGAGGGCGATCTCGCGCTCCATCATGTCGGGGACCAGCTTCTTCGAGAAGCTGCCGTAGTGCACGATGACCGCGTGCGGCGTGTACACGAAGTGCCCACCCCGGGCGGCCGCGCGCAGCGACCAGTCCACGTCCTGGTACGAGAAGGCGAAGGTCTCCTCCTCGAACCCGCCGTGGGCCAGGAAGTCCTCCTTGCGCACCAGCATGGCGCCGCCGCTCACCGCCCGGACCTCGGCGCTCACCTCCGACGAGAAGCCGTGGAGGAACGTCACGCCGAACATGTCGAAGGGGTCGAAGAAGTACGGCACGCCGTCGCGGCGGATGCCCATGACGACCCTCGTGAACTGGATGCGACCGTCCCGGTGGACGAGCTTCGGGCCCACGGCCGTGACGCCGTCCTGCTGGCACCAGCCGAGCAGCTCCTCGAGCCAGTCGGGGGTCACGATCTCGGTGTCGTCGTTGAGGAAGAGCACGAACTCCCCGCCTGCCGCCCGCGCCGCGGCGTTGTTCATGCGCGAGAAGAAGCCGTTCTCCACCTCGACCAGCCGGAAGCCCCGCTCCTCGCAGAGCCGGCGCAGCTCGGGATGGCCGACAGCGTTCGTCGCCACCAGAATCTCGTACCGGTCGTAGGTCGTCTTGCGCCGCAGCAGGTCGGTGCACGCCGCGAGCATCTTCGGGTCGCGCGAGGAGATGACGATCGACACCAGGGGCCGCCCGCGCAAGGCGAACCGCACGCGGTAGGGTCCCCGCTCGCTCAGGCTCTCGACCGAGCCCGCCACACCGCGTCGCGCCAGGGCGTCGGCGATGGCACGCCGCCCGGCCTCGAACGCGGCGGGGCGCCCGACCCCGGCGTTGGACCCCGGGTGGATACGCCACGAGTAGAGGACGCGAGGGATGTGCAGGACCCGGTCGGTCCGTTCGGCCAGCCGCAGCACCAGATCGAAGTCCTGCGCCCCGTCGAACTCGGTTTTGAGCCCGCCCAGGTCGTTGAGGAGACTCCGCCGTACGACCAGGAAGTGGATGGCGAAGTTGTGGGACAGGATCGTCAGGGGCGACCAGTCGGGCTTGAAGTAGGGGGACACCCTCTCGCCGTCAGCCGTGACGTGATCCCGGTCGGTGTACACCACATCGAGGTCTGGGGAGTCGCCAAGGGCCTTGACCACGTGCAGGATCGCCAGCTCGTGCAGGACGTCGTCGTGGTCGAGGAACCCCACCCACATACCATTCGCCATCGCGAGCGCGGCGTTGGTGGCCCCCGCGATGCCGCGGTTGGCGGGAAGGTGCACGACCCTGATGCGATCGTCCTCGGTGGCGAGACGATCCAGCTCCGCCGCCACGGCCGGCACCGAGCCGTCGTCGGCGATGCACAGCTCCCAGCGCTCCCACACCTGCCGCCCGACCGACGCCACCGCCTCGCGCAGAAAGGGCACCGGCGGGTTGTAGACGGGCATCAGGAGGCTCACGAGCGGCCGGTGCTGCAGGGCTGCCGCCTGCTCTCGGAACCGCTGCCTCGCACGGGGCGTGACGAGCTGCCCGGCCAGCCATCGAGCGTACCCAGCCGCGGCATCCTCCCCCGACGGAGCCGGGGCCGATTCCCCGACGAGGAGCTGCCAGCCGCGACGCAGCACCCGATGCCGACGGCTGCCCTCGGGCGCCACGCCCCGTCGCAGGCGCTGCAGCCACGACACGATCCTGTACGCGCCACTGTCCGACACGAGCGCGAGCTGGGCTGTCGCCCGCTGCAGGGCTTGCTCGCGCTCGCCCAGGCGCGCCTCGAGCGCGGCCACCCGGCGGCGCAGGGACTCCGCCTCCGAGGCCTCCCCGGGAGCGGCGGCCTTGCCCTCCACCGGGGCAATCGGCGTGAGGTCCGGGGACACTACGTACCCGCCCCGGGCCTCGCGGCCGGCCAGGACCGTGCGCAGGGGACTTTCCTCGTCACGACCGTCATTCTAGCCCGCATTCCAGTCCGGCCCTCCCGGGTGCGGTCGACCATGACATCCGGCCTGTCAGGAAGGCGGGAGCTCAGGGCCGCCGGCCCAGCGCGGCGAGCCACCGGAGCCAGGCGGTCATCCTCCACGACCAAGAGGCCTGCACCCGCTCAAGGGCTGCTGCCAGCTCGGCCCTCGCCTCGCGCTCGCGCGTCAGCTCGGCCTCGAGGTCGGGCACCCGGCGCATCTGCGCGGCACACACGGTCAGGATCGCGTCCAGCTCCGGGCCCGACCACAGCGCCTTCCACTTCGACACCACCCGTGCGCGTCCGGCTCGCATGACGGTCGCGTCGCCACCCAACCCTGCCCCGGAGCCCCCCCCGGCGCGGTAGGTGGCCGTGGCCCGGTCCAGGTGGACGAAGTCGCCGTGGCGGACGAGCTGCAGCCAGAGGTCCCAGTCCTCGTAGACGTCGAGGGTCTCGTCAAGACGGCAGCCCCTGTCGAGAGCGCCCCGCCGGATGAGTGCGGCGTGGAGCGGGATGTGGTTGCCGAGCGCCAGCCAGGCGCGGCTGAACGGGCGGTTGAACCAGGCCGACAGCTCCTCGTCGCCGGTGCACCGGACCCCCGAGTAGGCGGCGACCGCCCCCGGGTGGCCGACGAGCACGCCCACCAGGCTCGCCACGTGATCCGCGTCGATGAGATCGTCCTCGTCCAGGAAGCCGATGAGGTCGCCCGTGGCCTCGTCGAGCCCGGCGTTGGCAGCGGCGCTGCGGCCGAGCGGCCGGCCCCGGCGCACCGCCCGGACCGGGAACCGCCCGCATGTTGCCGGCAGCTCCACGGGCGGCGTGCCGCGGGCGTCCACGACCACGACCTCGACCCGCTCCCAGGTCTGGGCTGCCAGGGAGGCCAGCGCCTCAGGCAGCTCCGGGCGCCCCATCGTCCGGACGACGATCGACACCAGGGGTGGATCAGGCGGCCGAACTGCCTGCTCGCGTGGGACACGCTGGTCGGTCATCGGCCGAACGATGGCGCGGCGGCGCAGGCTTGTCAAGGTAGAATGGCCGCGCAGGAGGCCGCATGACACAGCAGGGGCAGCTCAAGATCGTGCTTCCGGATCAGCAGGCGCTGGGCACGTATGCCAACTTCGTCTCCATCGTCCACAACTACGCCGAGTTCGTCCTCGACTTCGGGCGCATCGTGCCCGGCCGCGAGGACGTGCAGGTCGTGTCCCGGCTCGTCATGACCCCGCTGCACGTCAAGCAGCTCCTGCGGGCCCTGACCGAGAACGTGGCGATCTTCGAGCGGAACTTCGGCGCGATCCCCGACGGCCCCGCGCCGCCGATGCCCACCAGCGGCCCGATGTAGCCTGCGATTCCGCAACCCCCAGGTCGTCCGCAGGAGGATTCCAGCCCAACGAAATCGGGATCGGGATCGTAGAAACAACGATGATCTGGGAATCCGACACGAAGTTGGTGCTTGACGGGGCAGTGGTCGAGCTCGACTGGACCGAGGGCGGGCTCGCACGCCTCTGTGGACCCGACCGTTTTGTCCTCCAGAAGACCCGGGAGATGGTCTCGTACTACGCCAGCCTGGCTGGCTCGCGGTGCCAGCGCGTCCTCGAGGCGGGGATCCTTCGAGGCGGCAGCGTCGTCCTTCTCGACCAACTGCTCCAACCCCAACATCTGGTTGCATTCGACCTGTCACCGCAGCGACTGCCGGACCTTGATGCCTACCTCTTGCACAGAGGTGCCGCCGAACGCGTCCGCCTGCACTTCGGAGTCGACCAGTCCGACACGCGAACGCTCCGCCGGTTGATTCTCGCGGAGTTCGGGCAGGAGCCTCTCGACCTCGTCATCGACGACGCCAGCCACCTGCTGCCCGAGACCAGGGCAACCTTCAACACGGTCTTCCCGCACCTGCGACCGGGCGGTCTCTACGTCATCGAGGACTGGGGCTGGGCCCACTGGCCGGGGACCTGGCAGGACCAGGGCGGGCCCTGGGCCAGGCATCCCTCACTGACTCAGCTCGTCCTGGAGCTGGTCATGACCTCCGCGTCGCGGCCGGATGTCGTCACCGACGTCCTGGTGCGGCGGGACATCGTCACGGTCACGAGGGGGCCTGCCGTCCTGCCTGAAGGGTTCGACATCTCACGGAGCTACCTGACGGCAGGCCGGCGCTTCGCCGAGGAACCCAGGAGAGACCATGGTTCTCGCTTCCCTCTACCCCAGGTGCTGCGACGCGCGCAGTGGGTGTGGCGGCACGAGGGCGCTCGCGGGATTGCGAGGAGGGTCGCGAAGCGGCTGGGCCTCTGAACGTACCGAGCCCGCCACATGGTGGGGTCGGGGCCGACCGCCGGTCACGACGTCCGGACGATCCAGCCGCCGCCAAGCACGCGCTCGCCGTCGTAGAACACCGCAGCCTGCCCGGGAGCCGGCGCCGACACCGGCTCGTCGAGCTGCACCTCGGCCCGGTGGCCAGGCAACGGACGAATGCTGGCGCTGGCGGGGCGATGGCGCGACCGCACCTGCACGCTCGCCCGCAGCTCGGCGGTGGGATCCTCCGGCAGCAGCCAGTTGACCTGCTCGAGGTCCAGGCAGCGGCGTTCCAGCTCCCCTCGCCGGCCCAGCACGACCCGGTTGTCCGTGACATCAAGCGCCACCACGTACAGTCGCTCGCCCGTCGCGACGCCGAGCCCGGTGCGCTGGCCCACGGTGTACAGGTGCACACCGTTGTGCCGGCCCAGGACCCTGCCGGCGCCGTCCACGATGTCGCCCGCAGGAGGAAGCCGGTCCCCCGCCAGCGTCTCGAGGACCTGCACGTAGCTGCCGTCCGCGGGCACGAAGCAGATTTCCTGGCTGTCGGGCTGGGCGGCGCTGGCGAGGCCCAGCGCCGCGGCCTCGGCGCGCACCTCCGCCTTGGAGGAGTCGCCGATCGGCAGCCGGAGCAACCCGAGCTGCTCCCGCGACAGGTCGAACAGGAAGTACGACTGATCCTTCTCCGCGTCGACGCCACGCCAGAGCCGCGCTCTCCCCTGCCCGTCCGCGTCGCAGCGGGCGTAGTGGCCGGTCGCCACGGCCTCCGCCCCGACCTGTCTCGCAAACGGGACGAGGGCGCCCAGCTTGACCCGCGAGTTGCACCGGACACACGGCGACGGAGTTCGCCCGTCCAGGTAGGCTTCGACGAAGGGCTCGATCACCTCGTGCTGGAAGGGCTCCCCGGCGTCCACCGCGTGATGGGGGATCCCGAGCTGCCAGCAGACCCGGGCCGCGCGCTCGAGGTCCCCGGGGCTGCAGCAGCGGGAGGCCCCCAGGCCGCACGAGGAGAGGTCGGCGAAGCGCAGGGTGACGCCGATGACGTCGTGGCCGGCCCGGCACAGCCGCGCCGCGGCGGTGGCCGAGTCCACCCCGCCCGACAGTGCCACGACGACTCTCACGGGAAGCCTAGGCGGTTTCGCCCACCTCGGTGACGATGAACATCAGGGTGGTGGTGCCGAGGCTGAACTCCTGGTGGCTCTGAAGCGGAGCCCGCTGGATCCGCACGCCCTCCATGAAGGTGCCGTTGGTGGACTGGAGGTCCACGAGCGTGGCATCCTCGCCGCGCACCTCGATCATGGCGTGGCGGCGGGAGACCTCGGAGTCCTGGAGCTGGATGTCGCACCCCTGGCCACGGCCCATGACCGCCCGCGGCTTGGCGATGGAGTAGATGTGGCCGGCGTTGGCGCCGAGGATCACGGCCAGCGAGTAGCGGCGGTTGACCGGTAACGGGGAGAGCTGCGGCAACGAGGCCTCTTCCTCCGGGGTCGCCAGCGCTCCCACGTCGAACTGCTTGGTGGTCTCGTCCGGCTTCTTGCCACCCACGAAGGTTGTCTGTCCGCCCGCTCCACCCAGGATGCTCGGCCTCGAGACCTCGAACACGTTGTTGCACTTGGAGCACTTCAGCCGCTTGGTCGACGTGTCGCCGAAGCGCGACTCGTCGTACTGGTACTTGGCCTGGCAGCTCGGGCAACTGACG
>JALOLB010000299.1 GCA_025456225.1 Thermoanaerobaculaceae bacterium
GAGCTTCGCGCGAGAGCCAGTGAACCACGTGCGCGTTGAGTTCATCCGCCAGGCGGCGCAGGAGCTGGACGAAGCCTACGAGTGGTACCTCGAGCACAGTGAGGCTGCGGCCTCGGGCTTCCTCACCGCGATTGAGCAATCCGTGCGACTCCTTGCAGATCGTCCCGAGGCGTGGCCGCTATTTGAGGCCGAGACCCGTCGCGTGGTCGTTCAGCAGTATCCGTTCAGCATCATCTTCCGCGTGCACGAGCAGACCATCCAGATTGTCGCGGTCGCACACCACAGACGGCGTCCATCCTACTGCAGACGGCGTCCATCCTACTGGCGTCGAAGGGCCAGCAGCCCCACAACGCGGTGAAGCTGTCGGCGCCTGGCACCCTGCTGGTTGGCAGGCACAGCTTTGGGTATCATCCACCCATGCCACCGACGCAACGTCAATCAGCGCTGCAGCTTACCGCGGGCGTGGGGCCGTAGCCGGATCTACTCACAGCCGAAAGGAGATCTTCTGCCTTGGACATTCCACGGATCTTCAACATCACGGAAAGCGCTCACCGCATCCATGACCCGCTCACACCCGAGAAGCTCGCCACGCTTGGCGCGGCGCTGCGGCTGGAGCCGGGAACCCGAGTGCTCGACCTCGGCAGCGGCTCGGGGGAGATGCTGTGCACCTGGGCTCGCGATCACGGCATCATCGGCACCGGCATCGACATGAGCCAGTTGTTCACCGAGCAAGCGAAACTCCGTGCTGAAGAGCTCGGCGTCTCCGATCACGTCACGTTCGTCCATGGCGATGCTGCCGGCCATGTCTCTGACGAGAAGGTCAGCGTGGCAGCCTGTGTCGGTGCCACGTGGATCGGCGGGGGAGTCGTCGGCACGATCGAGCTTCTGGCGCGGAGCCTGCGCACCGGAGGGATCATCCTCATCGGCGAGCCCTACTGGCGGCAGCTACCGCCGACCGAAGAGGTTGCCAAGGGGTGCCTTGCCAACTCGATCTCGGACTTTCTGCTGCTTCCCAAGCTTCTCGCGTCGTTCGGCCACCTCGGCTACGACGTCGTGGAGATGGTCCTGGCAGACCAGGACAGTTGGGACCGATACGAGGCGGCCAAGTGGCTCACCATGCGCCGATGGCTCGAAGCCAATCCCGACGACGAGCTCGCGAGCGATGTTCAAGCCAGGCTGACCTCGGAACCCCAGCGCTACGCAGCGTACACGCGCGAGTACCTGGGCTGGGGTGTGTTCGCACTGATGCCGCGGTGATGCGGGAACTACCGGGCGACTCCGGCGCGCACCGGGTCCGGCCGTCTTGACGTCGCTGCCGGTGCGGCCTCGCAACCCCACTGGGCGCGGCTCGTAGAACCTCCCCGAGGGAGGCTCCCCCATGGACCGATCCGAGTTCATCCGCGGGCTGCTGGCGGTGGCCGGCGCCTCCGCTGCGCTTCCGCTCCCCCGGGCCGCCGCGGAGCCGGCGCCCGTCCCGCCGTGCGACGACCTCCTCAAGCAGGCCGCGTCGGAGCGGGACTTCATCAACACCTGGCTCGCGGACCTGATCGAGGCGACGGAGCAGCAGCTCAGCCACGAGGCGCGCGTCAAGCTGATCGAGCACTGCGGGCGCAAGTGCTTCCTGCGCCACTCGTTCAAGCGGGACCTGGCGACGCAGGGAGCTGGCAGCGTCGACAAGCTGCTCGCGGCGTACCAGGTCAGCTTCGAGGCGTGGCGGGAGGGCGACATCCTCCACATTCGCTACGGGAAGGTCTCGAAAGGGTGTTACTGCCCCGCCGCCAGGCACCGCCCGCCCCAGCCCGGCGACCTCCACTGCGAGTGCACCCGCTCGACCCACCAGGCGGTCTGCGAGACCGCCCTCGGGCGGCCGCTCCGGGTCGACATCCTCGAGACGGTCCGCCGCGGCGGCCAGACCTGCCACTTCGCGGTCCACGTCGGCGCCTGACCCCGGGCACCTCTTCTGTGCTAGCGTTTGCCGTCCGGCACGACAGGGGCGACCACGCTTGCCCGCCCGGTCGTCCGAGACGCCCAGGTGTCACGTCGGTCGCTCCATCGCGGGGCGGGACATGACCCGGGCCCCGGCGCCGGGCACGGTGGTGGCCGGCTGCCGGATGGAGGTCGGAGCGTGATGGCAAAGCGGTTCTCGGTGAACTACCTGCTGGAGGACACCGCGCTGTACGGCGGGGTCAAGATCGTGCTCCATCAGGCCAACCTCCTCGCCCGGCGGGGGCACACCGTGACGGTGGTCAGCAAGGGCGAGCGGCCGCGCTGGATCCCGCTCGCGGCCCGGTTCCTTCAGGTGCAGTCGTTCACCGCCGGAACTCTGCCCGATGCCGACGTCACCGTGGCGACGTTCTGGACGACGATCCGTCCGGCCCACGAGCTGGCCGGTGCGCGCGCGGTCCACTACTGCCAGGGATTCGAGGCGATCTACACCCACAACCAGGCCGAGCACCCGGCCATCCTCGAGGCCTACTCGACCCCGATCGCCGGCTGGGGGTTGTCCCCCCACCTCGCCGAGCTCCTCCACACCCGGTTCGGCCGCCCGGCCATCGTGGTGCCCCCGGCCGTCACCTCCCAGTGGCGTCCGGCGTGGCGACTGGGCCCGCGGAGCGCCCCGCGCATCGTCGTGCTGCACCCCTGGGAGGCCGACTGGAAGGGGGTGCGTGCGGCACTGCTGACGGTCCGGCGGCTGCGCGAGATGGGGATCGGGTGCCGGCTCGTGCGCATCTCCCAGTGGCCGCTCGGGGCGGAGGAGAAGGCCCTGGTCGAGGCCGACGAGGTCCATGTCAACATCCCGCCGGACCGCGTCGCCGGGCTGCTGCGCGGGGCCGACCTTCTGCTGGCACCGTCGTGGGAGCAGGAGGGTTTCGGGCTCCCGGTGCTCGAGGCGATGGCCTGCGGGGTGCCGGTCGTGGCGTCGGAGATCTCGGCGTTCCGCGCCTACGCCCAGGGGGCCGCGATGCTCTGCCCGCCCGAGGATGTCGAGGCGTTTGCCGCGGCGGCACAGGCGGTGCTCGGCGACCGCGCGACGTGGCTGTGCTGCCGGCGGGCCGGAATCGAGGCGGCACGAGCCTTCTCGGAAGCTCGCACCGCGGACATCGCCGAGGAGGCGGTGGCCTGGGTCGCCGAGGGCCGGTTCGGGCGCCAGATCACCCGCCGCTGACACGTGGGCCTCGCGCACGACTCAGCAACTCAGGAAAGCTCCTCGCTGCGATCCCCTCGCCCCGCGAAGCGGGGAGATGGCAGGGTGAGGGGTCCTTGGCTCTCCCCATCAAACACGTGCACCCTTCACCTGGAGCTTCTCCCCCTGCGGGAGCGAGGGGCAGGAACGGAGCGCCGTGGGCCGCGCAGGCGGGTCACGTGGGAGAGAACGCGTCAGTCGACGATGAAGAGCCTGGCGCCGGTGCGGGTGGTGGAGCGGTGGGGCTCGGCGCCGTCGGCCACCTGGTAGCTCATGCCGGGTCTGAGGGTGAAGGTCCGGCCGTCCGCCAGCTCCGTGTCGAGCTCGCCCTCCAGCACCAGCAGGATGTGACCCTTGGAGCACCAGTGGTCGGCCAGGTAGCCGGGGGAGTACTCGACCAGGCGCACCCGGATGTCGCCGAGCTGCCGGGTGTGCCAGCGCGCCACCCCGGTGACACCCGGGTGCTCGGTGGCCTCAACCGCCGACCAGTCCACGACCTCGAACGGAATCCCCACCATCTTCATGCGTGCATCCTCCCATTCCCCCTGCGGCTCTTGACCCCTTCCAACGCTCATGCAGCGTGCTACTCCGTGGGGTGGTGCGGGGGGAGCTCTCGACTCTCAACTCTCAACTCTCAACCTGCCCGGGGGGCGGTCACAGCCACCCGCGGCGTCGGATCCACGCGTACAGCCCCGCCGCCGTGGCCAGGCACAGCGCCCAGAACCCGACCGGGTAGATCCACGGGAAGTACTCGGCAGCATGCAGCGTCTCGGGCATGCTGTCGCCGAAGTTCATGCCCCAGACGCCGGCCAGGAAGGTGAGGGGGATGAAGATCGTGCCGATGATGGTCAGCACCTTCATGATCTCGTTCAGGCGCGTGCTCACGGAGGTCATGTAGGTCTCGGCCAGGGCCGTGGCGACCTCGCGGTAGGTCTCGATGATGTCGATGATCTGCACCGTGTGGTCGTAGACGTCCCGCAGATAGGTGCGCGTCGTGTCGGACATGCACTCGTGGGGCTCGCGCTGGAGCGTGTGGACGACCTCGCGCATCGGCCAGAGGGCGCGGCGCAGCAGCAGCAGCTCGCGCTTGAGGGTGTGCACCTCCGAGATCACGGAGCTGGTCGGGCGCTCGAGGATGCTGTCCTCCAGCTCCTCCAGTCGGTCCCCGTAGTGCTCGAGGATCGGGAAGCAGTGGTCGACGATGGCGTCGATGAGGGCGTACGCGAGGAAGCTCGCATCGTTCTGGCGCAGCCGCGAGCCCCTGGTCTGCAGCCGCGTCCGGATGGGGTCCCATACGTCCCCGGGCGCCTCCTGGAAGGTGAGGACCGTCTTGTGGCCGAGGAAGATCGACACCTGCTCGCTCTCCAGCCGGTCCTCGACGAGCTGCAGCATGCGGACGATGACGAACAGCCGCGCCTGGTGCTCCGATGCCGCGTCGTAGGCGTCGAGCTTGGGCCGCTGCGAGAGGTGCAGCACGTCCTCGATGGCGAGGGGGTGCAGGTCGTACTTGATGGCCAGC
>JALOLB010000085.1 GCA_025456225.1 Thermoanaerobaculaceae bacterium
TCTGTCCCGCACCCAACCGCCGAGCACGAGTGTCAAGAGTGACGGACCTGGCACCTATCATCCTCCGCGATCCTACGCGGACAATTCGGCTACTACGGGATTGCGGGGAACTGCTTTGCCATCGGCGCCTTTCGGCAGCGCGTGCAGCGCATCTGGCGGTACTGGTCAGCCCGCCGGAGCCAGAAGGCGAAGATGAACTGGGTGCGCTTCAACCGTCTCCTCAAACGCTACCCCTTGCCTCCAGCCCGGATCGTCCACCGTGTCTACACCTCAGCAGCGAGCCCGTGACCCTGAAGAGCCGGATGCGGGAAATCCGCACGTCCGGATCTGTGGGGAGTCGAAGGCTGTGGAGATGCCACGGTTGGTCTACTTAGGCACCCCTGGGGAACCAGGGGAAACAGCTAAGGCCGCCCCCTCACGCGCTCCACACCTTCGGCTTACCCGACATCTTATTCCGGTCATTGTGCGATCCGGGTGCGTGCCAGTCGCCGTTGCGGCGGCTCGTCCCTTTTACGGTGCCGGCCCGTCGCTCTTGGCACTCTGTGAGGCGTGGCGCGAAATCGTGGCGGGAAGTGGGGATGGAAAGGCGCACGTGGTCGCTGGCCGAAAGGGCGAGCGACGCGTCCATAGGTGAGTGATGGGGTGAAGAGCGCCGTCCGTCGGTACTCGACACCGCCCGCCTTACCCGCGTTGCGCCACCTCCGGAGGCACCGTCGCCGGTTGCCCGGCCACGCGAAAGCTGCCTCGGGCGGTTCCCTTTCGCTTGGTGGTGATGACGATCTCGACGTCGCGGTCGAGAGCGTTCAGAAACCGGATCAGGCGCTCCACGGAGAACCCGGTCAGGCGTCCGCGGAGCAGCTCGGACAGCTTGGGCTGCGTGGTCCCGAGTACTCGGGCCGCTTCAGCCTGGGTCAGGTGCCGGTGCTCGACGATGCTCTTGATCCTCCGGGCCAACTCCGCCTTGGCGATCCGATCGTCGGATTCTCCCAGGCCGATGTCCGCGAACACGTTGCCGCTGCTTACTTCGTGACCGATCGATTCCGTCTTCATCTTCCGCCTCCCGGCCGCGAAGGACCGCGCGCCGCATGGAGCCGCCTCGCCCATTCGTAGCGTTCACGAATGACCTCCACCACATGCCTGGGCGTCCCGATCCCACGCTTCGACTTCTTCTGAAACGCGTGCAAGACGTAGACGGCATCGACGAAGCGAACCGTGTAGACCGTCCGGTACGTGTCCCCGTCGAAGTTGTCCACCACATCGAGCACACCTGCACCAGAGAAACCCTTCAATGGCTTGGCGTCCGGGTGCTTCTCGCCCACCTGAGCGAGGTACAACGCAAACCCCATCACCTGGCGCACGTCTTCAGGGAACTCACGCAGGTCCTTGAGCGCAGAGCCGACCCAGATGAGCTCCTTGTTTCCACTCACGACCATGAAGGGAGTATTCCAGATCTGGTATCAACCCGCAAGCGCGAGTTTTTCGGTGCCAGGTTCGGCACTCTTGACACTCCTGAGGCATCTGGTAGCTGGCATATCCGGCGGCGCTGACCCTGTCTGAGGTCGGTGCCAGATCCGTCACTCTTGACATTCCTGGCCCTGTGGCCAAGCTCCGGGGAAGCGGGCTCTGCAACCGAAGCAGGAGTCCTGACGGAAGGGGACGACCAGAGATGCCTTCACGAAGACAGTCAAGAGAGGATGTGGCCTTGCTGCTCTAGCCCCCGTCGTCCAGTCTGGCAAGAGTGTAGAGACTGACTGACCTGGAGGCACCGAAGCTCGCAATTTGCCGTCCACTTTTCGGTGGCGGTGGACTCCGGAAGCACGTACCCTGCGAGCTTTTGGGGCGGGGGACTCTCGCTGGCCCTACAGAGAGGGAGAGGGACGATGCGAACTGTGTACGCTCCCGGATGCGCGCTCATGCTCTACAAGCCCGAGCTGGCCCGGAAGGTGCTTGAAGTCCTGAGGGCCGAGCTTGGCGATGTCGACGAGCACCTGACCTGCTGCAAGCATGAGCCGGGGCTGCCGCACGGAACGCGGGTGGTCAACACGTGCCCGGGCTGCGACCGGCGCTACCGCCAGCTCTACGAGGGAGTATCGACCGTCTCGTTGTGGGAAGTGCTCGCCGAGAGCCGTGGGTTCCCGTTCCCCGACCATGGCGGGGCGACGATGGCCGTTCTCGACGCCTGCCCCACGCGGGACCAGGACAGGGTGCACGATGCAATCAGGACCTTGCTGAGCCGGATGCGGATCACGGTCGTGGAGCCCGAGAAGACGAGGAGTCGGGGCACCTGCTGCGGTGACGCCTTCTACGGCGCGCTTCCCGTGGAGAGGGTCAAGGCGGGAATGATGAGGCGTGCGGCCGAGATGCCGGCCGAGGACGTGGCCGTCTACTGCGTGTCGTGCTGCAAGTCGATGCACATCGGAGGCAGGAGGCCTCGCCACGTGGTCGATCTGCTGTTTGGCGAGGAGACCGTCCCGGGGACGTTCGAGCCAGACGCGTGGCACGCCGAGATCGACAGATTCATCGAGGCCCACTGATCCATGGTCGGTGCCGGCACTCTGCGTGCCGGGCACGGCTCCGATCGACTTCCTTGGGACGGCGATCCAGATACCGGTGGTGATGGTGGCGAGGGGCGTCACCGCAGGGCGAGCGTCTCGTGGTCGAGCACCAGGCGGTCGCGCGCGACCCGTTCGGTGAAGCGTGCGAGCTTGTCGTTGGCGAGGACCTGGGCGAGCTCACCGGTCTCGATCGCCGTCCCGAACCGCTCGCCGAGCCATGTCGCGGGGAGGGTGCGGCGGCGGCGGAACGTCGTCCGCATGGTCTTGAGCCACGTGCCGTAGCGGTTGCTTGCCTCGCTCAGCCGACGGGTGTCCACCCCCCGCTCGGCGTAGAGCTCACGCATCTGGGAGAACAGCACCCAGAGCTCGTCGTGCGGCGCCAGGAGGCGACGGAGCAGCGGGTGTGGCACCTGCCGCGGGAGGTGGAGCCGGTGCCGGATCGACCTGATCTCGCGCTCGAGCCGGGCCTGGTACCCGAAGACCGGGCTTCCCGAGGCGCGGTCTTCCCCGTACAGCCGTGCATAGAGGGCAACGAGGTCGGGGTAGTGGGCCGCGAGGAGGCGCTCGACACACTCCTTCTGGCGGCCAGGGCGCAGGGTGAGGCCGCCCGGCATGACGAACGTCGTTCCGAGGCCGGCAAGGGCCTCGAGGAGCGCGGCGATCGACGTGGGATCGTCGGTGACGCCCGGCAGGAACGGCATGGCGAGGGCACCCGTCGCGATGCCGGCGGCGCGGAACGCCCGCAGGACCTCCAGTCGCTCTCCGACCGGCGAGGCGCCAGGCTCGAAGACGCGGCGGACCGCGTCGTCCAGTGTCGTGATGGAGACGAGAACCAGCACGCCGGCGCGCGCGTCGATCCGCGCCCACAGGTCGAGGTCCCGGAGAATGAGGGCCGACTTGGTGAGGACCACGACCGGCAGGGGCGCGACCCCCCCTGCGACGGTGCGGTCCGGCATGTCGGCCACCACCTCGACGATGCGCCGCGTCAGGAGCTCCGAGCGCTCACACGGCTGGTAGATGTCGGTCACACCGGATCCGAGAGCCAGCGCCCCCCACTCCCGCAGCGTGGTCAGCTCTCGCGCCAGCGCGTCGGGTAGCCACGGGCGCGTGACGATGTCGCGGGCGAAGTCGCCTTCGACGTAGTACTTCTCGGCGCGTCCATCACAGTACAGGCAGCCGTGCCCGCAGCCGCGGTAGGGTGAGCAGGCGTACAGCGCGTAGGTGAACGCATCCGGCAGCGAGGCGCGCCGCAGCGCATGCTGACGGGGATCCGTGGGTGCCAGGTCCGTCACTCTTTACACTCTTGGCCCTGAGCTCAAGCTCCAGGAAGGGAACATGTTACCAAGGCAGGAGTCCTGACGGAAGGGGGCGATCGGAGATGCCTCCACGAAGCACGTGAGCTGAGGATGTGGCCTTGCTGCTCGAGCCTACCTCGTCCACTCTGGCAAGAGTGCAAAGAGTGACGGACCTGGCACCCGAAGTGACGGACCTGGCACCCGGGCGTCACTTCCCCGTGGCGCTGGCTTGCTGCGCCGCAGCGCAGGCCGTCCCGGGATCTCGCTCCAACAGCTTCTGCACCGTCGAGACGCCCGCCTCCCGTGCCTGGCCCTTCGCCTTGAGGGCCTTGAGCCAGCTCGCCTCGAGCTCGCGCAGCCCTGACCCGAAGACGTCCTGGAACGGGCGACTCCTGTCCTGGGACAGCCGCTGGAGCTGCTTGATCTTGCTGACCCCATGAGTCTGCAGCAGGTAGGCGCCGAAGGACCCGGCTTCGGCATAGGCCGTGTGCTGCCTGGCCTTGTCGAGGACCGCGAGCTTGCCACCCCCGTTGTCCTGCATGCCCCATGACTCGTGGTCCGGCCCCAGCTCGTCGAGAGGGATGGTGGAGCCCTTCTGGAGGAGAGCGAGGACCCAGTCGTCGCTGCTGAATCCGCACATGGGGAAGGTGGCCGGGTTGCCGACCTGCGCCTCCGAGAGGATGCCCATGATGTTGCGGATCAGCTTGTCCTTCTGGGGGAACACGGCGCTCGTCAGCTTGTGGGCCATCATCTGGGGCGACCCCTCGGTGCCGAAGACCTGGACGACTCGGGTCCGCTTACCGCCTTCCTTGTCCCAGAAGAAGACGCACGAGTAGAAGTCCCGTCGCGGCACGTCGAAGACGACCCGTATCTTGCCGAACCGGTCCATGCCGGGGTCGGCAGACCAGAACGACAGGATGCTCTCCAGCATGGCCTGCGCCTGCTCGGCCAGGCGCTTCAACTGGTCATGCGACAGCTTGCCGGTGGCATCGCTCACGACGAGGTCCCGGGTCTCGATGGTGGCGCCCGACGCCTGAGATGGCCCTGCCGTCAGCAGACACGTTGCAAGAAGCACGGTGAGCATCAGTCGTTTGATCATCGGATCTCCCTTCCTTCAGCTCCTCTGTCACGCCCGGGCCGGGTTCCGAGGTCGAGATCGAGTGCCTCGCCCGCCATTCCTGTCTCACGTGGAGCTCCGAGGAGTGTCGAGCGTGGCAGACATGGCACCAGAGTCCTCATCGGCCGGTCGTGCATCGTCCTGGGTGTCCTGGACGATTCTACCCCCGCGGCCCTGTCCTTGCGGGCGCCGTGCGCCCGGGTGCCCCAGGTCCGGCACTCCGGACACCGCCCCGGCAGAGGCCCTGAGGGACCGATAGAACCCGCCTGACACAAAGGAGTTACATTGACAACCTGGGGCGTCCACCCTAGTCTTGAGAACGAGAAGACACGATGCATCGATCAGCCACGACGGGTGACCACTCCCTGGTCGAGGCAGGGCCAGCCCAGGACCGGGCCGGCGCCTGCGACCGGTCGGGAACGGGACAGACGGGAGAGACGTCGCTGCCGACAAGGAAATCGTGCGTCCACCACCTGCCGGGGGAGGACGTCCTGGGCCAACGGATCATGGAAAGGGGAGAGTCATGAGGACAGGGAAGACAGGTTGGCTGGCGGCGGCGTTGTCGGGGCTTGTGGTGCTCGCGCCGGCGGCGGCGGGGGGAGGCAAGCCGAAGGTCGAGCAGAAGGTTGTCCTGGTCAAGGGCAATCAGGCAGGAACCAACTCCGGGTACACGATCGGTCCCCGGGATCGGGTGACGCTCAACGTGGCAGGGAAGGTGTGCTTCTCCCCTGGAGCCACCCAATCCTGTGTCGGGCCCGGCGGCTGGGGTCGGGAGGACTATCCTCAATCCTGGCCGGACGACTGGAACTCCTGCGCCGACCCGGAGGAGACCGAAGGTCTCGCCGCCCTCCTGGTCGACGTGGACAATGAACGCTTGCCCTCTGGGGACCACACCACGTTCTCCGGGAAAGCGGGTCTCCTCTACTTCGTCATCAACGACTGCAGCCTCACGGGAGAGTACGGCAACACCGGGGAGTACAGCGTCGTGGTCAAGGTCGAACGCAACGTCGTGCCACAGCCGTGATGGGAGTGTGATACCTGGCGCCCATCGCGGTCGCCTCGCGAGGCGCCTCCGCAAGTTCTTGACAGCGCGGAGCCTGGGGCTACCATCGCTGGCGGCGGGGAGGAACGCTCCTGCCCCCCAGGGGGGAATCCGATGAACCGGCTTCGTCATCTGCTGTGCTGTGCCCTGGTGGGACTCCTCCCGTCGGGCGCCCAGGCTGCGTCTGGGACTGTCGTCGTGAAGGCCAACCGCATGCTCGACGTGGCCCGGGGCCAGTACGTCCAGCCCGCGGTGCTGGTCGTGGAAGGCGACAGGATCACGGCTGTCAACCCGGCCCGGCTCCCGGCGGGGGCCAGGGTGGTGGACCTGGGCGCGATGACGCTGCTGCCGGGCCTCATCGACCTCCACACGCACCTGAGCCTGGACACGACGGAGCCCGACTGGATCCACATCCCGGTGACGGAGCCCGTCACGGAGTCGGCGCTCCGGGGTGCGCTGAACGCCGGGAAGACGCTGCGGGCGGGGTTCACGACGGTCCGGGAGGCGAGCTGCTACGGGTTCACCGACGTGGCCCTCATGCGGGCGGTCGAGCGGGGATGGGTGGAAGGTCCGCGGATCTTCGCGGTCGGGTACGCGGTCGGCTCGACCGGCGGCCACGCCGACACCACGGGCTTCATCCCGGGGGTGCTGGAGCTCGGGCCGCAGCAGGGCATCGCGGACGGCCCCGACGAGGTGGTCAAGGCCGTGCGCTACCAGGCCAAGCACGGCGTCCGGGCCATCAAGCTCATGGCCACCGCGGGAGTCGCGAGCCTGGAGGCCTCGGCCTCGGCGCCACAGTACTCCGAGGCCGAGATGCGGGCGCTCGTGGAGGAGGCCGGGCGTCTGGGGCTGCGCGTCATGGCCCATGCGCACGGCGCCGAGGGCATCCTGACGGCGGTGAGGGCCGGTGTGGCCTCGATCGAGCACGGGACGCTCATCGACGAGGAGGGTGTCCGCCTCATGAAGGCGCGGGGCACGTTCCTGGTGCCGACCGTGTACACGTGGTCCGTCCCCTCCCTGCCCTCGGACCCGCCGCTCATCCGGGAGAAGACGGCGCGCATCGCCGCCGCTGCCGGCGAGCACCTGGCCGCGGCGTTCCGCGCCGGCGTCCGCGTGGGCTTTGGGACCGATGCGGGGACCTTTCCCCACGGGCAGAACGCCAGGGAGTTCGCGGCCATGGTGAAGCTCGGGCTCTCGCCCGTCCAGGCCATCCGGGCCGCGACCGTCGACGCCGCGGAGCTGCTGGGCGTGGACGATCGCGGCGTGCTGGCCCCCGGCAAGCTGGCGGACCTCGTCGCCGTGGAGGGGGACCCCCTCGCCGACGTGACCTGTCTCGAGCGGGTGAGCTTCGTGATGAAGGGCGGCGTCGTGTACCTCAAGGCTCCGTCTGCCACCGCGTTTGCGGGGGAGCAGAGGTAGGCACTGGGCCGGCCGCAGCGTTCGTCGCGGCGTGGCATACTTCGCGGCGAAGGAGCGCGGCATGAGCGAATCGAGCGGCACCGGGGTCCCGGCGGAGCGTGCCTGGTGGCGGCGCCACCTGAGCGAGAACCCGGCGCTGATCCTGACCGTCACCTACCTCCTCCTGACCGTCATCGGCGCCATCTACAACTGGAGGCTGTGCCGTCGCTTCGGCATCAACATCCTCGACCTGGCGGACGGCGCCGACTTCCTGATGTTCGCGGTGCGCGATGTCGTGGTGGTGCTCTGGGCAGCGTTCGCGATCGGCCTCTTCCTGGCGACGTATGCCTTCCTCGCCCACCTCAGGTCGGCTCCGCCGAAGCAGCGCACGGCCCTGGTGGGCTTTCTCGAGCGCCGGGTGAAGCGGACCGACCTGCGGCCGACGGCAGTGATATGCGTCCTGTGGGCGGCGTTCTTCGTGTATTTCTACCTTGACCGCTATGCCGCGATCGTGGCGGGGAGAATCAAGCTCGGCTCGGGACACGCCTGCGAGGTCGTGCTCGCCGACGACCCGACGGGCCAGCCCCAGTCGGCGCAGCTCGTCACGACCACCAGCCGCTTCGTCGTCCTCTACCGTCCGGACGAGAAGGCCACCCTGGTGATCCCGACCGAGAGCATCGGTCGACTGATCTTCCACTGACATCCAGGCTGCGACGCGGCCCTGGACGAGTGCCGAGCGCGAGCTGCCCCGGCGCTACTGCTTGACCAGCTCCACCCGGCGGTTCTTGGCCTTGCCATCCTCGGTGTCGTTCGAGGCCACGGGCGCGAACGGCCCGCACCCGAACGCCCGCAGGCGGGCGGCGGCGATGCCGTGGTCGCGGGTGAGCGCCTGCAGCACGGCCTGGGCCCGGTCCCCCGAGAGCTTGAGGTTGTGGTCCACCGAGCCCGTGGCGTCGGTGTGGCCCACGACGAAGACCTTCAGGCCGGTGTCGGTCTTGAGGAGCTTGGCGATCTCGGCGATCGCCTGCGCCGACTCGGGCTTGATGGTGGCGCTGTCCGTGTCGAAGGTGATGCCGTAGACCGCCGCGTGGCCCGTCGCCCGGATGTCGTTCGAGAAGGCGGCGGCATCGGCGACGATGTCCTGCTTCATGGCCTCCTTCTGCACGATGCGGAGCCCGTGCTTGCCGGTGAACTCGGCCGTCACCTCGATCCACAGCTCCTTGCCGTCCTGTGTCAACTGGAACGTGGACAGGCTCTTCCGGCTGAAGACGACCTTCCCGCCCAGCTTCTGAACGGCGTTCTCGAAGTTGCGGATGATCTGGAGCTCGCTCGGCTTCGAGGCGAGGTCCGCCTGTGGGTAGTAGGAGACCTGCCAGTACTGGCCCTCCACCGCGGTCTTCTTCCCCGGTCCCACCTCGAACGCGTAGGAGTCGAACTGCGTCTGCTTGCAGTGATGGATCCAGTACCCCGGCATCCGCGTGAACAGCGGATTGTCCTTGCACCCGGTCGCATCCTTCTGCTCGGCCATGGCGCCGATCGCCATGAGCATCGCCCCGATCAGGACCAACAGTGTCTTCCGCATGGTGTGTCTCCCTCCGTCGCGGCACGCCACCAGCGTCCCCCGGACGCGTCCGGGGAGGCTCGACTCGTGACGACGTCTAGCATCTCACATTCGCCACCGACCCGTGGGCCGACTGTCCTCTGGCACCAGTCAGGCGCCGACGGTGGGCCACGGGTTGAGCCCGGGCGCTGGGCGGCAGCTTCCTGGGCTATCTCGAGCTGGTCAGGGGCCACGGCGAGAGCGTGATCGACTACAGCCACAGCGCCACCTGCGCGGGCCTCGGCGTGTCGTTGCTCGACCGGTCCAGACAGACCGCCGTCGCGGTCCAGGGGACCACGCGAGATCAGCCAGAAGTGTCAAGAGTGACGGACCAGGCACCTGGTTTGGCGGAGGGGAGGAGATTCGAACTCCTGGAGGCTTGCGCCTCGGCGGTTTTCAAGACCGCTGCCTTAGACCGCTCGGCCACCCCTCCGCGGTGGCTCCAGGATAGTCGTGAGGCGCCCCCGCGCTCAAGCACGGGGGCGCCGTCGCTGCGTCAGTCCTCGTCGTCCTCTTCGATGGGCGGCAGGGCGTAGAGGCGCAGCTCGTCACCGACCGGCAGGACGACCAGGCGGTCGTTCGCGGCGATCGTCTCGTCGTCGGGCCAGGAGCGGCCTTCCGCGTCGAAGGCGCGGAACCCCCAGGGCATCTCGACCTCCTCGCCCTCGGGTCCCAGCCACTCGGGGATGATGAGCTGGGGTCGCTGGTCGTCGTCCTTGACGGCCTTGAACTCCACTTCCTTGGCCGGGCGGCTGCCGAGCAGCTTGGCCTCGGCGGCCTCGACGGCGGCGGCCTCGAGCTGCTCGCCGACGATGTCCTCGAGGGCATCGCGGGCCGCCTCGAGGTACTGCTGGGCGCCGCTCAGCTCGGCGTAGATGGCCAGGTGGAAGGTGTCGCCCTCGAGCGCCTCGGCGGCCCCGAACCACACCTCGACGGTGTTCTGGGCGTCATCCTCGGGCTCCAGGCTGACGCTCTGTCCGAACAGACGGTCACGGGCCGCCAGGGCGACCAGCAGTTGCTCCGGCGTGCCGGCCGGCAGCTCGACTTCCCACTCGTGCTCCATGGTCTTGCTCATAAGGACCCCCCTACGCACGAGCGTCCCGCCCGGCGCAGCCTCGGCAGGGTAGCACAGGAGACGTGGTCCGAGGTCCGAGGTCAGGGGGAGAGGAAGAAGGTGTAGCCGAGGAGCTTGTAGACGAGCTTGGCGGCGAGGAAGTCGGGGGCGACATGGCCGGGATGGGGGGCCAGCTCGACGACGTCGAACGCGACGATCCGCTTGTGTGCGGCCACGGCGCGCAGCACGGCGAGGGTGCGGTACCAGTCCAGGCCCCCCGGCTCGGGCGTGCCGGTGGCTGGCATGATCGAGGGGTCCAGCGCGTCGAGGTCGATGGTGACGTAGACCTCCTCGGGCAGGGCGTCGATGACCCGGTCGATCCATGTCTCGACCGGGCGGGTCACCGCCTCGTGGGCGAACACGGTGCAGATGCCGCGCTCGCGGATGAGCACGCCCTCCTGGGCGGTCAGGGAGCGGATGCCGACCTGGGCGAGCGGGACCCCCGCGTCGACGAGCTGGTACATCGCGCAGGCGTGGTTGGAGGGCGTGCCCTCGTAGTCCACCCGCAGGTCGGCGTGGGCGTCGAGCTGCAGCACGCCGAGGTCGGGGTGGTGCCGCCGGGCCGCGCGGACGAGCGGGGGCGTCACCGAGTGCTCGCCGCCCAGGGCCACGACGAACCGCCCCTGCGCCCACACCTCCGCGGCGACGCGCTCGATGCGGGCCTGCATGGCGGCCGGGCCCGCGGCCTCGGGGGCGACGGGCGGGAGCGTGGCGATGCCCAGCTCGGCCACCGTGTCGCGACCCAGCTCGTCGTCCCAGGTCTCGACGTACGCCGAGGCCTCCAGGATCGCCAGAGGCCCGCGCCGGGCGCCGGCCTGGTAGGAGGTGGTGTGGTCGTAGGGGATGGGGAGGACCGCGACGCGGGCGTCCTCCTGCGGGTTGTCCTCGGCGGGCAGGCCCAGGAAGCTCAGGTACGGCGGATATCGGTCCTCGCTCATGGGAGGAGGGTACGCGGCAACCGGGAGGGGAGCAAGCGGAGGCAGGGGACAGGGGGCAGTCTCCACCCTGGTCGCGTCAGGCTCCCCAACCTGGACCTCGACCTCGACCTGGACCTGGACCCCGATCAAGAGGATGGATCGCAGCAAGACCATGGGAAAGAGAGCTTTATCGGATTCACGTTGGGGACGTCCCGGCGCCGTTGGGTCCACGTCCACGTCTACGTCCACGTCCACGCCAGGGACCGGATGGCGCACACGTCATCGCCGGTGCCGCTCTCCACACTCTGTCCTCCCTCACCCCACACAGGCTCCCCACTGGCTCCACGATCGGCCCCGACTCTGGGTGGCGGGGCGGGCCGGGACGGCCTGCCCGGGAGGATCGAATGGTCAAGACAGTCGCCGGAATCATCGCCGTGTTCGTGCTGGCCACCTGCGGGTGGATGCTGCTGGGTGCCAGCGTGAGCTTCCGCACCCGCGAGGCGGACTCGACCCTGCGCCAGCAGGTTGGACAGCTCTGGGGGACGCCCCTCCATCAGGCGACGCCCGCCGCCCAGGTCACCGTCAAGCGCCAGGTGACGCGCACGCGGGTGCTCGAGGACGGCAAGAAGACCGAGGTGGTTACCCAGGAGTGCAGCGACGTCAAGGCGGTGCCGCTGATGGCGTCCGACGTCGCGCTGGACCTGCACCTGGACCAGCGGCGGAAAGGGCTGCTGTGGTACTCGACCTACCGCGTCCGCTTCGCCGGTGACTACACCTTCCACAACACGAGCACCGGCCCCGAGCCGGTCGAGCTGTCGTTCCAGTTCCCCGCCGCCAACGGCATCTTCGACGAGTTCGCGTTCGAGGTGGACGGTGCGCCCGTGACGTTCGCCCGCGAGGGAGCGACTGGTGTGACCGCGCGGGTCCCCTCGGGGCCGGGCCGGACCCACCACCTGCGGGTGGGCTACGTGTCCCAGGGGCTCGACCGCTTCGTCTACTCGTTCGGCGCGGGCATCGGCGAGGTCCACGACTTCCGCCTCACGGCCCGCACGGACTTCGACGGTTTCGACTTCCCCGCCAACACCATGTCGCCGACCGCGAAGAACGCGAGCGGACACGGCTGGGAGCTGGTCTGGCAGTACAAGGACCTGATCACCGGCAACGGCATCGGCATCGAGACCCCGAAGAAGCTCAACCCGGGGCCGATGGCGGCGCGCATCTCGTTCTTCGCGCCGGTCTCGCTGGGGTTCTTCTTCTTCCTCGTCTTCATCATCGCGACCCTCAAGGGGGTGCACATCCACCCGGTGAACTACTTCTTCCTGGGGGCGGCATTCTTCGCGTTCCACCTGCTCATGGCCTACCTGGTGGACCACGTCTCGATGTCGGCGGCGTTCACGATCGCTTCGGCCGTGTCGGTGTTCCTCGTGGTCAGCTACATGCGGCTGGTGGTCGGCGCCCGCTTCGCGCTCGTCGAGGTGGCGCTGGCGCAACTGCTGTACCTGGTCGGCTTCTCGTACGCCTTCTTCTTCGAGGGGTACACGGGGCTGGCGGTGACGATCGGCGCGATCGTGACGCTCTTCGTGGTCATGCAGCTCACCGGCCGCATCAGGTGGGCCGAACGGGAAGCGGTGTGACGCTCACACCAGCGGCCGGCCAACCGGCCGGCCGCTTCCTTCGGGTGTGTGGGGGCCAGTGCCCTGTCCCCTGGAGGTGCGGGTGGTCAGCTCTCGACCTTGGCGATCGCCTCGGTCGGCGAGAGCACGCCGTACATCACGCCCATGATGCCGGGGAGGTACTTGTCGGTCATGAGGACGTTGAGGTAGACGAGGCGCTTGATGATGCCGGGCGTGAAGCTGTCCTCGTTCTCCCTGACGTCGATGCTGGTCTTGAACCGCACCTCGCCGTCGGAGAAGTCCATCTCGAAGTTGCCGGTGATCAGGCCGTAGTTGGCGCGGGCAAGGAACTCGGCCATGTTCAGGCGCTTGTCTGCGGGCGTGTTGGTGTCGAGCATGGAGTAGAAGACGAACTGCCGCTGCTCCTCCCGGACCTGGGCGAAGCACCGCCAGGAGCCGTTGTCGCCCTTGAACCCCATCTTGAGGATGGTCTTGCCTTCGAGCTGCTCGAACCGCCAGTCGTCCTCCTTGAAGAACTTGAGGACGGTGTCAAACAGGGAACGGGAACCGCCAAAGAGGGGGGACATGCTGAGAAGTCTCCTTTCTTCGCGCATGGTGCGCCCGACAGCACGCGCGGTCAAGGACCGCAGGGTGACGCGTGACACGTGCTCCGGTCAGGGTCCCGGCTTCGAGGCTCTGGCGCCGGGCGAGAAGGTGTGGGTGAAGGTGAGGTACACGAGGGTGGCGTCGCAGCGGCGCATCGTGCAATCGGGGAGGACGACCGGTGGCCCGTTCCAGCGCGCCGGGCGGAAGCGCCAGCGGGGGAGCACGGCGAGCAGCGCGCCATCACAGGGCTCACCGAGGCCTTGCAGGACCCGGGGCGATCGCGGTCGGCCCTCGCGGTCGATGAGCGCCTCGACCACCACGACCCCACCGCACCCGGCCGGCGTCGCGGGGTCGACCCGGCTCTCGAGCTCGGGAGGCTCCACGGGCCAGCCAACGTGGCCCCCGACCGTGCACGGATCGCCGGCGCCCGGGGGCCAGACCTGGTCCCGGACCCCGAGCGGCCACGGCTCGGAGCACCGGTCCGGGTAGACGTGGCCCGAGTCCCGCCATGAAAGCCTGTGAGCGGATCCCCCGGGGTCCAGGGGAGGCGGGGTGCAGGAGGCGAGGGTCACGGCCCCCACGGCGAAGGACAGCAGGATCGATCGCATGCCCTTTGGACACGCCGGCCCGTCGGGACGAAACCAGTGGCGGGTCGAGCCCCGCGCTGGGCACGAAAAGGCCCGACTCGCGTCGGGCCGGTCGTGGCGTCGGTCAGTGGGCAGGGGTACCGCGCCGTGAACTGCGTACTACCGACTGCATGCTGCGTACTACGCGTTACGTACTACGGTGCCGCTACTGCCAGGGCTCACGAATTGCTGCACTGCGAGAAGCAACTGCGTGCTGCTGCTGCGTGCTGCTGCTGCGTGTTGCGCGCCCGAACTCTCCGTGTTACTGCCGGGCGTCCCCGAACTGCAGCCTCTGAGCCCCTGCCCACTGCTAGCTCCAAGGTGGACTCTCGGCCACTGAAAGTCAAGGGGTCGGAAGCCCGGGTTTCGAGAGCTCGGAGTACCATGGCGCCGTGGCCGGGACGAACCGCTTCCACCCCGTGTACTCGACCGAGAAGGGGACGCTGTGCTCGCGCTGCGGGTGGCCGGTGCGGGACTGCCGCTGCTCGAAGAACCTCGAGGAGCCTGTGCCTGCCAGGGTCGTGGCCAGGCTCCGCATCGAGAAGGCCGGCCGGGGCGGCAAGACCGTGACCGTGGTCGACGGGCTGCCCCGCAACCCGTCGTTTCTCGGGGAGCTGGCCACCGAGCTCAAACGCTCCTGCGGCAGCGGCGGCACGGTCGGCGAGACGAGCGTCGAGATTCAGGGCGACCACCGCGACACCCTGCGCGCGTTGCTCGCCCGCAAGGGCTGGACCGTGAAAGGATAGACTGGGCGCATGTCCGAAGATCCTCTTGACCCGCAGCCGGCCGGACCGTCCGGTCGGCGCTCGTGGTGGCAACGCTGGCGCCAGCGCCGGAAGCTTGCCACGCCGATCTCCACCACGGTGACCGGTCTCGAGCTTCCCACCCGGTTCGAGAAGGGCGAGCCAGGCTCCCATCCCGGCCTCGACGTGCACGACCTCGCCTCGATGCCCAGCACCCGCGGGCAGGTGCGCATCACGTGCATCGACTACTGCACGGAGCAGTCGCAGGTGCTGGAGGTGACGGACATCGACGCCTTCGTGGCGGGGCACCGCCCGGCCTGGACCCAGGTGCGCTGGATCAACGTTGACGGCCTCTCCGACCTGCGGGCCGTGCGGGCGCTGGCCATCAAGT
>JALOLB010000300.1 GCA_025456225.1 Thermoanaerobaculaceae bacterium
AGCTGCGGGTGCTCTCGGTGCCCAAGGGGTCCCTCAACGAGGAGGAGCGGCGGGAGATCGAGTCGCACGTGGTCCACTCCTACGACTTCCTGCTCACCATCCCGTGGCCGAAGCGCTACCGCCGCGTCCCCGAGATCGCGTACGGGCACCACGAGAAGCTCAATGGCACGGGCTACCCCAACCGCCTGAGCCAGGACCGCATCACCCCCGAGATCCGGATGATGACCGTCTCGGACATCTACGACGCGCTGGCGGCGAGCGACCGCCCCTACAAGCGGGCCGTGCCGCCCGAGCGGGCCCTCGCCATCATCGAGGACGAGGCGAGGGACGGGATGCTCGACCCGGAGCTCGTACGCGTCTTCATCGACGCCAGGATCTGGGCCACGTCTCCGGCCGACAGGTGACGGTCGCCCGACCCGCGCTCGGCTGCTACCCGAGGCGCTGCAGCGCCGTCAGCGGGTCCGCGCCCAGGTGCAGGTGGAGCACCGGGCGGGAGACCTCCCGGAGGGCGGCCAGGTCGCCGAGGGCCTGGGCCCACCGGAGCTGACCGATGGTGTGGGGCTGGCCCGGGATTGGCACGTCCTGGGCTGGCTCGGCCGAGAGCAGCACGATGCGCATGCGGTCCGGACCGCCCTTGTGGAGCTGCCCTGTGGAGTGCAGGTAGCGGGGGCCGAAGCCGGTGGTCGCGGGCACGCCGTACCGTTCGGCCAGCGTGGCGGCCAGGCGGGCCACGGCCGCCGTGGTCCCCGGGTGCTCGGGGAGCCAGGCCAGGATCACAATGGCGTCGTCCGGCCCGATGCCTGCCAGGTGGGAGGCGAGGGCGGCGGCCGGCTCGGGCGTTGGCGGCGGGTAGGCGCGGTGACCCGCGGCGAGGGCGGCCCGGGCCTGGTCCTTGGCGCGAACCACGTCCGGCTCGTCGAAGGGGTTGACGCCCAGGAGCCACCCCGCCACCGCCGTGGCGACCTCCAGCCCGACGAAGAGCTGGGCGAGCTGGTGGCGTTGGAGAACCCAGCGCACCACCGGAGCTCCGGCGAGAAGGAGCCGGTCGAGGCTGGCGTCCAGCACCGTCGTGTCCTCGTCCGCGAAGCGCGGGGACAGGACCAGCGTGTGCGGCCAGGCCGGCACGGTGCCCGCGTCGGGTACGACGACGGGCAGGATGCCGTGGCCTTCCTTCCCGGTGGACTCGGCGACGAGCTGCTCGGCCCACATGCCGACCGGCTGGAGGGCCGGCGAGGCGCACCAGGCGAGCTTCCCCCAGCCCGTAGCGCAGACGCTCGCCATGAGGGTGCCGAGTCGCACGGCCGTGTGGTCGAGCCCGAGGTCGGCCACGGGATGCGCCCCATCGGCAAGGATGGCATCGGCGTCGAGGCCGAGCCAGAGCGCGGGCAGGAGGCCCACCGCGCACAGGGTCGAGAAGCGGCCACCCACGTCGATGGGGTGGGGGATGACGGCCCGGAAGCCCTGCTCGTGGGCCTGGCGGGCCAGGGCCGTGGCGGGCTCGGTCAGGGCCAGTAGACGACGCCCGGCGCCCTCCTCACCAAGAGCCGCGACGAGCTGCCCGGCCAGGATGGACTGGAGTGCCGCGGTCTCGGCGGTGGTCCCGGACTTGGAGACGGCCAGCACGGCCGAGCGCGCCGGGTCGAACCCGGCGACCAGGGCGGCGGTCCGGTCCGCGTCGGTGGTGTCGGCCACCACCAGACGGCGGCCCGATGGGTTGCCGGCCACCAGGCGCAGCACCTCCGGACCGAGCGAGGACCCGCCCATGCCCAGCAGGTAGAGCGTGTCCACACCGTCAGCCGTGAGCTCGGCCACGAGGCGGCGGAGCCCGGGCAGCACCTCGCGGCTGCGTGCGGGCAGGTCCAGCCACCCCAGCCGCCTGCCGATGCTCCCCACGTGCCGGTCGCCCCACAGGGCGCTGTCCCGCGCCGCCAGGCGCTCGACGAACGATGCCTCCAGCAGGCGCTGGCGGGCCGCCTCCTCGACCGGCGCGAACGACGCCGGCAGGCTCACCGCGAGCTCCGCCACGCGGAGGGCGGCGAGGGCATCCCGGACACGCCTCGCGATCGCCTCGGGCGTGAAGCCGAAGAACCGGGCCAGCTCCTCGGCAGGGGCCGACTCGCCGAAGCGCGAGAGCACAATCATCTCGCCGTCGCCGATCCAGCGGTGCCACCCCTGGCCGCGCCCCAGCTCGATGGCGACCCGCAGGGCGGAGGCCGGTCCCAGCACCGAGCGGCGGTACGCCTCGTCCTGCCGCGCCAGCAGCTCCAGGGACGGCGCCGAGACCACCCGGGTGGGCACGCCGGCGGCATCGAGCAGCTCGCGGGCAGCGAGCGCGGTGCTCACCTCCGAGCCGGTGGCCACGAGCACGGCCATGGGCTCGCCGGTCGACGCCTCGGCACGCACGAAGGCGCCGCGCGCCACCGCACCGCTGGCCGGGGCCGGGAGGACGGGGAGCTTCTGGCGGGAGAGGAGCAGCGCCGTAGGGCCGTCTCGGCGCTCGAGGGCGATGCGCCAGCTCTCGGCGGTCTCCCTGGCGTCGGCCGGCCGCAGGGTCACGAGGCCGGGGATGATCCGCAGGGAGACGATGTGCTCGACGGGCTGGTGGGTGGGGCCGTCCTCGCCCAGCATCACCGAGTCGTGGGTGAAGACGTAGGTCACTGGCACCTTCATGAGCGCCGAGAGCCGCAGCGCGGGCCGCAGGTAGTCGGCGAAGGTCAGGAACGTCGCGACGTAGGGACGCAGGCCGCCGTGGAGGGCCATGCCGTTGGCCATCGCGGCCATGGCGTGCTCGCGGATTCCGAAGTGCAGGTTGCGCCCGTCCCAGGCGCCGGCCGCGAGGTCCTTCTCGCCCGCGAGGGCGGTGTTGTTCGAGGGGGCGAGGTCGGCCGAGCCTCCGAGCAGCTCGGGGACTCTCGGGGCCAGGGCGTTGAGAACCTTCCCCGACGCCTCGCGGGTGGCCAGGGCCTTGTTGTCCTCGAATGACGGCAGGACGGCGTCCCACCCCTCGGGCAGCTTGCCGCGCAGGCGCCGGTCGAGTTCGGCGGCCAGCTCGGGATGCGCCTCGCGGTAGCGGCCGAGCAGCTCCTCCCATGCCTGCCGGGCGGTCGCCCCGGCCACTCCGGCCGCGCGGAAGGTGGCGCGCACCTCGTCGGGGACCGTGAACGGCTCCGCCGTCCAGCCCAGCGTGTGCCGTGTCGCGGCCCACGCCTCCGCCCCGAGGGGCGACCCGTGCACGCCCGCGGTGTCCTGCTTGGGGCTCCCGAAGCCGATGTGGGTGCGGATGCGCACGAGCGCCGGTGCGTCCTCGCGGCTGGCCGCCAGGGCGAGTGCGGCGGCGATCGCGTCCAGGTCATTGCCGTCGTCGACGTGGAAGGTCCGCCAGCCGTAGGCCGCGAACCGGCCTTCCACGTGCTCCGAGAACGTGAGGTCGGTGGAGCCCTCGATGGTGATCCGGTTGTCGTCGTACAGGACGACAAGCCGGCCCAGTCCGAGGTGGCCGGCCAGGGAGGCCGCCTCGTGGGAGATCCCCTCCATGAGGTCGCCGTCGGAGACGATCGCCCACGTGCGGTGGTTCACGACCTCGAAGCCTGGCCTGTTGAAGCGCTGGGCGAGGTGGCGCTCGGCGAGCGCCATGCCCACGGCGTTGGCGAACCCCTGGCCGAGCGGTCCGGTCGTGGTCTCGACCCCAGGCGTGAGGCCGTGCTCGGGGTGACCGGGGGTGCGGGAGCCGAGCTGCCTGAAGCGGCGCAGCTCGTCCATCGGCAGGTCGTAGCCGAAGAGGTGCAGCAGCGCGTACAGCAGGGCCGAGCCGTGCCCGGCGGAGAGCACGAAGCGGTCGCGGTCGGCCCAGTCGGGGTGCGCCGGGGCGAAGCGGAGGAAGCGGCGGAACAGGGTGTAGGCCATCGGTGCGACGCCGAGGGGCAACCCCGGGTGGCCTGAGCGCGCCTGCTCCACCTGGTCGATGGCGAGGACGCGCAGGGCGGCAACGGCGAACTGGTCGGTCGGGCCAAAGGGCGACATGCAGCCTCCAGGACGGCATCGGATTGTGGCCCAGCCCACGACTGCCGGCAAGCCCGGGCGCTTTGCTACAATTCCGCCTCCGCCGCTCCTGCGGCGTGGAGAAGGAGTGAAACATGAAGCGTTATGCAGCGTTGCTGGTGGTCCTGGGATTGACGCTGGCGGGCGTGCAGGTCTTCGCCCAGGAGGCCCCGAAGCTGGCCGTGGCCGTGATCGACGTGCAGTTGCTGGTGCAGGAATCGGCGGCCGGCAAGGAAGCGATGGGGCGCCTGGCGAAGGTCCAGAGCGACAAGGTGGCGGCTCGCAAGAAGCTGGGCGACGAGTTCGAGGCGCTGCAGAAGCAGCTTCAGACTCAGGGCGCGACACTTTCGGAGACCAAGCTCGCCGAGCTCCGCAAGTCTCTTGAGGACAAGGAGATCGTCATCCGTCGATTCGACAAC
>JALOLB010000086.1 GCA_025456225.1 Thermoanaerobaculaceae bacterium
CAGGTGGTGGCGGGGGAGACCGGCCTCGACCCGGCGATCATGGAGGTCATGACCCGCTCCGAGCCCCAGGTGGAGTGCGGCATGACGACCGCGTCCCGGGCCACGGCGCTCGCCACCATGGCCGGGCAGCGTGCCGCCGTCAAGCTGGCCGAGGCGCTGCACACGGCCTCGCTCGCCGAGCTGGCCGGCCAGGAGTTCTGCGGCGAGTACATCTGCGACATCACAGTCAAGCCCGGGACCCCCACCGACAACCCGGTCACCCACATGACGTTCAGCTACGCCGCCCAGGTCGTGATCCTGGATGACCGGGGGCGCCCCGCCAAGGTGGTTGCGGCCCACGACGTGGGTCGCGCCATCAACCCGGTGCAGTGTGCCCAGCAGATTGAAGGGGCGGTTCACATGGGCCTCGGCTATGCCCTCTCCGAGGACCTGCCCTGCGAGGGCGGACGCCCCACCAGCACCAGGATGCGCGATCTGGGGATCCTGCCGGCCGCCGCCATGCCGGAGGTGGAGGTCATTCTCCTCGAGGTCCCGGACCCGGTTGGCGGGTACGGTTCCAAGGGAGTGGGCGAGATCGGCCTCGTCCCGACAGCCGCGGCCGTCGCGTCGGCGCTGTGGGCGAACGATGGCATCCGTCGCACCTCCCTCCCGATGCGTGACGGGCCCAAGGCAGTGATCGGTGATCGGTGATCGGTGATCGGAGGAGGGAGGGGAAGGAGGGACGTGATCGGTGATCGGTGATCGGTGATCAGAGGCCCCACCCGCCCGGGACTGGACAGTCTGTCCGACGCTCAGAGGCCCGCTTTCTTCCCGTTTCTCCGCCGACCACCGACCACTGACCACCGATCACTGTCTCATCCCCTCTTCCCTCCGACCACCGACCACTGATCACCGATCACGGCCCCGCGGTGCTACGCTTGTCGGATATGGGTGCCGAGCGAGCCAGCGCCTCAAGCTACCTGCTCACCCTCACCAGCGGCGACATCCTGGGGAGCTTGAGCCGGCGCGACGCCGAGCTGGCGTTCGGCATGGTCAACGGCCGGGAGGTGGCCGAGGTGAGCTGGAGCGGGCAGGCTGTGGAGGGAACCTCCCTGCACCCTCTCGCGCGCGTGCTCGTGGAGGCTCCGGCGCCGCGCACCCTCAAGGCTTCCTGCTCACGCTGCGAGGACGAGGGCTCCGAGCTGTGCGTGCACGCCGCCGCCGTCCTCTTCCAGTGGGTGAAGCTGCGCCCCAGCCTGGTGGCGAAGGGTGCCGGCACGACGTGGCGGGAGCGCGCCCTGCAACCGTTCCTCGTGCCGACCCGGGAGGGCGTACACGAGGTCGACCTCACCCACGTGCAGTATCTGGACGAGCTCGAGATGGCGCTGAAGTTCCAGCTCTCCCAGCACCGCGGCGGCCCGATCGGCGCCGTGCTGCACGAGGAGCGGCTGCAGTTCCACATCGCGCTCAAGTCCGGCCAGGCGCGGCTCGTGCTGGTGGCCAAGGCGGCCGTGCCCTACCTGCTCGGGGAGCTCCACAAGCTCGGCGATATCGTGCCGCAGGGCGAGCTTGCCACCCTGAAGCTGAGCACCGGGCGGGCACAGGCCGTGCTGCGCGCCAGCCTCCACGGGGACGACGAGGTCCTGCTCGAGCCCGGCCTGGTCGCCCCGGGCGCCACCTTCGTACCCCTGGACGAGCTGCCAGCCCGCAGCTTCGGCCGCTTCTTCCGCCACGGCGACGTGCTTCTTCCGACCCCCGAGGTGCCGCCGACCCTGCTCCCCTACTTCCAGCGCGGGCGCAACTTGCTGCGCCAGCACGCGGCTCTCAACTTCATCATGCACGATCACTTCCTGCACAAGAACGAGCGCTGGTACGAGCCCCAGGGGGAGCTCGCAACCACCCCGCGCCCCCTGCAGCCCACCCTCTGCGGCGTCGAGGTGGACGAGGACGACAAGGGCCAGGTGCTCCTCCGTCCGCAGTACCGCACCGCGGACGGGGAGCTCAGGTGGTCGGAGGTGCGGGAGCTGCTGCGGCACCGCTTCGTGCGCCGCGGCCGGGCGCTGGTGCGCACGCCGGATGCCGGGGCACTGCTGGCGGCGGGCCTCAAGCTCAAGGGCAAGGGGCTCTCCGGCGACCGTCTGGCCCTCGTGCGCGCTCTTGCCGAGCTGCGGGTGCCCACCACGGTACGTCGCGCCAGCCTGCAGGTGGTCGTGGATGCGCTCCTGACCCCCCTGCCACCGATCCCGGACCCGCCGGGGCTGCGCTCGCAGCTTCGCCCCTACCAGCGGCAGGGAACGGCCTGGCTCTGGCGCCTGTACCGCACCGGGCTCGGGGCGCTCCTCGCCGACGACATGGGCCTCGGCAAGACCCACCAGGCGATGGCGCTCCTCTGTCTGATCCGGGCCGAGAAGCCCTCCGCCCACCACCTGGTGGTGTGCCCGCGCGGCGTCCTCGACCACTGGCGTCACCTCCTGGCGACCTTTGCCCCCGAGCTGCCGGTCGTGGTCTATCACGGCGCCCAGCGCCGCCTGGACGACCTGCCACCCGGCGCGGTGGTCCTCACGACCTACGAGATCGCGTTGCGTTCCCTGCCGGAGCTCCGCCAGCCCGCCTGGGAGGTGGTTGTGTTCGACGAGGCGCAACGCGCCAAGAACCCGCACACGAAGGGCTCGCGGGCGGTGCGCACCCTGCCCGCCGCCTTCCGCGTGGCGCTCACGGGCACCCCGATCGAGAACCGACTGGGCGAGCTGTGGTCGATCATGGACCTCGTGGTCCCCGGCTACCTCGGGAGCGAGCGGGCGTTCCGCTCCGCCTACAAGTCGCCGTCCTCCTCCGACCTCCTCCGCCTGCGCAAGCTGGTCGCCCCGTTCACTCTCCGCCGGGTCAAGGAGGCCGTGCTCGCCGACCTCCCCGCCAAGCACGAGGAGCTGGCCTACTGCCGCCTGAGCCCCCGCCAGTCCGAGCTCTACGCCCGCATCCACGCCACGGGAGCGCCTCCTCTCGTCGAGCGCCTGCGCGAGGAGGGGGCCGAGATCCCCTACATGCACATCTTCGCCCTGCTCACCCGGCTCAAGCAGGTGTGCGACCACCCGGGGCTCGTGGACCCCCGGCTCCGTCACCTCGTGCCCGGGAAGCTGGAGCTGCTCGACGAGATCCTCGACGAGGCGCTGGCGGCCGACAACCGGGTCGTCGTCTTCTCCCAGTACGTCCAGATGATCGAGCTCCTGGCGACGCACCTGCAGCGGCGCGAGGTGCCACACGTCGTCATGACCGGCAAGACCCGCGACCGCGCGTCCATCGTGCAGCGCTTCAACGCGGCCCGGCACGAGCCGGTGCTGCTGGCGAGCCTGCTGGCCACCGGCGTGGGCATCGACCTCACGGCGGCCTCGGTGGTCGTGCACTACGACCGCTGGTGGAACCCGGCCCGCGAGAACCAGGCCACCGATCGCGTGCACCGCATCGGCCAGAGCCGCTACGTGCAGGTCTTCAAGCTCATCACCGAGGGCACGATCGAGGAGCGGATCGACGCCATCATCCTGCGCAAGCTGGACCTGGCCAGGGAGGTCGTGGCTCCCAGCGAGGACGTGCTGCGCCGCCTGACGCGAGACGAGCTCACCGAGCTGCTGGGGCTCTCGACACCGACGCGGTAGCGCCTCAGGGCTGCCGACCCGGCGGCTCCACGCGATTGCGGCCCAGGCTCTTGGCCCGGAGCAGGTTGGCATCCGCCACCGCGATCAGCGCCGTGGCCGGGTCCTCCTGGCGAGCCATGGCGGGGTCGAGGGCGGCCACGCCCAGGGACAGGGTGAGCTCGATGTTCGTACCGGCCCCCACCGTCACGCGTAGCCCTTCCACCTGCCGGCGCACCTTCTCCGCCACCGCGATGGCGCCTCCGAGCTCGGTTTCGGGCAGGAGCAGCAGGAACTCCTCGCCGCCGTAGCGTCCGATGGCGTCCGAGAAGCGAATCGCCCCGGTCAGCACCTGGGCGACGCGCACCAGCACCGTGTCGCCGGCCAGGTGACCGTGCCGGTCGTTGATGCTCTTGAAGTGGTCGAGGTCGACCATGGCGATGGCGAGCGGACGACCGTAGCGCCGGGCCCGCTCCACCTCGCGCTGCAACTGCTCGAGGATCACCTCGCGTCGATACAGGCCCGTCATGGCCTCGTAAGTGGCGGAGGTGAAGAGCCGTGCGTTCTCGAACACCATCGCCACGTGGTGGGAGAACAGGTCCAGCAGCTCGAGCTCCTCGGAGGTGAAGCCGGTGTCGCCACGTTTCGGGCCCATGAGCAGCGCGCCGATCAGCTCGTCGTGATGCAGGAGCGGCACGACGACTGCCACCCCGAGCGACCGCAGCCGGTGCCCGAGCAGCGGTGAGCGAGCGCCCACCTGGTCGGCCGGCACCGGCCGCCTGGCCCGGCGGGCCATTTCGAGCCCGGGATCGTCGGGCGCGAGCAGCAGCGAGCGCTCCAGCTCCTGCTGAAACGCCGGCGAGCTGGAGGCGACGGCCACCAGCACCCGGGTCTTGGGGTCGGCCACCAGGATCGTCACCGACTCGGCGTGGAAGATCTCGCCCAGGCGGGTGATGAGGAAGCTGACCATGGCCGGCAGCTTGCCCTGCGCCGCCAGCCCCGAGGCGAGGACCGTGAGCTGCTGGCGCAGCGCCTGGCGCTCCGGGAAGAAGCGCCGGTCGATCACCTCCTGCAGCAACCGCCGCAGGGGGGCGAACAGCAGGCCCAGCACCAGGGTCGCAAAGGCCACCACCCACACCGAGCTGGAGCTGCCGAACAGCCCCGAGAGCAGCACCCCGCCACCCCCCAGCGCCGCGTAGAAGACAAGCAGCAGGCTCGTGGTGAGCGTGGTGTAGATGAGGCCCCGGCGCACGACGAAACCGATATCGAAGAGGTGGTAGCGGAAAATCGCCACGAAGACGGCGAACGGGAAGAGCAGCAGCACCGGCGACCACAGGTTCTCGACCCAGGCCGGGGTCGGGATGTCGAGCAGGCCGGTTGCGGTCAGGTACAGCACCAGCGCCACCCAGGGCAGCGAGCCCAGCAGCATGAGGCTCGCCTGGTGGCGACCGCGGACCTCCGGATAGCTCCACGCAGGGATCACGAGCAGCCCGACCACGGCCAGCGCCCACACCGGTAGCATCACGTCGTTGAGCAGGAACTCTGCCGGCAGCCAGCGCCACGGCAGGGCATCCCCCGCGCCCAGCTCGCGGGCCAGGTACTCCCCACAGCACAGCACGCCCAGCCCACCGCCGATCGCGTAGAACGTCGGGATGAGCCACCGCCACCGTCGCACCCAGCCACGGGGGGCGGGGAGCAGCGACACGAGGTGCAGCTCGAGCCCGAACTGCAGGCCGGTGACCAGGTAGAACACAACCTGCGAGGCACGTTGCAGCTCGACATCCCCCACCATCAGGCCGGTGGGAAGGGCCAGCTCTATCGCCACTGCCCAGGTCAGGAAGAACAGCAGCCTCGCCCGCACATCCTCGGTCCGCTGGGCGATGGAGAGCCACGCGAGCGCCAGGTAGCACAGTACGGTGACTGCGCCCAGCAGCCAGGCTCCCCAGTCGTAGGGCATTCCCGGCGAGACCCGAAGCATCAGGTTCTGCTCTCCCCGCCGGATCTTGAAGGTCGCCTCGTGATGCGGGGTGAACCTCTCGGCCACCCGGTCGTAGTCCGAGATCAGCGCCAGCCCATGGCCGTCGACCTCCAGGATGAGGTCGCCGACCTGCAGACCGGCACGTGCGGCGGGAAGGTCGGGGCGCACACGGCTGAGCCGCACCCCACCCTTGGCTTCGTCGAGGCTGACGCCCACGGCCCGTCCGGCGCTGGCCCGCCCCTCCCGGAGCTGCAGCAGCAGCAGGGGCAGCACCGTGAGGAAGAGGGCAGCAATGAGCGGCCGCCGCCACCCCCGGCCGCCAGCACCGTGCGCTTCACCTGAAAGCGAGGCCGTTGTCGTGCTCCTCTCCCTCCCCGGCCAGTATAGTCCGCCCACCAACCCAACCAGGGGAGAGGGGAGAGTCCCCACCCACCCGGAGAAACACGCTCGTCACGCCACCGAGGTGAGCGGGGGGCGGGGGGCTCTCCCCTCTACCCTCTCCCCTGCTTCCCTACTCGGCACGCAATGCATCGACCGGGTCGAGCCCGGCAGCACGACGCGCCGGCACCACACCCGAGACGACCCCCACCACGAGGCTCATGCCGAGCGCGGCCACCACCGCCCCCGGTGGGGTCGCGAGCGGCAGGCCCGGCACAAGCCCGCGGGCCAGCGCCCCGATGACCCAGCCGGCGATCACGCCGGCCAGGGCACCACCCGTCGCCAGCCCCGTGGCCTCCAGCAGGAACAGCAACCCCACGAGACGCGCCGAGACCCCGAGGGCCCGGAGCAGGCCGATCTCGGCCGTGCGCTCGTGCACGGCGATCCACATCACCGTGAGGATGCCCATGGCACCGACGAACAGGGAGATGCCTGCGATCGCCGAGACCGTCGCGGTGATGATCGAGATGACCCGCCCGAAGGTGTCCACCATCTCGGTCTGGGTGACTACCGTGAAGTCCTCCTCGCCACGGTGGCGGGCGGCCAGGGTGGCACGGATCACCCGCACCACCTCCCGGACGTGGTCGGCATCCCGGGCCAGCACGTCGATCTCCAGCAGGTTGCGCTGGTTGAAGAGGTTCTGGGCGGTGGCCACCGGGATCCACGCCAGGTCGTCCAGGTCGAACCCCAGCACCTGACCCTTCGGCTCCATGACGCCGATGACCAGGAACGAGAGCCCGCCAATGCGCACCCGCTGCCCCAGCGGCGATGCGTCGCCGAACAGCTCGCGGGCCAGCCGCGGCCCCAGCACCGCGACGCTGGCGCGACGGCGCGCCTCCATCTCGGGCAGGAAGCTGCCCTGGGCGACGCCGATCCGGAACGTGGCCGCCGCCTGGTGGTTGACGCCGTAGACGACAACGCTGCGGCCCCGCCCGCCGTGCTCCACGAGCCCCTGCCCGAGTACCACCGGCACGACCCGCTCGACGCCCGGCAGGCGCTCCAGCGCCACGGCGTCCTCGACGGTGAGGGGCTGGGTGGTCCCCCCGAAGACGCCGGGGAAACCGAAGGTCTTGGTGTTGCCGGGCTGGACGGCGACGAGGTTGGTGCCGAACTGGGTGAACTGCCCGATGATGTACCGGCGGGTCCCTTCCCCGAGCGAGGTCAGCAGCATCACGGCGGCGACCCCGACAGCGACGCCGAGCGCCGAGAGGGCCGACCGGAGGCGGTGTCCCGCCAGGGCGCCCAGCGCGAAGCGGAGCAGGTCGAGGGTGGTCACATCACCGCCTGGCCAGCGCCGTCACGGGGTCGAGCCGGGTGGCACGGTGAGCCGGCCACACCCCGAACACCACCCCAACCACCAGCGAGAGTGAGAGGCTCGCCACCAACGCCCAGGCCGGCGGGGAGGCCGGGAAGGTGGGGTAGAGGTGTACCAGCACCTGCACCGCCGCGACCCCCACACCGAGGCCCGTCAACCCGCCGGCGGATGAGAGGAGCGCCGCCTCGGCCAGGAATGTCAGCCGGATCTGTCCGTCCTCGACGCCCACGGCCTTCAGGAGGCCCACCTCGGCCCGTCGCTCCGTGACCGAGACGAGCATCACGTTCATGATCCCCACCCCGGCCACCGCCAGCGAGACCGAGGCGATCCCCACCAGGGCCAGGGTCAGGACGTTGAGAATGGCGCCGAACGCCGAGATCACCGCGTCCTGGGTGATGACCGTGACGTCCTCCGCACGGTGCCGACCCTGCATGAGCGTCAGCAGGTCCCGCTTCACGACGTCCATCTCCTGGTAGACGTTGACCTTGACGAGCACGCGGAAGAGCGACGAACGGTTGAAGGCACGCATCGCCGTCTGCACCGGGATGAACACCAGGTCGTCGTAGTCGAACCCCAGCGAGCGGCCCCGCGGGCCCAGCACCCCCACCACCCGGAAGCGCCAGTCGCCAGCCCGCACGACCTTGCCGAGCGGGTTCTCGGCACCGAACAGCTCCCTCGCAACCCGCAGCCCGAGGACGATCTCGCTCCCGCCCTCGAAGGGGCTGCGCCGCGGCAGGAACTGCCCCGCTCCCATGACCAGGCGCCGCACCTCCACCAGCTCCGCGGTTGTCCCGATCACCGGCACGGACCGCCCCCGTCCACCGAACCGCACCGTCTCACTGGCAATCACCATGGGGGCGGCGTCGCGCACCCCGGCCTGGCGGCTGATCGCCACGAAATCCTCGAGGGTGAGGTCGTGCACGACTCCCCCGAAGGGAGCCGCTCCCGTGGTCTCCACCCTGCCGGGCAGCACGATGACGAGATTGGACCCGAGGGTGGCGAACTCCTGCGTCACGTACCCCCGCGCCCCCTCCCCGAGCGCCGTCAGGACCACCACGGCGGCGATCCCGACCGCCACCCCGACAATCGAGAGCCCCGCCCGCAGGCGGTGCCCCCGCAGCGCCCCGGCAGCGAACGACAGGAGGTCCCAGAAGCTCATGCCCCCACCCAACCAGGGGTCCGGGGTCCGGGGTCCGGGGTCCGTTCAGGACACCACGGCCGGCAACCCCGAAGGAGGAAGAGGGCCAGTAGCCGGACAAGCAACCTGGCCAACAGATGGGCCGATCTCAGGGTGCTGACGTAAGAGGACGTCGTCCCGGACCCCGGACCCCGGACCCCGGAACCCAATCCCCGGCAGGCCCGCCACTGGCAGACACTACCCCCGGACCCCGGACCCCGGACCCCGGACCCCGGGTTGGGAGGGAGGGTCATGCCAGCTCGCCGTCGGCCAGGCGGAGCACCCGCCCGGCGCGGGCCGCGATCGCCTGGTCGTGGGTCACGACCACCAGGGTCAGGCCCTGGCGGTTCATGCTCTCCAGCAGCTCCATCACCTCCTGGGCCGAGTGGCGGTCGAGGTTGCCCGTGGGCTCGTCGGCCAGCACCAGCGCCGGCCGCATCACCACCGCCCGCGCGATCGCGACCCGCTGGCGCTCGCCCCCGGAGAGCTGGTCCGGCCGGTGGGTGCCACGGTGGGAGAGTCCCACCGATGCCAGCGCCTCCTCCGCCCGCTCGCGGCGCTCGGCCAGCCCCACCCCGGCGAACAGCATCGGCAGCTCCACGTTGCCCTGCGCCGTGAGGCGGGCCAACAGGTGGAAGAACTGGAAGACGAAGCCGATGCGGTGGCGCCGCAGCAGCGAGCGCGCCTCGTCGCTGGCCGCCCCGATCTCGGCCCCTTCGAACACGTACCGGCCCTGGGTCGGCCGGTCGAGGCAGCCCAGGATGTGGAGCATCGTGGACTTGCCGGAGCCGGAGGGTCCGATCAGGGCCACGTGCTCGCCGGCCGTGATCCCCAGGCTCACGTCGCGCAGCGCCTGCACCCGCGCGTCGCCCACCGCAAAGGTGCGCCACACGCCTGCGAGCTCGATCACCGCCCGCCCCGCGCCTCGGCCCGGACCCCCGGCTTGATGTCCGTGGAGGTGCGGCTCGTCACCACCAGGTCCCCGTCACGCAGCCCGTCCCTCACCTCGGTGAATAGCCAGTTCCGCATGCCCGCGACGACCACGCGCTCGGCCAGCCATCCACGATCGAGCAGCAGGACCTTGCCGCCCTCGGCGATCGCCGACGTGGGGAGCCGCAGCACCCGGTCACGACGGTCGATGATCACCTCGACGTCGGCCGACAACCCGGGCAGCAGGCCGGCCGTTGCCCCCGGGTCGGTCAGCTCGACCTCGATCTCCACCGTGCGGTTCTGCTCGAGGGCGTCCAGCACGAAGGGGGCGACCCGCGCCACCCTCCCCGGCAGGCGCAACCCCGGCCGCGTGTCGACCGTCACCCCCGCCTCCTGGCCGAGCTGCAGGCGCTCCGACTCGACCTCGTCGATGGGGGCGCTGACATAGATGGAGGTCGGGTCGATGAGGTCGAGCACGGGCGGGATCGGCACGCCGGGCGGGGCAGGGGTGAGCCACTCGCCGACCTCCGTGCTCACCTCCGCAAGCACCCCGCCAAACGGCGCCCGGACCTCGGAGAGCGCGAGCTCCGCCTCCACCACCCGCACGCGCGCCGCGCTCTGGTCCACCGCCGCGCGAGCCGCCCGGCAGGCGGCCGCGGTCTGGTCGCGACTCGAGGCGAGGGTGTCGAGATGCTGCTCGGAGGCGATGCCGTCGGCCTGCAAGGCCGTGCCGCGCCCCAGCTCCCTGATTGCGAGCTCGGCCGCCAGGCAGGCCTCGTCGGCGTGGGCCCGGGCAGTGCGCGTGTCCTCGCGAGCCAGGGTGAGCTGGGCCTGCTGCACGCTGGCGTCGAGACGTAGCACCACGGCCCCTGCCGGCACCCGGTCGCCGCGCCGGAAGGGCAGCTCGGCCACGACGCCGCCCGTCTGGGGCGACAGGCGGGCTCGCCGGCGGGCCTTCACCGTGCCGGCCCGGCTGTTGGTCACCGACTCCTCGACCACGCCGGCCTCGACCCTGGCCACCTCGACCTGCACGACCTCGGGGCGCAGCACGGTCAGTCGCAGGGCGACCGCGGTGAGGGCGACGCCCCCCGCGACAATCAGCCATCGGGCTCGACTTCGCATGCCTGATTGTACGCGCGGGCGTGCTTTGCCGTATGATGCATGCCCCGTCGACACGCCGTCGACGACAGGAGGCATCTGGCAATGCGCAAGCTCCTCGCGATCCCGGTTCTCTTCCTCGCGGTCACTGCCACGGCGCAGCAGCCCGTTCGTCCTCACCTGCTCATCGTCAACGACGACGGCATCGACGCCCCGGGGTTGGCGGCGCTCGTCGGTGCCCTGCAGGACAGCTACCGCCTCACCGTGGTCGCGCCCGCGGTCGAGCAGTCCGGCGTCGGCCACGGGATCACCTTCCGCACCCCCGTCCTCGTGGAGGAACGACCGTCCAGCAACGGCATCAGGCGGTTCGCCGTGCACGCCCAGCCGGCGACCTGCACGCGTATCGGCGTCGCCAACCTGCTCGCCTCCGATCCCCCCAACCTGGTGCTGTCCGGCATCAACCGGGGTGACAACGTCGGCCAGTCGGTCTGGATCTCCGGCACCCTCGGCGGGGCCCGCGAGGCCGCGCTGATGGGCCTCGGGAGCATCGCCCTCTCCGCCGGCCACCCGCGCGGGCAGGAGCCGGACTGGCCGGCCGTGGGACGCTGGGCGCGGGCGATCGTCGATGATCTCCGGGCGGCCGGGCTGCCGCGACCGGGTCAGGTCATCAAGGTCGAGATCCCGTTCCCCGCCGCCGAGGCCAAGGGGGTGCGGGTCACCCGCATGGGGCTCGAGCCGCCGGTGGACCAGACCTATCACGAGAAGCCTGGCCCCCAGGGCGAGCGGCTCTTCTACGCCACCTGGGTGGCCCCCGACCACGACGCCGCCGGCACCGACATCGACGCGATGGTCAAGGGCTGGGTCAGCGTCACGCCGCTGACCATCGACGAGACCGACTACATGGCGCTGCCGACCCTGGCCGCCATCCCCTGGTCGCCGCGACCGCTCCCCACCCCGCCAGCCAGGTGAGCAGTGATAGGTGGTGGTGATCGGAGGACCCTCCGACCGCTGATCACCGGCCACCGATCACCGCCGACGGACGTTCCCATGCTCAGGCCAGTACGCTATCCTTGCGGATCGTGAGCACCTTCACCCCAGCGACGCTCGAACAGGCGGTGGCTCGTTTCCGCGACCGCCACGACACTGGCACCCTGGTGGCCGCCCTGGTGGCCGGCTCCGGGATCACCCTCACCGCTCCCGGTTGGGAGAAGGCGGCCGAGGTCCCCTACCCCGAGATCTTCCCGTTCGGGATTCGCGCCCTCGCCGGCCACACCCCGACCGTCACGGTATGGCGGCGGGGAGGGCAGGGGATCCTCGCCTTCAACGGCCGCTTCCACCTCTACCAGGGGTACTCGGCGTTCGAGGTGGCGGCGATCCCGCGGCTGGCGGGTTTGCTGGGCGCCCCGGCCTACCTGGCCACGAACGCCGCCGGGAGCATCGACCCGACGATTCGCCCGGGCGACCTGGTGGCCATCAGCGACCATATCAACCTGCAGGCCACCAACGCCCTGCTCGGGGACTGGGGGCGCTGGCGCCCACCCATCTTCCCGGACATGACCCACACCTACGACCCGGAGCTGCGCACGCTCGCCAGCGACCACGCCCGACGAGCCGGGTTCGCCGTTCACACCGGGGTGTACTGCGGCCTGCTCGGACCCAGCTACGAGACCCCGGCCGAGATCCGCATGCTGCGCACCCTGGGCGGCACCGTCGTGGGCATGTCCACGGTGCAGGAGGTGATTGCCGCCAGGCACCTGGACATGCGGGTGCTGGTGCTCTCCCTGGTCACCAATCTGGCGGCCGGCATCGCCGATCACCCCCTCACCCACGAGGAGGTCATGGTGGCCGGCGCCGCAGCCCGGGACAAGCTCGCCGCCCTGCTGGCGGCGCTGCTGGAGGACCTGGCGTGCCCGAAGGCCTGAGGGTCCTCACCCTCGAGCTGGGACCGTTCCAGGAGCGGACGATCCTGCTGGTCGATCCGGCGAGCCGCGCGGCCATCGTCGTGGACCCGGGGTTCGAGGCGCAGGAGATCGTGGCGACGATCCGTCGCGAGGACCTGCGTCCTGTGGCCATCGTCCTCACCCACGGCCATATCGACCACGCCTTTGGAGTCGCGGAGCTGAAGGCCGCCTTCCCCGACGCGCCGCTTCTCCTCCACCCGGAGGACCTGCCGCTCTACGAGGGCATCCCGGAGCAGGCGCGCATGTTCGGGCTGCCCGAGCCGTCCCTGCCGCGTCACGACGGGCTGCTGGAGGACCGGCAGACTCTCCGGATCGGAGGGATCGGGATCGAGGTGCGTCACACCCCGGGGCATTCGCCCGGCCACGTCGTCCTGCTCTCGCACGACCCAGATGCCCCGCTGGCGGTGGTGGGGGACGTGCTGTTCTCCAACGCCGTCGGGCGGACCGACCTCTGGGGAGGCTCCTTCGAGAAGCTGGAGCACTCCATCCGCGCCGTGCTGTACACCCTCCCCGACGAGACCCGGGTGATTCCAGGGCACGGTCCCGAGACGACGATCGGCGAGGAGAAGCAGAGCAACCCGTTCGTCACCGCACTCTGAGAGGCCCACCATGCTCAAGCGCACGTCCACCGATCCCGGCGAGCTCCGCGAGGCCATCCGGGGCGGCCGCGGCCGCGCCCACTGGGTCGAGGTGCTCGCACCCGGTGAGATGACCGGGGTCCGCGCAACCGCGCTTCTGACCCTCGAGCCCGGCGCATCCATCGGTGAGCACCAGCACACCGACACCCAGGAGCTGTACCTGGTACTCGAAGGCACGGGAATCGGCGTCCTCGACCACGAGCGCTTCGCGGTCGGTCCCGGCGACGCCTGGGTGTGCCGGGCCGGCCAGTCCCATGGCCTCGAGGTCGCGGCTGGCGCCCCGCTCCGCCTGCTGGCGCTGCTGACCTGAGCATCGGCTCGGCCTGCGCCTGGTCTCGCAACTGGACCTGGACCTGGCTCAAAGTGTCGGCGCCCTACAAACTCCCAAGGAACGTCACCGAAGTGCCTCGTGGAATCGTTCTCTGCTTTCGCCACGCACCAAGCCAAGAACCGCGTCCAGGTCCACGTCCAGGTTGGCGCCCAGGAGTCCGAGGTCCGACCAATCGCTCCCTCGAAGCTCCTCACACGCTCTCAGCCTTGCCGGACGCGAACACAGCACCTAGGTTAACCACAGATCCCTGTGAGGAGGTCGCCATGGTGTCCAGCCACACCCACTGGAGCGCAGCCGTCCCTGCCGACCACCTCATCGACCGTCATGCCCACTGGGGCGAGCTGCGGCAGCGCCTGAGCGACGTCACCGGTGGGGCCGGGGCAGGCGTGCAGCCCCGACCCTTCGTGGCGATCTCCCGCCAGGCCGGTGCCGGAGGTGAGGCCGTGGCGCGGGCGCTGGGCTCGCGCCTCGGATGGCAGGTCCTGGACCGGGAGCTGCTCGACTTCCTGTCCGAGCAGGTGGAGGAAGACCCCAGGACCCTGGCGCTGCTCGACGAGACCGCGACGTCCTGGTTCGACCAGTCGCTGTTCATCCTCCTCCGGCCCCACCTGGTGAGCCAGGACGAGTACGTCGCGCGGCTGGTCAAGATCGTGCTCCTCAGCGTGACCCGGCGACCCCTGGTGGTGGTCGGTCGCGGTGCCCACGTCTTCATGCCTCCCCAGTGGGGGCTGACCGTCCGCATCGTCGCGCCTCTGGCCGAGCGCGTGCAGGCCGTCCGGGACGAGCTCGGCCTCGACACCCGGGCGGCCGAGCGCTGGATCTCCACCACCGACCGGGCCCGGCTCGAGTTCGTGCGCCGTCACTTCAGGCAGGACGCGGCTGATCCCGCCAGCTACGACCTGGTCCTCAACCCGGCGCGCCTCGGGGTGGAGGGGACGGTGGACACCATCGAGGCGGCCGCGCGCGCCCGGGGGCTCCTGGGTGACCCGCCGCCGGGTACAATGGGCGGAGACGACTCGCGACGAAAGAGCTGATGACTCTGTTGGGCCGCCGGCCCCGTGGCCTGGCCCTTCGGCCCCTCGTCGGTCACGCCGCGGGTCCGGGGGAGGTGACCCATGCCTGAGGTGCGTGCCGACACGGCACAGTACGTCTTCAAGGTGGCCGGGCAGACCTTCCAGGTGCTCTCGTTCTCCGGCCACGAGGAGGTGTCGGGCCTGTTCGGGTACTCCCTGACCCTCTGGTCGTCCGACTCGGCGGTCGACCTTGCCTCGCTCATCCGTCAGAGCGCCGAGATCACCCTGACCTGGGGCGGGCAGCAGAAGCAGTTCTTCGGGATCGTCGCCACCTTCGCCCAGGTGGATGCCCGGCTGCCCGGGCTCGGCGGCGCCGAGGAGGAGCAGGGGATCTACACGGTCCAGGTGGTCCCGACGCTCTGGCTGCTGGGCCAGCACCGGCACTGCCGGATCTTCCAGGAGAA
>JALOLB010000087.1 GCA_025456225.1 Thermoanaerobaculaceae bacterium
TCGGGTCGGCGCCGGCGATCGGCGGGCGCGTCAAGGTCAACGATCTCTGGCTCGAGGTGGTGGGGGTGCTGGCCGGCGAGGTGCGGGGTGGTGTCACCTTCCAGGGCGTGGCGCTGGGCGATCCGGCCAACGAGATCCTGGCACCCGTGACGACCGTGCAGCGCAAGCTGGAGCGGGAGCCCAACCGGTCGCCACTGGACGAGATCGTGGTGGGCCTCAGGCCGGGAGCGCCGCCCGGCCTGGCCGCGACGTCCATGCGGACGCTGCTGGACCGCCTGCACGCGGGGGCTCCCGACTGGGAGCTGGTGGTGCCCGAGGCGCTGCTCGAGCAGAGCCGCCGCACCCAGCGGATGTTCAGCCTCGTGATGGGCTGCATCGCCGGCATCTCGCTGCTGGTGGGCGGGATCGGCATCATGAATATCATGCTCGCCTCGGTCCTGGAGCGGACGCGAGAGATCGGGGTCCGCCGCGCCGTCGGCGCCCGGCGCCGGGAGATCCGCAACCAGTTCATCATGGAGGCGTCGCTCATCTCGCTGCTGGGGGGCGGGTCGGGGATCGTCCTCGGGGTGGCCATCGCGAAGGTCGTGGCGGCCTCGGCCGGCTGGCCCACCGTGGTGACGCTGGCCTCCATCGTGCTCTCCTGCGGTGTCTCGGTGGGGGTTGGCCTCGCGGCCGGGATCTACCCGGCCGTGCGCGCCGCCCGTCTGGATCCCATCGAGGCGCTCCGCTACGAGTAGGGGGCAGAAGTCAGGAGTCAGGCGGTGGGAGGCTCAAGGCTACAGGCTCAAGGCTCAAGCTCCCCCGCCCACCCGGTAGTGGGGACCCGCCGGTTCATCCTGTGGGAGGCGGGTGCTGGTTGCTTCTGCGAGGGGTGGGGGGCGTCAGACGGTGCGGGTGGCGAAGGGCGTGAGGGCGCCGACCACGGCGGTTGAGACGTCCAGACGCAGGGCGGCGCGGCGCCGCTCCGCGGCCAGGAGGGCTGCGGCGGCGGCCAGCAACCGCTCGGCTTCCGGGGTCTCGGCCGAGGCGGCCAGACGCAGGAGGCTCGCGAGGGCCAGGGTCACCCCCTCCGGGGTACGCTCCACGAGGCCTGCCACCGCCAGGAGGGCCGGGCCGTCGCCGGCGAGGGCGGCCGGCAGGAGGCGATCCAGCTCCGCGGCGCCGTCGGCGAGGGTGGTGACGGGCACCTCGTTGGCGATCAGGGTTTCGGCGGCAGTCAGGACGCTGCTGGGCTCGCCGTGGCACGCGGTGAGCAGCGCCTCGGTCTGGGCCAGGTCCGTCTGACAGGCGGCAGCCACGAGCTCCCGGAGCTGCGCCGGGGTGGCGGCTGGCACCCGCACCTGCACGCTTCGCGAGAGGATGGTCGGCAGCACGCGCTCGGGGTTGGCGGCGAGCAGGAGGAAGGTGACGACTGGCGGGGGTTCCTCGAGGGCCTTGAGGAGCGCCGAGGCGGCGTCGTTGGTGAGGGGCGGGGTGTGACAGGAGGTGAGCACGAAGACCCGGCGCTTTCCCTCGTACGGGTGCTGGTCGAGCCGACCGACCAGCTCGCGGGCCTGGTCGATGGTGATGTCGCTTTTCCCGGGCGGCGGGCCGATGAGCTCGACATCCGGGTGGATGCCACGGCGGACCCGCTCGCAGGCGTCGCAGGTGCAGCCGCCGGGGGGGCCTCCGTGGCACGCGAGGCCGGCCGCCAGCTCGAGGGCCAGGGCCTCGCCCCCGAGCCCCGGCTCCCCGACCAGCATCAGCGTGCCCGGCAGCTCGTGCGCGGCGGCAAGTGCCAGGCAGCGGTCGAGCAGCCGGGCCACGCCGGGCCAGCCTGTGGCGCGCTGCATCCAGCTCGGCCAGGGGAGCTGCGAGGTCAAGGGAGGATGTCCGAAAGGGCGACCAGGACCCGGCCGAAGACCTGCTCGGGCGTCCCGGCCGCGTCCACCAGGCGGACCCGCCCAGGCTCGCGCCGTGCCAGCTCGCGGAAGCCGGCCGCGACGGCCCGATGAAAGGGCAGGGCCTCGTCCTCGAACCGGCGGTTGAAGGTGGTGGTGCTCGGCCGTTCGCGGGCCCGCTGCAACGCCTCGTCCACGTCGAGGTCGAGCACCAGCGTGCGCTCGGGCCACGTGCTGCCGCAGGCCAGGACGTTGAGGGCCGAGACGGTGTCGTGGCCGAGGCCGCGGGCCGTGCCCTGGTAGGCCTGCGAGGAGTCGGCGAAACGATCCGCCAGCACCCACTCGCCCCGCGCCAGGGCGGGGGCGATCACGGTGGTCACGAGCTGGGTGCGGGCCGCTTCCAGGATGCACAGCTCGGCCAGGGCGGTGGGCTGGTAGTCGGGGTCCAGCAGCACCGCGCGGAGCGCCTCGCCGAGCGGCGTGCCACCCGGCTCCCGGGTGGTCAGCACCACGGCGCCGCGCGAGCGCAGGTGGGCCGCCAGCAGGGCGAGCTGCGTGGACTTGCCACAGCCTTCCACGCCCTCGAAGCTGACGAAATGCCCGCGACTCACGGGGGGATTGTAGCAATGCCCCCGCCCGCCCGGTCGAAGGTCAAAAGTCGAGAGTCGAGAGTCGAGAGTCGAAAGTCGAAAGTCGAGAGGCGAGGACCAAGGTCAGTCGGGCTGGCGGAGGGCTGGGCTCGAGGTGATCCGGGCCGTGTTCGTCCTGTGGGGGGAGGGGGCCTTCGACCTTGGACCCTCGACTTTCGAACCCGGGGGGGTGGGGGGAAGCGACGAACCATGCGACGCATGGGCACGTAGTATGCTCTTGGAGGATATGCCCAGGGAACGCGGAACCGGGCTCGTCTCGCTGCTGGCCTTCGGGGCAGCGGCCTTCCTTGTCGTGTGCCTGTCGATCCTGGACATGTTCGTGCCTCGCCCCTACGACGGCGTCGTGCTCAATGTCGACGCCGAGGAGCCGGTGGTCGAGAGAGTGGTGCCCGGCTCGGGGGCGCAGGTGGCCGGCCTGCTCCCGGGCGATCGCATCGCCGGTGTCGGGCGCCTGATCGTGCAGACGCCTGCCGACGCCGGGAGGGTGCTACGGCGCCACACCATCGGCGAGACCGTGGACTATCTCCTCGATCGTGATGGACGGCTGGTGGAGAAGCAGGTCACCCTGGGGCCGCGTCGACTGGGCAGCGGGCTGTACCTCTACGCCTGCGTGTCGGGCTTCCTCTTCTTCTTCATCGGCCTGTACGTGCTGCTGCAGCGCCCCGACTCCTCCTCGGGGGCCTCCACCCGGGTCTTCTTCGCGCTCTGCACCCTCTTCATGCTGTTCCTGGTGTGCCGACTCCGCCCGGCATCCTACTCGTGGGTGGACGAGGTGGTGCTGACCACCGGCACCCTCTCGCTCCTCGTGCTCCCGGCGGCGTTCCTGCACTTCTTCCTGGTCTTTCCCCGCCGGCTCAGCTTTCACTTCATCAACCCCGCCGAGCCATGGGAGGGCGCCACCGGCCGGGTCATGGCGCGCATCGAGGAGTTCGTCAACAACCCGGCGAGCCTCTTCCGCGTCCTCTACCTGCTGCCTCCCCTGTTGTTCGTGGCCACGTTCGTGGTCGGGAAGCTCTTCGGCATCCGGGTGCGGCTGGTCTCGGGGGCGCCCATCTCGAGCTGGGTGCTGATGGGCGACTACCTGGTGCTGGGTCTGCTGGCCTTGCTGGCATCCCTGGTGCGGGCCGAGGAGGGGAGAGAGCGGCGGCAGATCGCCACGGTGTTCGTGGGGACGGTGGCGGGTGTCACCCCGTTCCTGGTCATGGGCGTGGCGATGCCGTCCCTGCTGCGCACCGACGACTACCTGTTCTGGGGTGTGCCACCGCTCATCCTCGTGCCCCTGACGTTCGCGTACGCGATCGTGCGCTTCCAGTTCTTCGACATCCGGGTCATCGTGCGGCGCTCGGTGCTCTACACCATGACCACGGCCGTGGTGGGCGCCGCGTACGCCGTGGGCATCGCAACGTTCAACCTGCTGTCGCGCGACCTGTCGATCGGTCGATCACCCTACTTCTTCCTCATCTTCGCCCTCGTGATCGTGGGGCTCTTCGACCCCCTCCGCCGGCGCCTGCAGGGGCCGGTGGACCGGTTCTTCTTCCGGGAGGTCTACGACGCCCGGCGCGCCATGGAGGAGGTCTCCGATGCCGTGGTGCGCGAGCTCTCGTTCGAGAAGCTGGAGTGGCTGCTGACGACGCGCCTGGCCGAGATCATGCACATCGAGTGGGCGTGCCTGTACCGACGCGAAGGACGGGGTTTCATCGCGGCCGGGACGCCTCCGGCCCTGCCGAAGGAGCTGGCGTCCGACCTGCTGGTCATGAGCGAGCTCGGGAGGCAGGAGTCGCCGGTTCGGCCCGGCGACCTCGAGCCTCTCAAGCCCCTCGACCCGCGCTCGCGCGTCATGCTGGAGGCGCTGGGCCGGGCAGGGACCCGGGTGCTGGCCCCGTTGCGCAGCCGTGATCGGCTCCACGCCCTGCTCGTGCTGGGGCCGAAGCTCTCGGGCGAGGAGTACGGCCGCGACGACCTGCAGGTCATCCGCACCCTGGCGAACCAGGGCGCGGTGGCGCTCGAGAACGCCCAGTTGCTGCGCGAGCGCACCCGGCAGCTCGAGCTCGAGAAGGAGCTGGAGATCGCCCGCCGCGTGCAGTTCTCCCTCATTCCGGCCACCCTCCCGGTGGCGCCGGGCTGGGAGGTGGCGGCGCGGTGCGTGCCGGCCCGCCAGGTCGGTGGCGACTTCTACGACGCGCTGCCCGGGCTGGAAGACGGGAGCCGGGCCTACGTGCTGGGGGATGTCTCGGGCAAGTCCGTGCCGGGCGCCATGCTCATGGTCGCGGCGCGAGAGGTGCTGCAGACCGCGGCGCTCGGCGGCGCGGCGCCCGCCGAGATCCTCGGGGTCGCCAACCAGCGGCTGTACACGCCCCGCCATCGGCTCTTCGTCGCCCTGACCTACCTGCGGCTCGGTCCGGACGGGGAGGCCACCTATGCCCTGGCCGGGCAGCCGGGACCGCTTTGCCGGCGGGTCACCGGGCGCGTGTCCGAGCTCGCGACCCCGGTTCACCGCCTGCCGGTCGGGGCACTGCGCGAGGCGTCCTGGGATCTGGTCTCGGAGCGGCTCGAGGCCGGGGACACGCTCGTGATCTACTCCGATGGTCTCACGGACGCCCAGAACCGGCAGGGTGACTCGTTCGGGGAGGAGCGCCTTCAGAAGGTCCTCGCCCGCCTCAACGGCAGTGCCGAGGGTTGCCTCGAGCAGTTGCTGGCCGAGGTGGAGCGGTTCGCGGACGGAGACGAGCCGTACGACGACATCACCGTGCTCGTGGCACGGCGAACCGCCGGTGGCGGCGTGAGGATGGGCGATGTCATCGACGCGTGAAGGGTGGCGTCGGGCGCGTCTCGAGACGGTCCTCGACCTCTCCCTGGCCCTGGCCGGGCCGCGTCGCGAGGGGGAGGTGGTCGAGGAGCTGGTGCAGCGGGCGGTGGGGCTGCTCGACGCGACGGCGGGTATCGCGGTGTCGCTGCTGCCGCATCTGGAGCCGGCCTCGGCGGTCAGTGTGGGGTGGTCCGGCGAGCCAGGCGAGGTGGCCGCGTGGCTGACGTCGCCGGCAGCCGTCGAGGTGCGCCGCGGGGGCGTGGCACGGCTGACCGGTGAGGCCTTCGGGCTTCCCTACTCGGAGGTGCTGGTCGCGCCCTGCCTGTGGCGTGACGAGCTCAACGCGGTCGTGTGCGTGGCTGACAAGGAGGCACGAGGCGGACACGGGAGCTTCGACGACGAGGATGTGCGGTTCCTGCGATCCCTGGCTCTGCTGGCGGCCCCGGCCATCGCGGCGGGCCGCCTGCTCGAGGATGCGGAGCGGCAGCGCCAGGTGCTCGAGGAGGAGAACCGGCTGCTGCGATTCGGCGGGGGCGAGGACGCGGGTCTGGTGGGCCAGGCGCCTGCGTTTCGCCGGGTCCTCGAGCTCGCGCGCCGCGTGGCGCCCAGCGACGTGACGGTGTTGGTACGGGGCGAGTCGGGCACCGGCAAGGAGCGGGTGGCGCGCCTCCTTCACAATCTCTCGGCCCGGGTCAAGGGCCCCTTCGTGCCGCTCAACTGCGCCGCGGTCCCGGAGACGCTGCTGGAAGCGGAGCTGTTCGGGATCGAGAAGGGTGTCGCCACAGGGGTCGCGGCCAGGGCTGGCAAGCTCGAGCTGGCCAACGGCGGGACGCTGTTCCTGGACGAGGTGGGCGACCTCGGGCCGCATCTCCAGGCCAAGCTCCTGCGGGTCATCCAGGAACGGGAGGTGGAGCGGGTCGGGGGCAGGCAGCGCCTGCACGTCGACGTGCGGCTGCTGGCGGCCACCAATCGTGACCTTGAGGCCATGATGACGCGTGGCGAGTTCCGGGAGGACCTCTACTACCGCCTGCGAGTCGTCGAGCTGCACCTGCCGCCACTGCGGCAGCGCCGCGAGGACATCCCCCTGCTGGCCGTCTACTTCACGCGCCTCCACGGCAAGCGCTTCGGGCGTCCGGACCTGCGGCTGGCTCGCGGTGCTCTCGAGCTGCTGCTCGCCCATGACTACCCCGGGAACGTCCGGGAGCTCGAGAACGTCATCGAGGCGGCCTCCGCCCTGGCCAACGGCTCCTTCATCGAACGCGAGGACCTCGAGCTGGCGATCGGGCGGCGGACCGGCGTGGCGACGCCATCGGCCTCCGGCACCCTCGATGACGTGGTGAGGGCGCACGTTCTGCGGATGCTGGAGGCGTGCGGCGGAGCGCGAAGCGAGGCGGCCAGGGCGCTGGGGATCGACCGTTCGACGCTGTATCGGATGTTGACGAGGTGGAATGCAACAGATGATGCAGAGCGCACCATCCCGCGCGGAAGTACTGGATTCACGAGGGTTCCGTCGTCTGGGTCGGAGCACTCGTGATGAGCTGTTGCGTTTTGCATCGTTCCGGGGAACGCTGCGGGATCCGAGCGTTCCGGCAACACCCTATGGAGCATAACGTTAGATCGATTGGCCTGGTTCTTGATATGGATGATGGGCATGATGGTCATGCCCTCCGCCAGCCTCGCGAGCCGATTCCTGGAGCCCTTGACCCGCCCCTGGGCCGTTGTGGGTGCTTCGGTGGCCGGGGGTGGCGTGGCCTGGAGCGACGCATCCCAGGAAGCGATCCGCGTCGCCTGGCACCTTCTTCATCTGCTCCTCTCGCTCTGACCGGCCCCCGGGTGCGCGATGAGTGAGCCCGCCCGAGTTCGCATTGTTCTGCCGCCCGTGCCCGACGCGGAGCTGCTGGCGGCCAGGGCTGTGCAGGACGTCGGAGCGCGCCTCGGCTTCGCCCGTGATACGCTTGAGGAAGTGAAGCTCGCCGTTGTGGAGGCGTGTCTGAATGCCCTTGAGCATGGTGCGGGAGAGGTGGAGGTCGAGGTGCTGGGGCACCGCAACGGCGAGGGTCCGCGCATCGAGGTCCTGGTGACGGACCACGGTCCAGGGTTCGACCCGCGAAGGGTTCCTTCCCCGCAGATCGAGGCCAAGCTGCACGGCAATCGCAAGCGGGGGTGGGGTCTGGAGCTGATGCGGCACCTCATGGACGCCGTGGACGTGGTCTCGAAGCCGGGCTACACCCAGGTGCGGTTGCTGCGGCGACGGGGAGGGCAGTGACGGTGGAGACGTTCGAGCTCAGAGTGGCAGAGTCCATTGGCGTCGTGGCCGTTCTCGAAGTCACCGGGTACATCAACAACGAGGGTGGCGAAGCGATCGCCCGGGAGGCCGGGCGACTCCTCGATACCGGAACGCGAGTCCTGCTCTTCGACCTTCACGCCACGCGCATCATCAACTCCATCGGGATCTCCCTGCTGCTGGAAGTGCTCGAGCGCACGCTGGACCTCGGTGGCACCCTTGCCTTCTGCTGTCTCTCGCCCAGCATCTCGAAGACCTTCCAGATCATGGGGTTGGCCCAGTACGCACGGATCTTCCCTGATCGCGCCACGGCCCTCGTGGAGCTTCGCCCGGCACCATGAACGGCGTGTCCAGGCTGCTGCTGGCGGGGACATCGGGTCCGCGCGAGACGGGCGTTCACCTGCCCGACGACGTGCTCGATGTCGTGGTGGCGGAGACCGGTGCATCGTCGGCGCGTCTGGGCAACGGAGAAGAGGTGCTGGCCGCCCGCGGCGCGGCCTCGAACGTCGGCCGGCGGTATCTGTTGCCGGCGGGTCGCGACAGCTTCTGGGTCGAGCTCAGCGGCGGGGGCGAGCCCTCCGACCTGCTCCGGCTGGCCGGCGGCGTCGTGCTGGGCTCCTGGATGGTGCGCGACGAGCTCAAGAAGGCGCGGTTCGCCGAACGTCGGCGTCTGTGGGAGCTGGAGTCACTGCGGGCCATCGCGGAAGCTCTGGGCGGCAGCCTCGAGCCCACGCACATCGCCGAGGAGCTGCTGCTCAATGCCACGGCGCTCCTGGATGCGCGCCGGGGAGAGGTCTGGCTGGCCGGAGCTGGTGCGCCGGCCGTGACCGGCCGGGTGCAGGGTGCGGCCGCGGCGGGAACCTGTAGCGACGGGTCGTGTGTCGTGGCCGCGCGGGTTGGCGGTGGCGTGCTGAGTCACGAGGAGGTGGTTGGGCTGGGGGAGCTCGGTCTGCTGGAGCCGTCACGCCTGGCCGTGGCGGTGAGCGGACGACGTGGCCGCCTCGGTGTGCTGGCGCTGGCGGAGCGGGAGGTGCGGGGGGGTACCGCACCCTTCTCCGCCACGGATGCCGAGACGCTCGGCCTCTTTGCAGCGCAGGCCGCAGTGGCGCTCGAGAACGCAACCCTCCACCAGGAGGCCATCGAGCGGCTCCGCATGGAGCGCGAGCTGGAGCTGGCGGCTGCGGTGCAGCGGGAGCTGCTCCCGTCCGAGCTGCCGGAGCTCGAAGGCTACGATCTCGCAGCGCGAAACCAGCCCTCGCGACGGGTCGGGGGCGACGTTTTCGACGTCATTCCCGTGGACGACGGTCTCTTCCTGATGCTCGGGGACGTGGCCGGGAAGGGTGTGCCGGCGGCTCTGATGGCCGCCTCGGTCCAGTCCGCGGTGCGGGTCCTCCTGCACTCGCGGCTGCCTCTGGGAGAGCTTGCCCAGGTTCTGCACGCCCACCTCATCCGCACCACGCCGGCCAACAAGTTCGCCACCGTGTTCCTGGCGTATCTGCACCGCGACGGCACCCTGGAGTACCTGTCGGCCGGCCACAACCCGGTGGTGCTGACGGTACCGGGTGCCGGGACCACGCTCCTCGGGGCCAGCGGGCCACCCCTTGGCCTGTTGCCGGTCGCGCGCTACGAGTGCATGCGGACCGTGCTGCCTCCCGGTGCCCTGCTCGTGGCGTACACGGATGGCCTCTCGGAGGCCACCGATCCCGGCGACGAGGACTTCGGCACGGATCGGATCGCGGAGCTGGCGGGAACCTCCCGCGACGGCTCCGTGACCAGCATGGTGGACCGACTGTTCGCCGCGGTGGATCGCCACACCCGCGGGGCGCCACCCCACGACGACCGAACCGTGCTCGCGGTGCGTCGCCTCGTGTGACCCATCTCACGGACAGAGGAGGGGTGGCACCCTAGATTGGTGTCAGCACCCTCCTCCTTCCTCCGGCGCCGGCACGGGCGCCATTTTTCGTTCCCCCATTCCCCGCCCAGACCTCAGGCCTCAGGAAAGACAGACCTCAGGCCTCAGACCTCAGGCCTCAGGAAAGACAGGCCTCAGGCCTCGGGCCTCAGGCCTCAGGAAAGACAGGCCTCAGGCCTCGGGCCTCGGGCCTCAGGAAGGACAGGCCTCAGGCCTCAGGAAGAACAGGCCTCGGGCCTCAGGCCTCAGGCGTCAGGTACTACATAGAGAGAATTGGGTGGGTGGGGGAGCTGAGGCCCGAGGCCGGCTGGTTGGGCGGGCGGGAAACCTGAGGCCTGCCTTACCTGAGGTCTGAGGCCGGCGGCTTGGGTGGGCGGAGAACCTGAGGCCTGGGTGGGGGAGCGGGGGTGCGCGGTTGACGGGGGATGAGACCGGCTATAAAGTACCCGGCAGCACTCTTGCCACAGGGCGAGAAAAGGGGAGGAGATCGATGGTAACTCCGAGGATTTGCAGGCAGTTGGTGGTGCTGGCAGGGCTCCTGCTCCTGCCCGCCATCGCGCTGGGATCCGGATTTGCGCTGTTCGAGCACGGGGCTCGCGGTGTGGCCCTGGCGGGAGCGTTCGGAGCCACGGCGGACGACCCGACGGCGCTGTACTACAACCCGGCCGGTGTTGCGTTCCTGGACGGCACCCAGGCCGCGGGTGGCGCCTACTTCATCAGCCTCTCGAGCACCTTCGACGGCGCCGACCCATATCCCGGCGCGAGCTACGAGGCCGAGCAGAAGAGCCAGATCTTCTACCCGCCGCACGCCTACGCCACCGGGCGGATCAGCGAGAAGCTGCGGTGGGGCATCGCGCTGAACGCACCGTTCGGGCTCGGCACCTGGTGGGACGACGACTTCGCGGGCCGCTACATTTCCAAGCGGGCCGACCTCAAGGTGTTCAACTTCAACCCCAGCGTTGCCTATCGGCTCTCGGACAAGGCGGCCCTTGCGGTCGGTCTCGACGTCTACATGGCGTCGATCGACCTCACCAAGTCGATCGGGGCCGTGAACCCCTACACGCAGACGGTGGCCGAGGTGGGTCAGGCGCATCTCTACTCCGACCAGAACACCGGCCTCGGCTTCAACCTCGCCTTTCTGGGCAAGCTGGGTGGCGGCGTGACGTTGGGGGTGGGGTACCGCTCGGAGGTCAAGGTCGACTTCGAAGGCAACGCGTCCTTCGTGCAGTTCTCCACCGGCCACGAGGACTTCGACGACATCGTCGCGATGCAGATCCCGTTCGACAGCAATCCCGAGGTCGAGAGCCAGATCACCTTCCCGGACGAGATTCGGGTTGCCCTGGCCTGGCGTAACGACCGCCTGGGCGTGGAGGTCGACTGGGTGCGTACCGGATGGTCGAGCTTCCAGGACCTGCCGATCACGATCAAGGGCTATCCGGCCCTTTCGTCGGTGCGGCCGGAATACTACAGCGACTCGAGCTCCTATCGCCTCGGCGTGGAGTACCGGACGTCGCCGACGTGGGCATGGCAGGCCGGGGTGCTGTACGACGAGACCCCGGTACCCACCGAGTCCGTCTCGCCACTCCTTCCCGACAACGATCGCCTCGGGTTGTGCATCGGGTTCTCCTACGGGCTGTCGGAGCGCATGCGGCTGGACGTGGGCTACATGCACCTGGACTTCCCGAAGCGCTCGACCGAGGGTCTCGACGGTGACAACTTCAACGGCGTCTACCACAACGGTGCCGAGCTCCTGGGCTTTACCGTCGTCTACAAGTTCTGAGGGGGGACGAGATGCGACAGACTGACAAGCTCCTGATCGTGGGCATGGCAGGGCTGCTTCTGGCGGCTGCTGCCACCGCCCAGGTGGACTTCACGCGCTACGTGGCAGTCGGGGACAGCATGACCGCTGGGGTTGCGTCCTACGGACTCGAGGAGTCGATACAGCAGGGCTCCTTTCCGGCGCTCCTTGCCCGGCAGGCCGGCGTCTCGGGTTTCCAGCAGCCAACGGTCTCGGCTCCCGGCATGCCGTTGACGCTCGAGCTCAAGGCGCTGACCGTGACCTCCCAGGGCGTCAGCCCGACGATCCTGCCCAAGCCCGGCATCGGCAGCCCCACCAACAAGGATCTGGCCAGGCCGTACAACAACCTGGGTCTCGACGGTGCCAACCTCGCCGCGATCCTGGGGATCAAGGGTGACATCTACAAGCTTGCGGAGGATCTCGGACGTTACGCGCGCGGCGAGGTTCAGGTGGTCGTGCCGATGGCCGACCTGACGCTGCGTGACGGGACAAGCACGTCGGTCCAGCAGGCGCTGGCCCTGCAGCCGACCTTCCTGACCGTCTGGGCTGGCAACAACGACGTGCTGGGTGCGGCGGTCGTCGCCGTCGCCATGGACGGCGTCACCCTGACGACGGCCGCGGTGTTCAAGGGCCAGTACGAGACGCTGCTCGGGACGCTCCACTCCGGGGCGCCGGCGGCCAAGATCGTCGTTGCGACGATTCCGGACGTGACGGCCATTCCCTTCGTGACCACCGTCAAGCCCTACCTCGTGAACCCGGCCAACGGCTCGAAGATCCCGCTGATCGGCGAAGCCGGGCTGCTCACCGACCAGGACTTCCTGACCCTCAGCGCCTCGGCGCTGCTCAAGCAGGGCATCGGGATACCGGTGGCTGCGGGTGGGACAGGCCAACCACTTCCGGAGGGCAGCGTCGACATGACGGGCCTGCACGCGGGCGTGATCCTGCGGGCCGCCGAGGTCGCGGCGATCAAGTCGCGCACTGCCGAGCTGAACGCCATCATCAAGGCCACGGCCGCGTCGGTCGGGGCGAAGGTCGTCGACACCAACGCGATCTACAACGACATCGCCACCCACGGGCTGGCCGTGGGAGGGGTCAAGCTGTCGGGCGCGTTCCTGACCGGCGGCATCTTCTCCTACGACGGCGTGCATCCTCAGGGCCTCGGCTATGCCGTGATCGCCAACGAGTTCATCAAGGTTCTCAACACCCAGCTCGGTGCCGGCCTGGCCGAGGTCAGTCTGCTCGAGTTCTTCCCCATGACCCAGGCCTCCACGTCAGTGGCGGCGTCGGAGTTCGTGTTCTCGTCCCAGGCGGCCGTGGAGCTGGCCAGGGGCTGGCTCCCGAACGTGGACACCAGCCAGCTCGTGGTCCGCCAGTCACCGGTCCGCCGGCGCCTGAGCGGGCGTGTCGAGCGCTCGGCCGAGGAGCCGGTCCTTCCGTAGGCTGAATTTCCTCGATCCCGAGAGGGGAGAGGGGAGAGGGTAGAACGCCCCCCGCCCGGCCCGAGAAGGGCTGGCGGGGGGCGTTTCCTGTCAGGCTGCGGCACTGGCGCAACCTGGACGTCTACCTCCACGTCAGAGGCGCGGCACCTGTCAGGGCCTACTGGTAGATTTCTTCAAGCACCTCGCCCGCGGCGGCGAGCGTCGCCTCGATGGCGGGGTCGTCGATCTCGACGTGGGTGACCATCCGCAGCTCGTGGTCGGAGAAGGCGATGCAGAGGATGCCGCGGTCACGCAGGCCGGCCGCCAGGCGCGCCGCCGGCGAGGCCTCCCCGGACTGTGAGCGTAACTGGAACACCAGGATGTTGGTCCACACTCGCGCGGGGTCGACCTCCACACCCGGAAGCTCGGCCAGCCCCTGGGCGAGTCGCCGTGCCCGCCGGTGATCCTCGTCCAGGCGATCGACCATCTCGTCGAGGGCCACCAGGCCGGCGGCCGCGAGCACACCCACCTGGCGCATCCCGCCGCCGAAAAGCTTGCGCACCCGGCGGGCCTCCCGGATGAGGTCGGATGGCCCGGCGAGGAGCGATCCGATCGGTGCCGCGAGGCCCTTGGAGAGGCAGAACATCACCGTGTCGCAGGGGGCCGCGAGGGTTGCGGCCGGGGTGCCCAGCGCGGCCGCAGCGTTGAAGATCCGGGCGCCGTCGAGGTGCACGGCGAGCCCACGGGACCGAGCCACGGTGGCGAGAGCCTCGGTGCGGGCGGCGTCCATGGGCAGGCCGGACCACAGGTTGTGGGTGTTCTCGAGGCACAGCAGGCTGGTCGGGGTGCGGTAGGAGATCGGCGGGCTGATCGCGGCCGACACCTGCTCGGGGGTCATGAAGCCGTCGCTGGTGGTGATGGGCCGCGGCAGCGCGCCCGACCACACCGCCATCGCCCCCATCTCGAAGTTGAAGATGTGGGCGCGCGCCTCGAGGATCACCTCGCTGCCAGGCCTCGCCTGGAGGTGGATCGCGACCTGATTGCCCATGGTGCCGGTGGGCACGAAGATGGCGGCCTGCTTGCCGAGCCGCTCGGCGGCTCGCGCCTCGAGGCGTCGGACGGTGGGGTCCTCGCCGTACACGTCGTCGCCAACCTCGGCAGTGGCCATCGCCCGGCGCATGGCCGGCGTGGGGTGGGTCACGGTGTCGGAGCGCAGGTCGATCATGACGGGTATGATATCGGTCTTGTCGGATGGAGGTGGCATGGAGGGCGACTTCACCACGAAATGCCTGGAGCACGGGGTCGAGGAGCTGGAGCTCGCCTCCAACGGCTTGCGCGTGCTGCTGCTGCGTGAGTCGGGCATCCCGGTGGTGGCGGTGTGCGTGGTCTACCACGTGGGGTCGCGCAACGAGGCGGTTGGCCACACCGGCGCCACGCACCTGCTCGAGCACCTGATGTTCAAGGGGGCGCAGCGCTTCAACCCCCAGGCCGGGACCGGGGTGGCACGGGTCCTGGAGCGGGTGGGCGCGTCCTTCAACGCCACCACCTGGTTCGACCGCACCAACTACTACGAGACGCTGCCGCCGGAGCACCTGGAGCTGGCGCTGGAGCTCGAGGCGGACCGCATGCGGGGGGCGCTCCTGCGCGGCGAGGACCTGGCCTCCGAGCTGACCGTCGTCCACAACGAGCTGGAGCGCAGCGAGAACGACCCGTTCGACCTGCTGCTGCGCGACTCCTTCGCCATCGCCTTCCGCGAGCACCCCTACCACCACCCGACGATCGGGTGGCGGAGCGACATCGAGGCTGCAACGATCGAGCGCCTGCGGGCGTTCTACGACACCTTCTACTACCCGGACAACGCCAGCCTCGTGCTGGTGGGCGCCTTCGAGCGCGACGAGGCGCTGGGTCTCGTGGCCAGGCACTTCGGTCCGCTGCCACGAGCCCCTCGCCCCCTCCCGCCGGTAGTGACAAGGGAGCCGAAGCAGGAAGGCGAGCGCCGCTTCGTCCTGCGAAGAGCCGGCGAGGTCGGGTGGGTGGGCTGCTCGTGGCGGTCTCCGGAGGCCTCACACCCGGACGCCCACGCACTGGCCGTGGCGACGGACGTGCTCACCGGCGGGGT
>JALOLB010000301.1 GCA_025456225.1 Thermoanaerobaculaceae bacterium
CACGAGCGAGCGGCCGGTGGTGCGGGTCGAGGCGCGCATCGAGCGGCAGGACGGCGGCGCCTCCGCCACGCCCGTGGCGACCGTCGAGCTGCGCCCGGCACCCGCCAACCTGGGCGGGGTGAGCGCCTCGGGCACGGCGGGGCTGTGGCAGGCGGAGTGGACCGCCTCGGGGCTCGACGACGCCACCTACGCCGTGGCCATCACCGCCCGCGATGCGTCCGGCCATGCCGACACCGACCGCTCTCTCCGCTTTTCCGACCCCATCGCCGGCCGCGACCAGGTCGGCTCCCCAAGCTACCCCGACGGCGGGATGCGGCGGCTGGATGCGGCGGACCTTCGCGGCTACTCATTCCCTGCAAGTGCAGTCATCGACGTGGCTTCAGGCCACGCCTACTTTGGGACGACCACGGACCCCGGCCGTGTCGTGAAGGTCGCACTGGGGAGTGGGTCGGCACCTCCCACCGTCGTGGGCGACCTGGAGCTGGCGCCCGGGGAGAACCGCCTCTGGAGCGCGGTCATTGACGCCGCGGCGGGGTACGCCTACTTCGGAACCTCCACCTCCCCGGGCCAGGTGGTGAAGGTGGCGCTGGGGAGCGGCTCGAATCCCCCCTCCCGCGTCGGGTCGGTGACGCTGGAGAGCGGGGAGGACGACCTCCGCAGCGCGGTGATCGACGCCGCCTCGGGTCACGCCTACTTCGGAACAAACACCAACCCTGGCCGAGTCGTGAAGGTAGCGCTGGGGAGCGGTTCCAATCCTCCCACCAGGGTCGGTGCCGTGACACTGGAAAACGACGAGGCCGATCTCCGGTGCGCGGTCATCGACCCGGCCTCGGGGTTCGCGTACTTCGGCACCATGACGATGTCAGCCAACGTGGTGAAGGTGGCGCTGGGGAGCGGCTCCAACCCTCCCACTCGCGTGGGCGCCGTGACCCTGGCCCACGCGCAATTTGTCTGGAGCGCAGTCATCGACGCCGCCGCGGGCTATGCCTACTTCGGAACCGGGACGAACTTCATGCTTGGTGGGCCAGTCTGGGTGGTGAAGGTGGCATTGGGGAGCGGGTCGAACCCTCCCACACAAGTGGGCGCGATGGAGGTGGACGGCTGGGCCGAATACCTCAGCTCCGCAGTCATCGACCCTGCCTCGGGCTACGCCTACTTCGGAAGCAACAGCGGCACGGTCGGGAAGGTCGCGTTGGGGAGCGGGTCGAGCCCTCCCACCCTGGTGGGAACCGTCACGCCGGGGAGCAGGACCAGGCTCGCGTGCAGCGCGGTCATTGACGTCACCGGGGGGCACGCGTACTTCGGAACCATCGGCACCGGCCGCCCCGCGGATGTGGCAGAGGTGGCAAAGGTGGCATTGGGAAGCGGGTCGAACCCTCCCTCGCAGGTGGCCAGCACCGTACTCGAGAGCGAGGCCCACCTGCGCTCTGCCGTCATCGACGCCACCTCGGGCCATGCCTACTTCGGAACCGACACGTCGCCTGGGCACGTGGTGGAGGTGGCGTTGGGGAGAGGTTCGAAACCTCCCAGCCGAGTAGACGCACTGATTCTCGAGACCGGAGAGAACCGCCTGGTTTCCGCGCTCATCGATCCGGCCGCAGGCTTCGCGTACTTCGGAACAGCGACATCTCCGGGTCGGGTGGTGAAGGTGGCGTTGGGGAACGGCTCGACCCCCCCGACCAGGGTCGGCGCACTGATCCTCGACGCCGGAGAAGACCGCCTGTGGTGTGCGGTCATCGACGCGGCATCGGGGCATGCCTACTTCGGGACAAGCACATCACCGGGCCGGGTGGTGAAGGTGGCGTTGGGGAGCGGCTCAAACCCCCCAGCCAGGGTCGGCGCACTGGTCCTCGACGCCGGCGAAAACGGCCTGTCGGCTGCGGTCATCGACGCGGCGTCGGGGCATGCCTACTTCGGGACCAGCGGATCACCAGGCCGGGTGGTGAAGGTGGCGCTGGGAAGCGGCGTGTCCGTACCGACCCGTGTGGGCGCCGTGACGTTGGAGAGCATGGAGGGCGGCATCACGAGCGCGGTCATCGACCCGACCGGAGGGCATGCCTACTTCTACTTCAAGAACGAGTTCTACGGCGGAGTGGTGAAGATAGCTCTGGGAAGCGGTGCGAATCCACCCACCCGCCTTGCCGCGTTGACGCTGCAGGTCTGGGGGCCCGCCTTCAACAGCGCAATCATCGACGCCGCATCGGGCAACGCCTATTCTGGGGCCTCCTCCTCCCCGGGTCATGTGGAGAAGGTGGCGCTGGGGAGCGGCTCCAACCCTCCGACCCGGGTCGGCGCCATGCCGCTGGAGAGCTGGGAGGAGTGGCTTTCAAGCGCGGTCATGGACACCGCCTCTGGCCATGCCTACCTGGGAGTCAATACCTCCCCCGGCAGAATCGTCCGCGTGGGCCTCTCCCAGCAGGGGTTCATCAAGGCGACCAGGCTCACCATGCCCGAGGCCGGCCGGGTCAGGGAGCTGCGGCTCTACTCGCACGCCGCTCAGGGCAACGTGCGCCTGGCGCTGTACGACACCGCCGCCACACCCCACCTCCTCTGGCAGTCGGGGGTGCTCCCCAACAGCGCTGCGAACGCCTGGCTCGCCACCAGCATCGCGACGGGCACGCCGGCGTCCCTGGTGCTGCCCGCCGGCACCTACTGGCTGGCCTGGCAGGTCGACACCGCGGTCCCGGTGCCCAGCCACGCCACCGGCGCGCCGGGCGACGGGCTGTTCGTCCCCTGGTCCTGGGGCGCCTTCCCGGAGGCGCTCGACCCCGCCGCCGACGCCGCACCGACGCTCACCGACGAGGTGTGGAGCGCCTACCTCACCTACGCGCTCCCGGGCATGGCGGTGGTGTCCGTGGTCGCGAGCCCGCCCGAGGGCGGCACCGTCTCCGGCGGAGGCGAGGTCCCGCTCGGCCAGTCGGTGACGGTCCTCGCCACACCCGCCCCGGGCTGGACCTTCCTCGCCTGGCACGTGGCCGGCGCCCCGGTGAGCACGAGCCCGAGCTACACCTTCACGGCCAGCGGTGACGTCGAGCTCGTGGCGGTGCTCGAGCGGATGCCGCCCGAGCCGATCCCGGCCACCGGGCCCGTGGGGCTGCTCCTCCTGCTCGCCCTCGTCCTCGGCACCGGCGTGGCGCTGCTCCGCCGCGGGTGAGCACGGGGGACGCGCGCTCCCCCATCTGGGGGATGAGACGGCAGAGGTCGAGTGACCTGCGGCGCTAGCTTGCGGCGGCGCCCTCGTTGGCTCCGTGGCACTTCTTGTACTTCTTGCCGGAGCCGCAGGGGCAGGGGTCGTTGCGGCCGACCTTGGGCTCGTGCCGGCGCACCGTGGTGGGGCTGCCTGAGCCCGGCGAGTGCTTCGCCTCCTGCCGCTCCCCCTGGAGCGCCGTGGCCTCGGCCTTGGTCTCGCGCACCGGGGCGTGGTGGCGCCGCTCCGGCACCACCCGCGCCAGGTCGAGGCGGTACATGTACTGCACCGCCTGGTCCTCGACGCGCTCCATCATCGACTGGAAGAGCCCGAACGACTCGCGCTTGTACTCGACCAGCGGGTCGCGCTGGCCATAGGCGCGCATGCCGATGCCTTCCTTGAGGTGGTCGAGCGCCAGCAGGTGGTCCTTCCACTGGGCGTCCAGCACCGAGAGGATGACGTAGCGCTCGAGCTGCCGGAAGTCGGGCTCGCCCAGCTCCTGCTCGCGCGCGGCGTAGCGCCGTTCGACGACCTCGATGAGCGTGTCCTCGAGCGCGCCCCGGGTCACCTTCTCCCAGACCACGCCGGCTTCCTTCAGGCCCAGGCCGAAGTTCTCGTCGAGCTCGCGGTCGAGCGCCGCCTGGTCCCAGTCGTCGAAGTGCTTGTCGTCCGGGCAGTGCATGTCGATGAGGGAGCCGACGATCTGCTTGGCGGCGTTGAGCACCCAGCCGCGGCCTTCCTTGCCGTCCAGCACGTCGCGGCGCAGGCTGTACACCGCCGCGCGCTGCTTGTTCATGACGTCGTCGTACTGGAGGAGGTGCTTGCGGATCTCGAAGTTTCGACCTTCCACCTGCTTCTGGGCGCGCTCGATGGAGCGCGTCACCATCTTCGACTCGATGGGGACGTCCTCCTCCATGCCCAGGTGCTTCATCCACTCGCGCAGGCGGTCCGACGCGAAGATGCGCATGAGGTCGTCCTCGAGCGAGAGGATGAAGCGCGAGGCGCCCGGGTCGCCCTGGCGCCCCGAGCGGCCGCGGAGCTGGTTGTCGATGCGCCGCGCCTCGTGGCGCTCGGTGCCGAGGATGTGAACGCCGCCGGCGGCCAGCACCTGCTCGCGCTCCTGGGCGCACTTCGCCTTGTACTTCTCGAAGGCGGCCTGATACGCCTCGGGGTCCTTGACCGGGTCGGCCTCGGCCCTGGCCAGTCCTTCGGGGTTGCCGCCGAGGATGATGTGTGAGAGCCCCGTAGCGGCCGGCCTGGGCGACGATGGAGGCCTCGCGCTCGTGGAACTTGGCGTTGAGCACGACATGCGTGACGCCGCGCCGCTTGAGCAGCTCCGAGAGCCTCTCGGACTTCTCGATCGAGACCGTGCCGACGAGGATTGGCTGCCCCTTCTCGTGCAGCTCCAGGATCTCCTCGACCACCGCCTTCCACTTCTCCTTCTCGGTGCGGAAGATGAGGTCCGGGTTGTCCTGCCGGATCATCTCCCGGTTGGTCGGGATGACGATGACGTCGAGGCCGTAGATCTGCGCGAACTCGTCCGCCTCGGTCTCGGCCGTGCCCGTCATGCCGGCCAGCTTCTCGTACATGCGGAAGTAGTTCTGCAGCGTGATCGTGGCCAGGGTCTGGTTCTCGGCCTCGATCTTGACGCCTTCCTTGGCCTCGACCGCCTGGTGCAGCCCGTCGGACCAGCGCCGCCCCGGCATCAGCCGGCCCGTGAACTCGTCGACGATGATGACCTGGCCGTCCTTGACGATGTACTCGCGGTCGAGCTGGTACAGGGTGTGGGCGCGCAGCGCCTGCTCGACGGCGTGCAGGCTCTCGATCTGGGTCGGGTCGTAGAGGTTGGGGATCGAGAGGAGCCGCTCCGCCTTGGCGACGCCCTCCTCGGTGAGCGCCGAGGTGCGGGACTTCTCGTCGACGATGTAGTCGCCGGTCGTCGACTTGTTGCCGTACTTGTCGCGGATCTCCTCGCCCTTGACGAGCTTGGGGATGATGCGATCGACCTGGTAGTAGAGCCCGGGCGAGAGCTCCGAGGGGCCCGAGATGATGAGCGGCGTCCGCGCCTCGTCGACCAGGATCGAGTCCACCTCGTCGACGATGGCGTAGGCGTGGCCGTGCTGGACCATGTTGGCGACGTCGAACTTCATGTTGTCGCGCAGGTAGTCGAAGCCGAACTCGTTGTTGGTGCCGTAGGTGATGTCGGAGCCGTAGGCCGCCAGACGCTCGGTGTCGCTCATCTGGTTCTGGATGCACCCCACGGACAGGCCCAGGAACCGGTAGATCTGCCCCATCCACTCGGCGTCGCGCTTGGCCAGGTAGTCGTTGACGGTGACCACGTGCACGCCGCGGCCGGTGAGGGCGTTCAGCACCACCGGCAGCGTGGCGACCAGGGTCTTGCCCTCGCCCGTCCGCATCTCGGAGATCTTGCCCGCGTGCAGCACCATGCCGCCGATGAGCTGGACGTCGAAGTGGCGCATCCCGAGGGTGCGCCTCGATGCCTCGCGCACCAGCGCGAACACCTCCACGAGGTGCTCGTCGAGGACCGCCTGCACGTGCGTGCGCCGCGCGACGTACTCCTCCGGCAGCTCGGCCGTGCGCACCTCGTCCTTGATGCGCGTCAGCCGCGCCCGCAGCTCGTCGTCGGACAGGGGCTGCAGCTCCGGCTCCAGCGCGTTGATCGCCGCCACCATGGGCTGCAGGCGCTTGACCTCGCGCTCGTGCTTGGACCCCATGAAGAACTCGATGACCTTGTCTGCAACGCCCGCCATACTCACCTCAGGTCGGCCACTCTACCTCCGCGGGCGGCCCCCCGGCAACCTTGCCCCCGCCCGACCAGGCTCAAGGCTACAGGCTCAAGCCTCAAGGACCACCACCCATCTGACCGGTCGAGTGTTGATTTGGTCTCGGACCTGGTCGTGGACGTGGACGTCGACGTGGTCGTGGTCGTGGACGGGAACCCGAGGGGCCACGGAGAATGTCCTCAGGCGGGCTCACATCGGTTGATGTGCAAGCGGGCTTCTAGTCCGAAGTTCCGCGCCGCGCCACGCGGAAGGGTAGAGGGGCGAGAGAGATAGGGACATCCTCACCCGTCACGCACTGGGTACAGTAGCGACCAGCTCGAG
>JALOLB010000302.1 GCA_025456225.1 Thermoanaerobaculaceae bacterium
CAGGGGGCTGCGGAACTGCGGCCACATCTTCATCTGGTTGGGGAACGGCATGAGCCAGTAGTCGAACCACGGCCGGCCGGTGTGGATGGTCGGGAAGACCAGGGCGCAGACGACCGCGAAGATCGTCATCCCCTCGGCGAACCGGTTGATGGCGGTGCGCCACTTCTGGCGGAACAGGAAGAGGATCGCCGAGATGAGCGTCCCGGCGTGGCCGATGCCGACCCAGAACACAAAGTTGGTGATGTCAAACGCCCACGCCGCCGGGACGTTGAGGCCCCACACGCCGATGCCGGTCACCACCAGGTAGCCGAGCATGGCGAAGAAGACGCCGGTCAGTCCGAGGGATAGCCCGAAGGCGATCCACCACGCCCGCGGCGTGCGCCCCTCCACCACCTGGCAGACCTTGTCCGTGAGGGTGGTGAAGCTGTGGTTGCCCAGGACCAGCGGGGCGCGGCGGCCGGGATCCTCGGCGGCGTTGTCCAGGATCTCGGTGGCCATCACGCCTCCTCCAGGTCCGGCGACGGGTTCACGAGCCTCGCCAGGTAGCGGGTGCGCTGGGCGATGTCGAGCTCCGGCAGCATCACGTAGGCGCGGCCCTCGCGGTGGAGCGCCGCGACCCGGCTCCCGGGATCCGAGAGGTCCCCGAAGACGATCGCCCCCGCCGGGCAGGCCTGGGCGCACGCCGGTACGACCTCGCCATCGCGCAGCTCCCGCCGCTCGTTCTTCGCCGCGATCTTGGCGTGCTCGATGCGCTGGATGCAGTACGTGCACTTCTCCATGACGCCGCGCGAGCGCACCGTCACCTCGGGGTTGAACGCCATCCGCCGCAGGTGCCCGACCTCCTTCGTGTAGTGGAAGAAGTTGAAGCGCCTCACCTTGAACGGGCAGTTGTTGGAGCAGTAGCGGGTGCCGACGCAGCGGTTGTAGACCATCTGGTTCAGCCCCTCGTCGCTGTGGATCGTTGCCGCCACGGGGCAGACCTGCTCGCAGGGCGCCTTCTCGCAGTGCTGGCACGCCACCGGCGCGAAGTGCACCCTGGGGTTGCCCGGGGCGCCGCTGAAGTAGCGGTCGAGGCGCAGCCACGCCCTCTCGCGGCTGCGCGCCACCTGGGTCTTACCCACCACCACGATGTTGTTCTCGGCCTGGCAGGCGAGGGTGCAGACGCTGCATCCGGTGCACGCCGCCAGATCGATGGCCATCGCCCACTGGTGCTCGCCCGAAAGCTCCGGGGAGTGGAAGATCGCGGCGTGCTCCCCGTGGCCCGCCCCGGCCTCGCCGGCGGGGGCCTCGCCGACCTTCCGCTCCCGCACCAGCTCCCCCACCCGCAGCTCGCGGCCGCGGAACCCGACCCGGTCGATGTCGTGGTGGTCCTGGGTGGTGGCCAGCAGGTGCCGGCGGCCGGTGCGCTCCACCTTCAGCCCGCCCGCGAACGACTCTTGGCCGTCGGGGCGCAGCGGGTACGCGTCGAAGCCGACGCCGTTGCCCACCTGGCCGGCCGCGGTGCGGCCGCCGCCGAGGGGCAGGACGACCGACCCGGCCGCGACGCCGGGCATCACGTAGACCGGCGCCTCGACCGAAGTCGTGCCGCGGGTCAGCTTGACCACATCGCCGTGCCTCACACCCAGCGTGCCGGCGGTCTCGGGACCGAGCACCGCCGCGTTGTCCCAGGTGAGCTTCGAGAGCGGGTCAGGCAGCTCCTGCAGCCACGCGTTGTTGGCGAAGCGGCCGTCCCAGACCCGGCTGTCGGGCACGAGCACCGCATCGAGGTCACCGTCGGAGCCTGCTCGTGCCTGCTCGACGGCAGCCTGCCAGGCGGGGACGAGGGAGGAATCGTGTGACGGCCAACTGGTCGCCGACGCGGCCGGTGCGGAGCCAATCACGACGCCGTCGCGCAGGGCCTGCTGCCAGGCGAGCTCGGGATCGGCCGGCCTGTGCAGCTCCGTGAACGTCCGCTTCACGAGATCGTGGGCGCTCGGGGGCGTTGCCTCCAGCACGCTCGACAGCACCTCGATGGCGCTGCGCCCGCCGTGAAGCGGCGCGATGAGCGGCTGCTGCACCGCGTACGTCCCGTCCCAGGCGCGTCCATCCCCCCAGCTCTCCAGGAAATGGGCCTGCGGGAGGTGCCAGGTGCAGCGCTTCGCCGTCTCGTCGGCGTACAGGCCCAGGTGGAGGCTCGTGACGCCGGGGCGCTTGAGCTCCTCAGCGAACCGCGGCATCTCGAGCGCCGGGTTGTCACCCAGGATCAAGACGGTCGAGACGCTGCGGCTCTCCAAGCCACCGACCAGCTCGTCGAGGCCGTCGACGACCGGGTCGAGAAGGCGCCGCGTCAGGCCCCCACCGACAAAGGGAGCCGCCATCCGCGCGGCCGCGTCCGTGGCCGGGCTCTCGTGGGGCACCAGGGAAACCGTGGAGCCGAGATTGCCCAGCACCTGGTTGAGCACCAGCGCCAGGTGATGCGCGACGGTCTGCCCGGCGCCGGCCACCACGAGGCATGCACCCCGGTGCGCCACCAGGTCCTTCGCCACGGCGCGCACGAACCCCACGCACGGCTCGGGAAGCTCCGGCAGCGCTCCGGTCGGGGGCAGCCCGGCGACCTCCTTGACGGCGCCCCACTGCCCCAGCAGGGCGGGCGGGACCACGACACCCAGACGGGCGACCTCGGCGAGGAGGTGGAGCGCCAGCACCCCGACCTGCCGGGCAGGGACCGGCAGCCGGTGGTCCGCCGCCGCGCCGGTCAGCGAGAGCGCCGCCTCCGCGGCGTACAGGCGACCCTGGGCCTCGCCTCCCCTTCTCGTGGACGCAAAGTCCCGCGCGTGCCGGACGGCATCGGGGTGGGCGAGCAGGATGTCGGCATCCAGGCAGACGACGACGCGCGCCCTGTCGAGGTTCAAGACCCATCGACCCGGCGTGCCGCCGAGCATGGCCGCCGCCGCGGCCTGATTGCGCCACGACCACGCCTCGTGCTCGATCCACAGCCCGCCCGCCTGCTTCAGGCGCCGGCCAAGTGCCGCGAGGGTGGGTGACGACGTGGCACCCGCGACCACCGCCAGCCCGCCGCCCGGGGCACCGGTCCCCAGGTTGCCGCGATGCTCCTGGAGGTACGCCGCAAGCTCGTCCCAGCTCGCCGGCTTGCCCTGGTGCAGGACCTGCCGGGAGCGGTCGGGGTCGTAGAGCTCGAGGATCGAGGCCTGGGCCCACAGGTGTGTGCCGCCCAGGCTGGCCGGGTGCAGGGGGTTCCCCTCGACCTTGGTGGGACGCCCGTCGAAGCTCGTCACCAGCAGCCCCAGCGCCGCGCCGCCCATCTCCATGATCGTGGCGAACTGCTGCGGCACGCCGGGGGTGCGGTCCTCGGGCCGTTTCGCGAACGGCACGATGAGCTCCCGCGGCCACCGGCAGGAGGTCAGGCCGGCGAGGCCGAGCGAGGCGCCCATGAGCTTGAGGAAGTGCCTGCGGCTGGCCGGAGGCACCACCTCCTCCAGCCACGCGACCAGCTCCGGGTCGGGGTGCCCCCCCGGCTGCCCCGCCAGCTCCTCCAGGCTCCGCCAGTAGTCACGCCCCACGGCTCCCCCCTACCTGTGACACGTCCAGCACTGCTGGGACGGCTTGATTCCCCGGGCCTCGCGCAGCCCCTTGCCGAGTGTCCGGCGGTCCCCGGCCGGCGCCCAGCCCATGGCCGCCACCGCCTCGACCGGCCGCAGGCGCGGGTCCGGGTCCCGGTGGCAGTCCAGGCACCACCCCATGGAGAGCGTCGCCGCCTGCCGAACGACCTCCATGCGGTCGATGCGGCCGTGGCACTCCTCGCACCCGACCCCCCGGCTCACGTGCGCCGAGTGGTTGAAGTAGACGTAGTCGGGCAGGTCGTGGACCTTCACCCACGGCACCGGCGCGTCCGAGGTCTTGCTGTCGCGGACCGGCTGCAGCCTCGGGCTTGAGGTGCGGACCCGCTCGTGGCAGTTGAGGCACGTGGCGCTGGGCGGGATGGCCGCGAACGCCGCGCGCTCGACCGTGCTGTGGCAGTACCGGCAGTCCACGCCGAGCTGGCCGACGTGCAGCGCATGGCTGTACGGCACCGGCTGCTCGGGCTGGTACCCCACGTCCGTGGTTGCAGGCGACCCTCCCAGCCAGACCAGCAGGCCCAGGTAGGGCGGCACCGTCAGCAGCACCACCACCAGCGCCGGCCGCAGCCAGTTCGTCCATCGCGGAAACTGGAATCCGCCGCTTCCCCCCACGCTCATGGAGGGTACGTTATCAGACGAGAGCCCGGGGGTCGAGAGCAACAGAGGGAGTCGGCGAGATGACCCACGGCTTGGGGTCCGGGGTCCGGGGTCCGGACTACCACCAGGGGGTCGGGAGCGGTCCTGGGGGTCGACGGGCTGGGCGAGTGGTTGGGATCCGGGTTCCCAGGT
>JALOLB010000303.1 GCA_025456225.1 Thermoanaerobaculaceae bacterium
GACCCCGGACCCCGGACCCCGGACCCCGGACCCCGGACCCCGGACCCCGGACCCCGGACCCCGGACCCCGGACCCCGGACCCCGGACCCCGGACCCCGGCTACTTCGCGGGGGTGGGTTCCGGTTCAGGCACCTTGTCCAGGGGAACGAGCTTCCAGCCGTCGTGGGAGTTGTAGAAGCTGCGCGAGGTGAAGCACCAGATCACGACCTTCTTGCCCTTCAGGTAGTCGGGCTCGGCGAAGGCGGTGCGGATGAAGTTGAGCCGGGTGTTGGTGGCGCCGCCGCCGGTGGTCGCCAGGTTGTCCACCGGAAACCCCAGGTCGGCGGAGAGCTGGTGGAAGAGCGCGGCTTCCTGGTCCCGCCACCAGATGATGTTGGAGTCCCCGATGATCACCACCGGGCTTTCCGGGTTGTGCCACTCCATCTTCTTCTCGCCGTCCGGGGTCTTGAGCTTGCAGGAGCGGACCCAGACCCGGTCCTTCGGCCGCTCGGGGAGCTTCGCCTTGTCGCGGACGTCCTTGTAGATGTGGCCGAAGTGGTCCCTCTCCTGCCATGTGACGGCGAACTCGTGCTTCGGAACCCCGCGGTAGAACGACATCGGCTTGATCAGCTTGGCGAGCTCGGCGGTGGCCAGGGAGATCCCGCCAGGGGTCCAGTGCGACTCGGAGGGGATGAACAGCGGGGCGTGGGGGTCGTTCCGGCCGGCGAGGAAGAGCGGCGTCAGCTCGAGCACCTTGACGCCCTGCTTGCGCAGGAGCTGGAAGAACTCGTGCTCGGGCGAGTTGAGGTGCGGCGTCGTCTTGAACGAGGCCAGACGTTCCTTGCCCAGGATGGCCTCGGGGTAGACGACGATGCGCGTCGGCACGGGCATGAAGATGAGCGTGATGCCGCGGGCCGCGAGCTGCTTGTGGAAGTCGAGGATCGCCGGCAACGGATCGGCGGCGTCGGGGGCGGCCTTGGGGTTGGCCTTGCGCCCGCCTTCGCCCCAGAACGGCCCGCTGGCGGCGTAGTTCAGCTCGGTGGTGAGGACGACCCAGCCGTCCTTGCCGATGACGTCCTCGGTGGTGCCCTTCAGCTTCGCCGCGATCATCTTCTGGCAGGTGGCCTTGTACTCGGCCTCGAGCGCCTTGAGATCCTCACCGGCCCGCGCCGCGCTGGCCACCAGAATCAAGAGAGTCACCAGAATCGTCCGCCTCAACGTTCCACCTCCTCACCGAAGCAGGGCTCCACGAGCATCAGCGAGTCGTCATCGAGCTCCCCCCGGGTGAAGAACCCGTACTCGTCCGCCATCTCCGCCCACGGCCGCACCCGCACGGCGACCCGCTGCCCGACCCGCCAGGCGGCGGGCGGGGTGAGGACATAGTCTCGCATGGCGACGACGAAGACCACCGCCTCGCGGCCGGCCGCCTCGGGGCTGGCGGCCTGGAGGTCCGAGAGCCTCAAGGCGACGATGTAGTCGGCATACGGCGCACTGCGCGGCTGCGGCACCACGCCCATGGCGGTGATGACGCCTTCCACCTCGAGGCTGGCACCGCGTCCGGGGACGAAGAACCCGCCCTGGCTCGCCGTGCCGAGCGCCACCGGGATCGGTCGCCAGTCGCCCACCGAGAGCTCCCGGGCCGCCAGCTCCCAGACCACGACGCGCTTGCCGGCCAGCCGGTCGCGGCCGGCCGCGAGCTCCCGGGACAGCAGGGCCCGCGTCGCCCAGGCCCCGGAGTCGTTGCGCAGGATGGCGTCCACCGGCCTCCCCAGGGCGAGGCTGAGGTGCTCGATGAGGCCTCCCGCCTCGCCCCAGCCCAGGGCGGGCAACGAGTAGATGTTGGCGAAGGAGTCCCCCAGCACCAGCACGTCGGCCGAGGTGTCGAGGCGCCAGAGCCGGTCCTCGGAGTCGATGACCCGCTCCACGGTGACCTTCTCGGGCGCGAACGCGCGGCTGCGCTCCCCGAGGCCCAGCATGCCCACGAGGTCGCCGCGGCCTGTCACCTCGGCCTCCTCGGACTGGTAGCCCGGGTCCGGAACGTCTTCCAGCTCAACCTTCTCGCGTAGGAACGCCGCCAGGGCGCGGGCCACCGCCGCGGCCGCCTCCGGGCGCCAGTGAGTGTCGGTGGCCAGGTACACGGGCCGGCCGGTGCGGCGCTTGAGCACGGCGAGCACGGGGGCCGGGTCGAAGACCGACACGCCGGCCTGATCGAGCTCCCGAAGCAGTGGGGCCAGGGAGGGGTTGGCCAGGGGCAGGGCCTCGGGTGTGACCCCTGGCGCGAGGGGCTCGGGCTCGAGGGCGGCCTTCACGGGGGCCGGCACCAGCACCAGCTCGATGCCCCTCGTCCTGAGGTACCCGGCCAGATCGAGGATCGCCGGGCGCGGGTCGGGGTGGTGGACAGCCCCTTCGCGGGCCGCGAGGAACGAGGGAGCGAGAAACGGCGGGCCCACGAGGTGCTCGACTGCGGGCCGGAAGTAGAGCCAGCCGTCGCGGGCCGCCACCACCTCGGCCGAGCCCTGGCGCGCCCGCGTCGACAGCCAGGCCTGGACGGCGGGCCGGACCGTTGTGGACAGGGGCGAGCGCGCGGCCAGGCGTGCGTCCCACGAGGCCGTGGAGCCCAGTGCCTGCCGCACCGCGTCCAGCCAGCCGCCAGCCGCCGGTCCGCCCGCGGCGGACGCCGTGCCGGCCCCAGTGGGCGGCTTCCCGGGGCTGTGCAGGGTGTCGAAGGCCACCCCGCCAAGGCCGGCCAGCAGGGTCGCGGCGAAGGCACCCGTCATGGCGAGCGCGGGCCATCGCCGCGGCGTCGCGGCGGGTGCTGCCAGCGGCGTGTTCGGGTTCGATCCCATCAGAACACCGCGTAGAGGAAGCCCGTGTGGCTCTGGACGGCCAGCATCACGAGCGCCAGCCAGAGCGTCGCGACCGCCAGGCCGGCCCGGGCCGGGGTGACCGTGGCGGCCACGCGCTGGCTCGCCGGAGCGAGCCACACGAGGGCCGCGGCGACGACGAGGGCCAGCAGGTGCAGCGGCGTGAAGAGCAGCCCACCAACCAGCGCGGAGGTGGGTCCGGATCCGCCGAGCCCGACGAGGGCGGCCAGGTAACGGCCCGCGCCGGCCAGGGTCGGCGTGCGGAAGAACACCCACGCCACCGTCACGACGAGGAAGGTGGCGGCCTGCAGCACGGGCCGCGGAGCCTTGCGGTACCAGCTCCTGCGCATCACCAGGCGCTCCAGCACCAGCCACGTGCCGTGCACCCCGCCCCAGATCACGAACCCCCAGGTCGCGCCGTGCCAGAGGCCGCAGAGCAGCATGGTGGTCATGGAGGCGGCGGTGTAGGACAGCATCTCCTCGCGGCGCGGCGTGAGGCCGAAACGCGCCAGGCGCCTCCCGCTCGCGTAGGCCACCGGCAGGAACACGTAGTCCCGCAGCCAGAACGAGAGCGTGATGTGCCAGCGCCGCCAGAACTCGGTGACCGAGGCCGACCGGTACGGCCCGTCGAAGTTGGGCGGCAGCTCGAGCCCCACCATGAGGCCGAGCCCCAGCGCCATGTCGGTGTAGCCCGAGAAGTCGAGGTAGATCTGGAACGCGAACGCCAGCAGCCCGAACCAGGCGTCGCCCGCCGAGAGAGCACCCGCCGCGAAGGCGGTGCCGGCGACCTGCCCGAGGGGATTGGCCAGGAGCACCTTCTTGCCGAGTCCCAGGGAGAAGAGCAGGCAGCCCCGGGCGAATCCCTCCAGCTCGAAGCGGCGCACCGCCAGGCGGTCGGCCACCTGGTGGAAGCGCACGATCGGGCCGGCCACGAGGCGCGGGAACGCCGCCAGGTAGGCGAGGTAGTCCACGAAACGGCGGCACGCCGGGGTGTGCCCCCGGAACACGTCGATGGTGTGGGAGAGCGACTGGAAGGTGTAGAACGACAGCCCCAGCGGCACCGCGACCTGCCAGCCGTCCGCCGGTCCCCACGACAGCCCGAGCAGCCGCGTCAGGCCTTCGAGCACGGGCGGGAGGAGCTTGAACCCGGCCAGGAGCCCCAGGTTGACCGTCAGGGACGCTGCGAAGGCCAGCCGCTGGCGCCGGGTTCTGGCCCCGCCCGGCTCGAGGGTGGCCTGACCGGCCGGCCCCGGTGCGGCGATGACCCGGCCGCAGGCCCAGTCCACGGCGGCCACGGCGAGCAGCGGCAGGAGGAAGACCGGCCCGGCCCAGGCCAGGAACACCAGGCTCGCCGCGGCCAGCACCCCGTTGCGCAGGCGAGCCGGGGCTACCCAGTGCAGGAGCACCGCGAGCGGCAGAAAGGCGAGCAGGAAGAGGTGTGACGTGAAGCTCATCGCGCAACCCGGCGCCCCGCCGGACGGGGGATTATAC
>JALOLB010000304.1 GCA_025456225.1 Thermoanaerobaculaceae bacterium
CGCGAGCGGCACCGCCACGCGATCATCGGCGCCCTCGAGGAGGTGCGCCGCCAGCACCGGTTCCTGCAGGCGCCGTTCACCCTGCGGCGGGACCGCTACTGCCTGCCGGTGCCGGTGCACGACCGGCAGGCGGTGCCGGGGCTGGTGCTGGACGTCTCGGCCACCGCGGCCACCGTGTTCGTGGAGCCGTTCGCCGTCGTCGAGCTCAACAACGCCCTGGCCGAGGCGATCGCCATGGCCCGGGCCGCGGAGGAGCAGGCGCTCGCCGAGGTGGCGGCGGTGTTCGCCCGCCACGGTGAGGAGCTGCAACGTGCTGCCGAGGTCCTCGCCGAGCTGGACGCCTTCCAGGCCCGGGTGCTGTTCGGTCAGGCGACCGGAGGCGCCCTGCTGGTGCCGGGGGCCGGCCGCACGGTGCAGCTCTGGGACGCCCGCCACCCGCTGCTCGACCCGGGGCTGGCGACGCTGCGCGAGCGGGTGCTCGGGGAGCCGGGCAGCACGCGGCCCATCGTGCCGCTCAACCTGACGTTTCCCGAGCAGTCGCGGCTGGTCCTGCTCTCCGGTCCCAACGCCGGTGGCAAGACGGTGGCCCTCAAGACCATCGGCCTGTGCGCCCTGATGGTCCAGTGCGGCATCCCGGTGCTGGCGTCCGAAGGCAGTGCCCTGCCGCCCCTGGGCGGCGTGTGGTGCCACATCGGGGACGAGCAGAACCTGCTCTCGGACCTCTCCACGTTCACCGGCGCGATGCGCGCCACCGCCGGGCTGCTGCGTGACGCCGGCGACGACACCCTGGTGCTCTACGACGAGCTCGGCTCCGGCACCGACCCCGAGGAGGGGGCGGCGCTGGCGGCGGCGCTGCTCGAGGAGCTGGCGCGGCGGCGGAAGGGCTGGTCGGCGCGGCCAACGCGGCCATGGGGTTCGACGAGGCGAGCGGCCGGCCGACCTTCGAGCTGACCCTGGGGGTGCCGGGCCGCTCGCGGGGCCTGGCCATCGCCGCCGCCTCGGGGGTGCCGGCCCACGTCACCGCCCGGGCGCGCTCGCTGCTGTCCCAGAGCTTCCTCGCCATCGACACCTACCTCGCGAGCCTCCAGCACGAGCGGGACCGCCTGCGGGAGGAGGAGCAGGCGCTGCAGCGCCTCCAGCTCGAGGCCCGCGCGGCAGAGGGCCGCGCCGCCGAGGCCAGGGCCGCGTTCTTCGCCGAGCGGGAGAAGGTGAAGGTCGCACTCGCCGAGGAGCGGGAGCGGCTGCGGGCGCGCGCCGCCCAGCGGCTCCAGGCGGCCCTCGGGGAGCTCGAGGAGGCCAGGCAGCGCGGCGAGATGCCCGGCAAGCGCCGGCTCACGACGATCCGGTACCAGGCGCTCAACCTCCAGGACGAGGAGGGACGGCCCGCCGGCCCGGCGCCCGGGCTGGCGCCCGGCGTCACGGTGCGTCTCGCCGGATCGGCCATGGAAGGCGTGGTGAGCAAGGTGGCCGGCGAGCGCGTCGAGGTGCTGGTCGGCTCCAAGCGCCTCTGGGTCGAGGCCGGCGCCTGCCAGGTGGTGACCGGCAAGCCTGGCCGCGCCGTCGCCACGACGGTGGTGGCCGACGAGCAGGCGGCGCCCGCCGAGCTCAAGCTGCTGGGTTTCACCCAGGAGGACGCCCGCGCCGAGCTCGAGCGCTTCCTCGACCACGCGGTCCTCACCGGGTGCCGACACGTGCGCGTCGTGCACGGCCACGGCACCGGTACCCTGCGTCGCATGGTCCAGGAGGTGCTGAAGGCGCACCCGGCGGTGGCCCGCTTCGCCCACCCGCCGCAGAACCGGGGCGGCACCGGCGCCACCGAGGCGGAGCTGGAATGAGAGAGGTCGAAGGGAGCTGTCTGCCAGGCACGGACAGGGTGGGGGTTGGGGTCCGGGGTCCGGGGTCCGGGGTCCGTACCCTCTCCCGACCAGGGGTCCGGGCTCCGGGGTCCGGGGTCCGTACCCCCTCCCGACCAGGGGCCCCGGTTCCGGTTTCTGGACTCCGCAGTGCGCACCCCAATCCTCAGCATAGCGGTGCCTGGCAGCCATCTTCCCCGGACCCCGGATCCCGGACCCCGGACCCCAACCCTCAGACCACCCATGTTTGCCAGACAGTCTCTCCCGACCCCCGGGCGGGCGGGGGTCCGGCATGAGCCAGTACGACCTCTCCCGTCCCGTCGTGCAGCAGGTGCGCGAGGCCGCCGACATCGTGGCGGTCATCGGCGAGGTCATCACCCTCAAGCACCGCGGGCGCAACTGGCTCGGGCTGTGCCCGTTCCACGGGGAGAAGACGCCGTCCTTCAACGTCTCGCGGGAGAAGGGGACGTACTACTGCTTCGGCTGCAAGAAGGGCGGCGACGTCATCGACTTCGTCATGGAGACGGAGCGTCTGGCGTTCGGCGAGGCGGTGGAGCGGCTGGCGGAGCGTTTCGGCGTGGTGCTGCCGATGGCCTCGCCGGAGGCGCGGCGGCGGCGGGACGAGGCGGGGGAGATCACGGCCGCCCTCGAGGCGGCCCAGGCGCTCTACCGGCGGCAGGTGCACGAGGACCGGCCGCGGGCGTTCCTGGAGCGGCGCGGCGTGGCGCCGCAGACGGTGCTGGACTTCGGCCTCGGGTTCGCCCGGGGCGAGTGGCGGGGGCTGTGCGACGCCCTCAAGGGCAAGGTCGCCGAGCGCACGCTGCTGGCGGCCGGCCTCGCGGTGCAGGGCGAGGACGGCCGGCTCTGGGACCGCTTCCGCGACCGCGTGACGATCCCCATCAACTCGTCGCGCGGCAGCGTCATCGCCTTCGGGGGCCGCACCCTCGGCGACGACCCGGCCAAGTACCTCAACTCCCCCGAGACGGCGCTGTTCAGCAAGAGCCAGACGCTGTTCGCCCTCGACCGCGCGGTGCGGGCGTTCGCGAAGACCGAGCGCTGCCTCGTGGTGGAGGGGTACTTCGACTGCATCGCCCTGCACGCCGCCGGGTTTGTCGAGACGGTGGCGACCCTGGGTACGTCGCTGACCGAGCAGCACGCCCGGGAGCTCCAGCGGCGGGTGCGGCGGGTCGTGGTCTGCTTCGACGGCGACGCCGCCGGACGGCGCGCCGCCCTGTCGGCCCTGCGAACGCTGCTGGGGTTCGACCTCGAGGTGCGGGTGCTGCTCCTGCCCTCCGACCAGGACCCGGACGACATCGTGCGGCGGGAAGGCAGCGAGGGGTTCGGCCGCAGGCTGGAGGGTGCGCTCCGGGAGGCCGAGTTCCTGGTCACGGAGATGGGGTCGACGCGGGACGAGCGGCGGGCCGCCCTCCGGTCGAGCCTGGAGATCGTCGACGTGTGCCGGGACCCGGTGCGCCGCTACGCCCTGCGGGAGGAGCTGGCGCGGGCGGCCGGGGTGCCGGTGGAGCAGCTCGGAGAGGTGGAGTCGCCGCGGGTCGTGGCCTCCGGGCGGGTCGTCGCCGACCTGCCGCCGCCGGGTGAGCTGGCGCTCCTGCGGGCCATCCTGATAGACTTGCCGTCGGCGCGAAGGATCGAGGCGCTGCGGGGTGTACCGCCGGACGCAGCGGACCATCCGCTGACCCGCACCATCCTCAAGATGGTCGCCGAATCGGCTGCAGCCGGCCGACCACTTGAAATTTCCGGACTTACGTCCGACATTGACGAACGTGACGTGCGCCGCCTCCTGGCCGCACTGGAGCACGAGGCCCCGGAAACCACGGAAGAGGGCCTCCAGCTCATACTGAGGGAACTTTGGGAGAGACAACGAAAGAAAAGGCTCGCCCTTCTCAACACCGAGATCGCGCAGGCCGAGCGACAAGGGGACAGCGAGAGACTCCAGCAGTTGCTCCACGAGTGGCTGCCGCTGTCGAAAAGGACACCGCCGAGCTGATCGACCCGGCTCCGTCCTCGACGCCGCGCGAGCGCGAGGCTTTGGCGCTCACTGTCGAGGAGAAGTACACCGAGCTGGCGCGTCTGCTGAGCCTCGGGCGCGAGCGCGGGTACGTGCTCATGGACGAGATCCTCGAGGTGCTGCCCGAAGAGGTGGCGCCCAACCCCGAGGAGCTCGACGAGATCTACCTGCGCTTCACCGAGATCGACATCGAGGTCATCGACAGCCCCGAGAAGCTGGCCACGGTCGAGGAGGAAGCGACCGGGGAGCGGGCGGAGACCCCCGAGGCGGTGGGCGGGCCGACGATCGTCGACCCCGCCCTGCTCGAGAAGACCAACGACCCGGTGCGCATGTACCTGCGCGAGATGGGCACGGTCAAGCTCCTCGACCGCGACGGCGAGGTCTGCATCGCCAAGCGCATCGAGTCGGGCGAGGCCCAGGTCTTCTGCGCGCTCGCCTCGAGCCCGCGGGTGCTGGAGCTGTTCCTGCGCGCCAACGAGATGGCCCGCCGCGACCGCCGGCTGCAGCGCGACATCCTGTCGGGGCTGCTGGCCAGCCTCGACGAGCGGGGCCGGGCGAGGGTGGGCGAGTCCCTGATCCTGTTCGGCCGCATCTGCGAGCTCGACAAGCTCTCCAAGGAGCTCAAGGAGCGCCTGCGGCGGTGCAAGAAGGGGACGCGCAGGGCCGACGAGCTGATCACCCAGGTGGACGCCATCGCCGGCGAGGTCTCGGTGATGGTGCGCTCCACCGACTTCACGACGGCGACGCGCAACCGGTTGCTGCGGTTCCTCAACGAGGTCGAGCGCCAGTTCTCGATTCCGATCCAGACGATCCGCAAGGACGAGGTCAAGCTCAAGACCGAGCGCAACGCCGAGCGCCGTGCCTACTACGAGGACCGGGTGCGCCGCTACCGGGCCGAGCTGGAGAGCATCGAGGCGCGCTTCGGGGTGCCCTACGACGAGCTCAAGCGGGTCATCGCCGAGGTGCGCCAGGGCGAGGAGCAGACCGACGACGCCAAGCAGGAGCTGATCGTCGCCAACCTGCGGCTCGTCGTCTCGATCGCCAAGAAGTACACCAACCGCGGGTTGCAGTTCCTGGACCTCATCCAGGAGGGCAACATCGGCCTGATGAAGGCGGTGGACAAGTTCGAGTACCGCCGCGGCTACAAGTTCTCCACCTACGCCACCTGGTGGATC
>JALOLB010000088.1:0-14560 GCA_025456225.1 Thermoanaerobaculaceae bacterium
GGAGATCCCGCTCGGCCTCGTCGTAGCGACCCAGCTCCAACGCCGTCTCGCCGAGGTTCCGGAGGTAGGTGACCTCCATGGGCAGGTTGTGGGACCGGACCTCGGTCACGAGCTGGCCGAAGACCCGGTACGCCTCCTCGGCGTTGCCGGCCTCGTCCTCCATGGCGCCGAGGGTGTTGAGGGCGGTGAGGCGGTCCTCCACGTCGGTGGAGGCGAGGGCCTGGGCGATCTTGTCGCGGGCCTCGTCGAAGCGCCCCAGCTTCATGAGCGGCCAGCCGTAGTCCACGGTGAGATCCGGGTCGTAGTAGCGGTCGCGGAGCTCCAGGAGCTGCAGCGCCTCCCGGTCGCGGTCCATCTGCCGCGCGATCGAGATGAGCTGCCGCAGGATGCGGGCATGCCAGCGCCACGGCCCGTCGGTCGGGACGTCGGCGCCCCATCGCTCCTCGATGACGGCGCGGGCGCGGGAGCTGAAGAACCGGGCGCGCGGCAGGTTCGCCTCGCCCCACTCGTACACGAACCCGAGCACGTAGAGGGCCACGAAGGAGTCCGGCTGGCGGGCGAGGACCGCCTCGGCGGCCTCCCGGGCCTTCACGAGCTGGGGCGGGCTCTGGGTGAAGCCGAACGCCGCCTCCTCCTCGGCCGTGATCGGGTACTCCGGCGCCTCGTCGGCGCCCCAGAGCGCCGGCGCCAGGAGCAGCAGCCCGATGGCCAGGAGACGTCGAACCACCTAGCTCCTCCGCAGGGTGGCGCGGCTGAGGACCTCGAGAGGCCGCTTGAGGGCCTCGAGGACGATGGCGACGGTGCTGGCGGTGGGTACGGCCAGCGACACGCGGTGGGCGAAGATGTAGGGCGACAGCGCCTCCACGTCCTCGCCCGAGACGAAGTCGCGGCCGCGGGCCAGGGCGCGGGCCTTGAGCGCCGGGACGGCCATGACCAGGGACCGGGTCGAGATGCCCTGGGCCACCTGGGGGTTGGCCCGGATCTCGCGGGCGATGTCCACCAGGCAGGCCAGGATCTCGGGCGCCGCGTAAACCTCTCCCTCGAGGATCTGTCGGGCCTCCAGGACCTCGGCGCGGCGGACCCGCGGCAGCTCGGCGCCGGGGGGCTGCCGGCGCTCCAGGCGTGTGCGCAGCACCTCGATCTCCGACTCCCGGTCGATGTACTCCATGCGGATCTTGAACAGGAAGCGGTCGAGCTGGGCAACGGGGAGGGGGTAGGTGCCGGCCAGGTCCTGCGGGTTCTGGGTCGCCATCACGAAGAAGAAGTCGTTGAGCTGGTACGAGTGGTTGTCGACCGTGACCTGCTTCTCGGCCATCGCCTCGAGCATCGCCGACTGCACCTTGGGCGAGGTGCGGTTGATCTCGTCGCCCAGGACCACGTACGCGAAGATCGGCCCGCGGCGGAACGAGAAGGTGGAGGTCTCGGCGTCGAACACGGAGACCCCGGTGATGTCGGACGGGAGCAGGTCCGGCGTGAACTGGATGCGCCGGTACGCCGCGATCTCGTCCTCCTCGAGGTCGTCGATGATCGACTCGCCCAGGGTCTTGGCGAGCGTCGTCTTGCCCGAGCCTGGGTAGTCCTCCAGCAGCACGTGGCCGTCTGCAAAGAGGGCGATGAGCACCAGCTCGATGACGTCGTCGCGGCCCTTGACGGCGTGCTTGAGCCGCCCCTCGATCCGGCGGAACACGTCCTGCGCCCTCGCCATCTGTCCCCCGCCGTGCGCGGCGGTCGTGTCGATCGCGTCCATGCTCATCCTCCCGTTCACCTCACCCACAGCCATGCAACCGGATTGAGCAGCCCGAGCATCCGGCGTCCGAGCCGGCACGAGCGGGCGATGTCGGCCGACACCCGCCGGCCGAGCTCGATGTAGTGTCCGCGCGCCGCTGCCGGCGCCCGCCGGCCGAGGCCGGCCTGCAGATGGAGTGCTGTCAGAGCCGCGAACGCCGGGGAGAACCCTGCCTGGCGGGCGGCCAGGTCCTCCCGCGTCTGCCCGAACCCCCGCAGCACACCGACGTCGGCCAGGCTGTCCAGGGCGGCCCGGTAAGCCACGACCGGCAGCCGCCCGGGCCGGCACCAGCGGGGCGCCAGGCGGCGCCACACCTTGGCGGCGTACAGCAGCAGGAGCGCCGCCACGAGCAGGAACGACAGGGCGCGGGCGGCGGCCCGGGCGGCGGCGCGCAGCGCCTCCTGGAGGTTGCCGTGGCCGGCCGGCTCCTGCTCCACCGGCGGCCGGCCCGCCCCCTGGCGCGCCATGTCGCCCAGCATCTGCTGCAGGCCCTGGTCGGGCCCCTCGTCCGGGGGATCGAGGGAGCGCTCGGGGGCGATGTCCATGGGCAGCCAGCCGAGGCCCTCGAGGTGGATCTCCGGCCAGGCGTGGGCGTCCCGCTCCCGCAGCAGCAGCGACCCGCCGTTGCCGCGGTTACGCCCGTCCACCGCGTACCCGGCCCCGACCCGCGAGGGGATGCCCCGCGCCCGGTAGAGCAGGCAGGCGGAGTGGGCCAGGTAGACGCAGTGGCCGGTGCGGTTCCCGAACAGGAAGTCGGCGAGCGGGTCCGCGGCCGACTCGTGGTCGGAGCTCCGGGAGTAGACGGCGTTCTTCGACAGCCAGTACTGGATCGCCACGGCCTGGGCGAACGGGTCCGCCCGCAGCTCCGGCCGCAGCAGCTCGACGCAGCTCGCGGCGAGGTCGGCGTAGCGGCGGTCGCTCGGGCCATCGGTGTAGTGGCGCCTGATCTCGGGCCGCCACGCCCGGCGGCCCACCGCGAGCCCGGCCATGTCCGGGAGCCCCTTGGCGAGGACCTGCGAGACGACCTTGTAGGCGCGCACGAAGCGCACCGGGTCCGGGTTGCCGGCGGGGGACAGGTCGGTCGGGCTGACGAGGCCGAACGGCCGCGGGTGCGGCTGGAGGAGCGCCACGGTGGTGTCGAGGCGCCGCAGGAGGTCCGTCCGGGCGGTACCCAGGTCGATGACCTGTCGCGTCGTCGGGAAGCTGGTGAGCAGGTCGGAGTCCGCCTTCCCGGTGGTGTCCTGCACCAGCCGCTGGCCGTTGTACTGGGAGAACGCCGTCTGCCGGAAGTAGTAGTACCCGGACGGAGGGTCGTAGTCGTCGTGGAGCAGGACCACTGCCACCGGCACGTTGGACGCCTCCTGACGCTGGTCCGCGAAGGAGGACACGGCACCGCCCTGCCCGCCGCCCTGCTGGCCCGATCCCTGACCCTGGCCGCCCTGCTGGCTCTCACCGCTCCCGGAGCCGCCCCGGTCCGGGGGCTCGAGCATCTTGACCACGCCCACGGGGATGAGCAGGAAGGCCGCGACGATCACCAGCACCAGCAGCACGGCGTCGCGGACGGAGCGGCGGCGCGAGCCTCGGGCCGCTGCCAGGAGGGCGAGCGCCACGGCCGCCAGGCAGCCGATCCCCAGGAAAAGGGGGAGAGGATCGTACCCGCGCCCCCAGACCGCGTCGATGAGGCCGTACGGGCGGTTGATGAACCCCTCCCGGTGCGCGGCCAGGAGTCCGGCGACGACGCCACCGACCAGCAGCAGCTCGAGGGTGACCCACGAGGGGTGGCGGCGGGACGAGGTCTGCGCCACGGCGACCACCACCAGGAGGCTCCCGAGCCAGGCCACCACCTCGCTCAGGATATACGCGGGCTCGGTGCCCAGTGCCACAGGAAGAACCCGCCAGGAGACCATCGACCTCGCCGCGAGCTGGACGAGGACCAGCGTCACCGCGCCGCCGAGCCAGATCACCGGCAGGCGCAGGCGGGTGGCGGCGAGGCGCCACGCGATAACGGCGCCGAGGAAGGTCCCGAGCACGGCGGCCACGACGCCGACGGGCACGGTGCGGGGCGCCGCCAGGAGGCCCGCGGCGACGGCCCAGATCGTCAGGCCGAGCCCTCCCCAAAGCACCCGCCTCATGGGGTCCGCCCTTGCCCGCGCACCGGGCCCACCCGGGGGTCGCCCAGCAGCCGCCCGGCCTGCCGGTCGACCGCGAGCATCGGCACCTGGAGGCCATGGAAGCTGCTGGCCATCCGGGTGACGTCGGTCCAGGTCGGGGCCGCGACCACGCGGGGGCGGAGCAGCAGTCTGTCCAGCCGGTGGTGCCTCGCGGGACGGAGGTCGGCGTGGTCGAGGGCGGTGTAGAGCTGCACGCGCATCCGGCTGTGGGCCACCGCGGCGGCGACCTCGGCGGTCCAGGGACCGGGCCGGGCCGGCAGGAACAGCAGGCAGATCGAGAAGCCGGCCTGCTCGGCGCGGCCCAGGAAGTCGCCGAGCCTCGTCCCACCCGGTTCGGAGGGCGGCTCACCGGGGAGGGCACTCGTGCGGCCGCGCTCGCCCGCGAGGCCGGAGAGGACCAGCACGTCGAGCGCTCCCCGGGTGTCGCTGGCGACCCGCTGGGTGCCGTCGGCCCCGAGCCACCAGGCGTCGCCGAGGACGCCGCGCTCCACGAGGACGCGCGCCAGCCCGGCCGTGGCCTCGTCCCCGTCCCCGGCGACGAGGTAGGCGCACGCCCGGGGCCGTGCCGTCACCGCCCGCTCCGGGATGCGCACGAGCAGCTTGCGGGTGCGGGCGTAGATCTTCCAGAGGATGAGCCGCGGCGAGTCGCCGTGGGTGTACTGCCGCATGTCCACCCGGTCCCCGAGCGGTGAGCCGCGGGGCTCCGAGAGCTCCTCGCCCCCGGCCAGGGTGTCGAGGAGCGGAAGCCGGTCGAGAGCGCCGCGAGACGGCTCCACCCGCACGTGCGTGGGAGCTGCGGCCGTCCACGACACGGCCGAGAACCCGGTCACGTCCCGCACGGCGAGCCGCCGCCGGAGACCAGGCCACTCGCCGCGGCGGGCTGGCGTCACCTGCTCGCGGGCACCGCCCCGGGCGGCCTGTGGCACCACCGTGACCTCGGGGGGCCACTCCCAGCCCCACTCGACCTCGACGAGTGGCAGCCAGCGCGGGACGGGGAGGACCCAGCCGGTCGGCTGGGTGCCGCCGCCCTCCAGCAGTAGGGCGACCGGGGCGGGGGCGCGGCGCACCCGGAGGTGGACGAGGAGAGAGCAGACCGAGACCAGCAGGACGAGAAGCCCGAGCGCCAGTCCGGCGAGCCCGGCAGCCGCCAGCACCACCAGATCCAGGCGGTCGATGCCGAGCAGCATGAAGGCGGCGGTCGCCGCCAGCGCGACGAGCGTCCCCGGCCAGGTGAGGGGGAAGAGCCCACGGACCACGTCGGCGGTGCGGCGGACGCGACGCCAGAGGTCGGCCAGGCGCTGGCGAGGCGGGGCAGTCGCGTCGTCCGCCACTGGCGCCGTCGCCAGGTCGGGTGCTGCGGCGGAGTGCTCGGCGTGCGTGGCGCTCACGGGAGTGGCAGTGACCGGCCCCGGCGGGGGATCGTCGCCAGTCGCTGGATGGTAGCACCACCGGCGCGGTCACCTGCATGCCCTTCGACACGGCCTCAACCTGGACGTGGACGTGGAGATGAACGTGGTCGTAGTCGTGGACGTGGACGTGATCGTGGACGTTCCTGGACCCGGTCCCGTGCGCTGGCAGGTTCGGGAGCGGAGGAGTCATCTCCTGAGGTGCTTGGGTGGCGTTCTTGCGGAACAGGGCAGGCTCGCTGCAGAGCCGTCCACGACCGCGACCAGATCCACGACCACGTCCACGTCGAGGATTCCGCCTTCGGCGTTGAGCGCTCTTTGGTTTGCGTCCTCCGATTGATTCACACGCTCTGGACTGTCACTCGCCCCTCACCGGCTGCTACGATCCCGGCGTGCGGACGTCGGACTTCGAGTACGGGCTGCCTGAGGCGCTGATCGCACAGCACGCCCGGTGCCGCGGCACCTCGCGGCTGCTGGTGCTGGACCGCGCCTCGGGGCAGGTCCACCTGGAGCGCATCACCGCCCTGGCCGGCCGGCTCGCGCCCGGCGACCTGCTGGTGCTCAACGACGTCAGGGTGATACCCGCCCGGCTCCGCGCCGAGCGGCCGGGAGGAGGGGAGACCGAGCTCTTGCTTGTGCGCCCCCTCGGCGACGGGAGCTGGGAGGTCATGGCGCGCCCGGCCAAGCGGCTCCACCCCGGCGTTCCCCTGAGGCTCCGGCAGGGCGTGGCGGTTCCGCGCGAGCGCATGGCGGAAGGGCGCTGGCGCGTCGACTTCGAGCCGCCGCTCGGGGATGCGCAGCTCGCGGCGTCCGGCGAGGTGCCGCTGCCTCCCTACATCCACCGTGAGGGCGGACCCTCCGACGAGGACCGGCAGCGGTACCAGACCGTGTACGCCGACGCCGGCCGGGCGGTGGCGGCGCCCACCGCCGGGCTCCACTTCACCCCCGAGCTTCTGGAGAGCGCGGCGGACCGGGGCGTCGAGATGACGCGAGTGACGCTGCATGTGGGACCCGGCACCTTCCGCCCGGTGCAGACCGAGGACCCCCGCGAGCACCGCCTGGATCCCGAGGACTACGACGTGTCGGACGAGGCCGCCGCGGCCGTGAACCGCGCCCGCGCTGCAGGGCGTCGCATCGTGGCCGTCGGCACGACCTCCTGCCGCGCCCTGGAGCACGCTGCAGCGAAGGGGGCCGGGCGCGTCCGACCCGGCTCAGGGTGCGCCGACCTCTTCATCACCCCGGGGTACCGCTTCAGGGTCGTGGGCGCCCTGCTCACCAACTTCCACCTCCCACGCTCGACCCTGCTCATGCTCGTGAGCGCCCTGGCAGGGCGCGAGCGGACGCTCGACGCCTACCGCCTCGCCGTCTCCCACGGCTTCCGCTTCTACTCCTTCGGCGACGCCATGCTCGTCCTGTGAAGACACGGTGATCGGTGGTCGGTGATCGGTGCTCGGAGGTCGAACCCGGTTTCCTCGTGCTCCCAACCCTCCGACCACCGACCACCGAGCACCGGCCACATCCTCGGGTTTCTGGCCACCGAGCACTGACCACGGGAGGGCGGCTGGGTTAGACTTCAACCCCGGCGACGTGCCGGCTGGAGGAATACATGAGGCGGATCGTGATCTTTGGGCTGCTGGCGGTGGTGGTGGCGGGTGGGGCGGTGGCCCTGGCGGGAGAGGCGAACGTGGACATCAAGAACACCTGGAACCTGGCGGATCTCTATCCGACCCGGGATGCGTTCGACGCGGCGCGGGCGGCGCTGGCCAGGCGGCTGCCCGAGCTCGAGCTCGGGCGCGGCACACTGGCCACGGGCCCGGCGGCGCTGCTGGCGGTGCTGGAGCGCGGCTCCGCGGTCCGCATGGAGATGGAGCGCCTGGGCACCTACAGCTCGTGCCTGGCCGACGAGGACCTGCGCGTGCCCGAGAACATGGCGGCGCGGCAGGAGATCCAGCAGCTCGCGACCGAGCTCGGCAGCCGGGCGGCGTGGATCGCTCCCGAGATTCTGGCGCTGCCGGCCGGGACCGTGGCGAAGTACCTGGCGGCCGAGCCGAAGCTCGCGCCGTACTCCTTCTTCCTCCAGGACCTGGAGCGGCAGCGGGCGCACACCCTGTCCCCGGCCGAGGAGAAGCTGCTCGCCCAGTCGGGTCTCGTCGCGCCGACGGCCTACGCAACCTACAGCGTCTTTGCGAACGCGGACCTGCAGTTCCCGACCGTGACGCTCAAGGACGGCAGCGCGGTGCGCCTCGACCAGGCCGCCTACACCAAGTACCGGGCAGCCGACGATCGTGACGACCGCATCAAGGTCTTCGCCGAGTTCTGGAAGAGCTTCAAGGACTACGAGCGGACGTTCGGGGTGCTGCTCGACGCCAACGTCAAGCGTGACCTGTTCTACGCCAGGGCCCGCAACTACCCGAGCTGCCTCGCATCGGCCGTCGACAACACCAACGCCCCCGAGGCTGTCTACCACACCCTCATCGCCGAGGCGAACCGCGCCCTGCCGACCCTGCACCGGGCGTTCCGCCTGCGCGGCAGGATGCTGGGCATCAAGGACCTCGCGTACCACGACATCTACCCGCAACTGGTCGGGAGCCTGAAGATGGAGTTCCCGATCGACGCCGGCAAGCAGATCGTGCTGGACGCGGTCAAGCCGCTCGGGGAGCCGTACGTGAAGGTCGTGGCCCAGGGGTTCGAGTCGCGGTGGATGGACGTCTACCCCCGCCAGGGCAAGCGCTCCGGCGCCTACTCGGCGGGCTCGGTCTACGGCGCCCACCCGTTCGTCCTCATGAACTACAACGACGACTACGAGAGCCTCACGACGATGGCCCACGAGTGGGGCCACGCCATGCACTCGCACCTGGCCAACCAGACGCAGCCCTACCCCACCGCCGACTACTCGATCTTCGTGGCCGAGGTGGCGTCGACGTTCAACGAGGCGCTGCTCCTGGACCGCATGTTGAAGCAGGCGAAGACCGACGACGAGAAGCTCTCTCTGCTCGGCTCGTATCTCGAGGGGCTGCGCGGGACGTTCTTCCGGCAGACCATGTTCGCCGAGTTCGAGCTGGCCATCCACCAGGTGGCCGAGAAGGGCGAGGCGCTCACCGGCCAGCGGCTCACCGAGATCTACGGGGAGCTGCTGCGCCGCTACCACGGTCACGACCAGGGCGTCCTGCGCATCGACGACGCCTACACCGTGGAGTGGGCCTACATCCCGCACTTCTACTACAACTTCTACGTCTACCAGTACGCCACGTCCCTGGCCGCGTCGAGCCTGCTGGCCAAGGAGGTCCTGGAGGGCCAGCCGGGCGCCGCCGACCGCTACCTGGGGTTGCTGAGGGCCGGGGGCTCCAAGTACCCCTACGAGCTGCTCAGGGACGCCGGCGTCGACCTCGCCACCCCCGCCCCGTACAAGGCGCTGGAGGCGCGGATGAACTGGGCCATGGACGAGATCGAGAAGATCCTGTCCCGCCGTCCGGCCGCCAGGTGATCAGTGGTCGGTGATCGGTGATCGGAGGGTGGGGGAGCCTGACCTCCCCAACCTCCGCCGCGGGCTCTCGCTGCTCTCCGGTGGGCACTGCTCTGGAACCGGTTGGAACCCTCCAATCACCGACCACCGAGCACCGATCACGATTCTTGCGCGTATGATTCGCACGCCACCCACGTGGCCGGAGGCTCCCATGAAGACGCGCTCGAAGGCCCTTCTCGTCATCGCGATCCTGATCGGCATCCTGGCCGGCAGCTCGTTCCTCATGGTGGGCGGCGCCTGGCTGATCGCCCGCCACGTGCCCGGCAAGGCCCTGCTCACGGTGGACGTTGCAGGGCCTCTGCCCGAGCGAGTCGCCGACTCGCCGTTCGGCGAGCTGTTCGGGCCACGGACGGTGTCGCTGCACGACCTGCGGGGCGCCCTGGTGCGCGCGGCCTCCGACAAGAACGTCCGCGGCGTGCGCGTGCGGGTGGGCGAGCTCCAGGCGGGGTTCGCGGCGGTGCAGGAGGTGCGCGACCTCCTGGTCAGGGTCGGCAAGGCGGGCAAGACGACCCACGCCTTCCTGGAGACGGCGGGCGAGGGAACACCCGGCAACCTCCAGTACTACCTGGCGAGCGGCTGCCAGAAGGTGACCCTCGGGCCGCTCGGCGACCTCAACCTCATGGGCCTGGCGTCCCGCAGCCCGTTCATCCGGGGCACCCTCGACAAGCTCGAGATCGTGCCCGAGTTCGAAGGCATCGGCGACTACAAGACGGCGCGCTTCCTGTTCACCGAGAAGGACCACACCCCGGCCTCCCGGGAGATGACGACCTGGCTGCTGGAGTCGCTGTCCTCCCAGATGGCCGCGGACATCGCGGCCTCGCGGGGGATGGAGCCCGCTGCTGTCCGGGACCTCATCGCCCGGGGCCCGTACTCCGGGGAGGAGGCGGTGGATGCCCGGCTCGTCGACGGGATCGAGGACTGGCACGGCTTCCTGGAGAGCGTACGCTCCCAGGACGGCGCCGAGCTCTCCGAGATCTCCCTCAGGCGCTACCTGCGGGCCGGGCGTGCCTTCGACAGTGGCGAGACGATCGCCGTCGTACTGGCGGAGGGTGGGATCCAGCGGGGCGAGAGCGGGTACTCCCCGGTGCCGGTGTTCGGCGGCGACGTCATGGGATCGGACACCATCGCCCGTGCCTTCCGGCAGGTGCAGAAGGATCGCCCGAAGGTGGTCATCTTCCGCATCGACTCGCCCGGCGGCAGCGCCACGGCCTCGGAGATCATCCGCCAGGAGATGCTGCGCACGGCCAGGGAGATCCCGGTCGTGGTCTCGATGGGCAACGTCGCCGCCTCGGGCGGCTACTGGGTCACGTGCGGTGCCAATAGGGTGCTCGCCGACCGGGGTACCATCACGGCGTCGATCGGCGTCTTCTCGGGGCACTTCGCCACCGAGCGGTTCTGGGCCGACAAGCTGGGCGTCACCTACGGCAAGGTGGACACGACGCCCAACGCGACGGCGTTCGGCGATGTCGGCCCGTGGACCCCCGAGCAGCGGGCGCGCACCCAGAAGTGGATCGGCAACATCTACGATGCGTTCCTGACCCGGGTGTCCGAGGCCCGCAAGCTGACCCGCGAGGAGGTCGACGCGATGGCACGGGGCCGCGTCTTCACCGGTGAGCAGGCGCTCCAGAAGGGCCTCATTGACGCGGTCGGCGGCATGGAGCTGGCCGTGGCCGAGGCGCGCAAGCTCGCCAGGCTCGCGCCCGATGCCGACGTCGAGCTTGTCTACTATCCGCGCCAGAAGCCGCTGTGGCGCCGGCTCACGGAGAAGGACGACGAGATGGCGCGCCTGCGCCAGACGGTCGAGGCCCTGGCGAGCGGCCGCATCACGACCCCCGGCCCGGTCTGGCTGCCCCCCCTCGAGATCAGGTAGCCGCCCACCCTCCCACCCGGGCCTCAGGCCTCAGACCTCAGGCCTCGGGCACGACAAGAAGAAACTGAGAGGGAGGGGTGCTGAGGTCCGAGGCCTGAGGCCTGAGACCTGAGACCTGGGAGGGAGGGGGAGCTGAGGCCTGAGGCCTGATGCCTGAGGCCTGAGACCTGGGAGGGAGGGGGAGCAGAGGCCTGAGGCCTGATGCCTGAGGCCTGAGACCTGGGAGGGAGGGGGAGCTGAGGTCTGATGCCTGAGGTCTGGGCGGGAGGGGGAGCTGAGGTCTGAGGCCTGAGGTCTGAGGCCAAGTCTCCCCGGGGGGCTGGACGGCCCTTGTGACTTGGTACACAATCCCGGGCAGACTTCGGGAGGACCAATGAGCCAGATCGACCTCAAGCTCTCCAATCTCGACTCGATGTTCCCCGCCCACTTCAGCAGGAAGCAGGTGGCCGTGGGCAAGACAGCCTTCCTCAAGGAGGCGTCGTTGCTGCTGCACCGCTTCTACTGCGGCAAGATCATGACGGTGCCGAAGGCGGGGCTGTACGGCTTCAACTGGTTCAACGTCTGGTACACCCCGGGGGTGTCGCGTGTCTCCACGGCCATCCGCGGCTGCAAGGAGTGGCCGGTCCCAGGGGTGACGGACCGCGCGAAGCCCGAGGAGGACCCCGGGTTCCCCGATGCCTCGTTCTCCCTCTCCAACCGCGGCAACCTGGTGGGCGTGGTCTCCGACTCGACTCGCGTCCTCGGGGATGGGGACGTCACCCCTCCCGGTGGCCTCGGCGTGATGGAGGGCAAGGCGTTCCTGATGAAGTACCTGGGCGGCATCGACGCGGTCGCCCTGTGCATCGACAGCCACGACCCGGACGGCAGGCCGAACCCGGACAAGATCATCGAGTTCGTGAAGCGGCTGCAGCCCTCGTTCGGCGCCATCAACCTCGAGGACATCCAGCAGCCCGACTGCTACAAGGTGCTGGACACCCTCCGCGAGGAGTGCAACATCCCGGTCTGGCACGACGACGCCCAGGGCACCGGGTGCGTGACGGCCTCGGCGCTCATCAACGCCCTCAAGGTCGTCGGCAAGGACATCGACAAGGTGCGCATCGTCATGATCGGGGCCGGCGCCTCGAACACGACGATTGCGCGGCTCTGCATCCACGTCGGGGCGGACCCGGAGAAGATGGTGCTCTTCGACACCAAGGGGGCGCTGCACACGGGGCGTGACGACATCAAGGCCGACCCCCGCTTCTACCGCAAGTGGGAGCTGTGCGAGAAGACGAATCCCGGCGGGCGCTGGCGAACCCCGGAGGACGCCTGCAAGGGTGCCGATGTCATGATCGCCCTGTCCTCGCCGTGCTCCGTCAAGCCCGAATGGGTCGGCCTGATGGGCGAGAAGCCGATCGTCTTCGCCTGCGCCAACCCGGTCCCCGAGATCTATCCCCACGAGGCCAGGGAGGCGGGCGCCTACATCGTGGCCACCGGCCGCGGCGACTTCCCCAACCAGGTCAACAACTCTCTCGGGTTTCCCGGCATCCTCAAGGGCGCGCTGATCGTGCGGGCCCGCAAGATCACCGACAACATGGCGGTGGCGGCGGCCGTCTCCCTGGCCGAGTCGGCGGAGCGCAAGGGGCTGCACCCCGAGTACATCATTCCCAAGATGGACGAGTGCGAGGTCTTCCCGGAGGAGGCGGCCGCGGTGGCGGCCCAGGCGATCGCCGACGGCGTCGCCCGCCGCGACGTGAGCCGCCAGGAGGTCTACAAGATCGCCGAGCACGACATCCGGGAAGCGCAGCGCCTGCACCAGCACCTCATGGATTCGGGCTTCATCGAGGCGCCGCCGATGGACCTCCTCGAGGAGGCGCTTCGCCGCGCCATCGCCACCGCCGAGAAGATCTAGCGCGGGGATGTGGTCAGTGGCCGGTGATCAGTGATCGGAGGGGGTATTGCAGTTTCTCCTCTGACCACTGACCACCGATCACCGACCACCGGGTGATGAGTGACCGGGAGGGGTGCTCAGGTCTCTCCTCTGACCACTGACCACCGATCACCGACCACCGGAACAGGCGGCAGGCGGCTGGTGCTCCGGGCGGAGGAGGTCGAAGACGGTCTTGACCGGGGCGAAAGTGGCCCCGGGCACCTCGACGAACACGGTGCTCCACCGGGCCATCGCGCCGTTCCACAGGCCAGGACGTTCGAGCGCCAGCAGCGGGCGGCCCTGGTGGGTCTTCGGTGAGATGAAGACAGCGCGCGGGTCGACGAACCTCGTCAGGTCGAAGGACGTGTCGTCGGCGCCGCGCACACCGCACACCAGGTCCACGGGGTTGAAGTGTGTCGCGCCCCGCAGGATCGCCTGCTGCCCTGCCTCGCTGGGGTCGATCTGGGAGCCCTCCACGATCTGCGGGGTGGCCAGGCCGCGCTCGTCGAGGGTCCAGAACGGGCCGCCGCCGGGCTCGCCCTCGTTGCGGACCATCCCGCACACGCGCATCGGCCGATCCAGCATCGAGACGAGCTCCTGGGTCGTCCGGGGCGCCGGGTGGCCGAGCCGGCGAACAAGGGCGACCGCGTCGTCCCGGACCCGTCTGTCGTCCGATCCATCCCGCAGAGCGCCCAGGAGGTGCCACGCTCGCCTCTGCACCTCCACCAGCACCCCGGTCAGGAGCTTCTTCCAGTGGATCGCGAGGGAGCGGCGGTGCTCCGGCAGGATGTTGTCGATGTTCTTGATCACGACCAGGTCGCCTTGCAGCGCCTGCAGGTTGTGCAGCAACGCCCCGTGCCCGCCCGGTCGGAACAGCAGCCCGCCCTCGTCGGTCCGGAAGGGCCGGCCCTGGGTGTCGACGGCGATCGTGTCGGTGGACGGGTCCTGGGTGGAGAAACCGACCTCGAGCCGGCAGCTCAGCTCCCGCTCCAGGGTGGGCCGCAGGGCTTCCAGCCTCCCGGTAAAGCGCTCACGGTGCTCGGGCGAGACCGTGAAGTGGAGCCGGCATACCCCGCCGGCGGTCGAGACGTGTGCCGCGCCCTCCCGCAGGTGCTCCTCGAACGAGGTCCGAGGTCGTCCGGAGTAGTCGTGGAAGAGCAGCAGCCCCTTCGGCAAGCCTGCGTACCCGAGCCCTGGCTCCTCGAGGATGAGCCGGGTCACGGGCTTCCAGCCTCCACCCGCCCGCAGCCTTGCGAGGTCGATCCCGGCACTGGATGCCGCGGCGGACAGCTCGCAATGGAACGCGAAGCGGGAGAGCTCGTCGAGGAGCCGGCAGGCGGCCTCGGGGACTGGCTCGTCGGGCTCTCCCAGTGCCTTGGACAGGGCGTCGAACATCCGGCTCGCGGCCCCGGACGCCGGCACGAACCGCGTGAGGCGGCCACTGGCTGCGGCCTCCTCGGCCAGCCGCACGAGCTCGTGCTGCCGCTCCGGGGGGATTATCTCGATGCCGTCGCCCACGGTGCACGGGCGGTCGAGTCTGGCGAAACCGGGCGGGTTGGCGAACAGCTCGAGCTGCGCCTCCACATCCGCGCAGTCCATTCCTCTCGCCTCGATCGCTTCCAGATCGGCCGATGTCAGGCCATCCCGAGCGGACCCCGGACCCCGGACCCCGGCCCCCGGGAAGGGCGGTGGGGTCACTCCTCCTCCAGCATCCGCACCAGGTACTGCCCGTACTCGTTGTTGCGCATGCTCGCGGCCACCGCCCGCACGGCGTCGGCGCCGATGTAGCCCATGCGGTAGGCAACCTCCTCGATGCAGGCCACCTTGAGCCCCTGCCGCTCCTCGATCGCCTGCACGAACGTCGCGGCATGCAGCAGCGCCGTGTGGGTGCCGGT
>JALOLB010000088.1:14567-20856 GCA_025456225.1 Thermoanaerobaculaceae bacterium
CGTGTGGGTGCCGGTGTCGAGCCAGGCAAATCCCCGCCCCAGGCGCTCGACGAAGAGCTCGGCCAGCTCGAGGTAGCGGCGGTTGACGTCGGTGATCTCGAGCTCCCCCCGCGGCGAAGGCTTGAGGTTGGCCGCGATGTCGAGCACCCGGTTGTCGTAGAAGTACAGGCCCACCACCGCCCAGGACGAGCGCGGCTGCTGGGGCTTCTCCTCGAGACCGACCGCCCTGCCGTCGGGGCCGAACTCGACCACGCCGTAGCGCTGGGGGTCGCGCACGCGATAGGCGAACACCGTCGCGCCGGCCTCGCGTCGGGAGGCGCGCAGCAGCAGCTCGGGGAAGCCGTGACCGTAGAACACGTTGTCGCCCAGCGCCAGGGCCACGTGGTCGGTACCGACGAACTCGCGGCCGATGATGAAGGCCTGCGCCAGCCCGTCGGGGCTGGGCTGCACGGCGTACGAGATGTTGACGCCGACCTGGGAGCCGTCGCCGAGCAGCCGCACGAAGCACTCCTGCTCGTGGGGGGTGGTGATCACCAGCACGTCCCGGATCCCTGCCAGCATGAGGGTCGAGAGGGGGTAGTACACCATGGGCTTGTCGTAGATCGGCATGAGCTGCTTCGACACACCCTTGGTGAGAGGGTAGAGGCGGGTGCCGGAGCCGCCCGCGAGGATGATTCCCTTCATGTCCGAACCTCCATCGGGGCGCTGCGCGTCAACGTGTCGACCCGCCGCACCCGAGCCGGGGAAGTCTAGCGCAGTCGGTGGCGTCGATCCGCGCCGCCGGAGAGGCTAGCGCCTGTCCTTGAGTGCCCCGAGAGAACCTTGCCACAGCGTGATGAGGTCCACCTCGGGCAGGGCGCCGAAACGGATCGGCACGGCTCCGACGCCGACGCCGCGCGACACGTACAGGAGCCTGCCTTGTCTGGTGTAGGGTCCCGCCACGTAGCGGGTCGAGAGGCGGGCGACGTTGAGGCCGCGGGACGGAAAGGTGATCTGTCCGCCGTGGGTGTGGCCCGCGAGCGTGATGTGGGCGCCGGCGGCGCGGGCCGCCCGCCAGCCGCTCGGCTGATGGCACAGGAGGAGCCGGAACCCGGGCAGGCTCTTCAGGACCCGGAAGTCGGCGCCCCAGCCGGGAGACGCCTCCATGTCGTCCACGCCCACCAGCTCGAGGCGGGAGTGCCCACGCTGCAGGACGGCACCGGTGTTCACGAGAGGGATGATCCCGACCGCCTTCATCGCCTCGAGTGCCAGCTCCGGCCCGGCCAGGTGGTCGTGGTTGCCGAGCACGCCGAAGACGCCGAGGGGCGCGTCGAGGCCGGCCAGGCCCTGCACGAAGTGGTCGGCGTCGACGTCGCGGCGGTCGAGCTGGTCCCCGGTGAACACGATGAGGTCCGGCTCCATCCCCTGGACCAGGCTTCGCACCCGGGCGATCCGCCCGGGGGGCATGAATGCGCCGGCGTGGAGGTCCGCCACCTGGACGATGCGAAGGCCGTCGAACGCCGGCGGCAGGTCGGGGTGGAAGAGGCTGACGCGGCGTACGGCCGGAAGCTCGACTGACTCCGACCACAGCACCCGGCCGAGCCACGCCTTCCCAGGGACCCGGAATCGGCCCTGTTTGAGCGGACGATGATGTGTGAAGTAGCTGACAGTGCGCATGTTGAATGAAACCTGCGACTCCCCCCCGCACGCTCAGTCTACCACCGCCGCCCTCCGCCCCGCCACCCAGGCGTCAGCACACCCACCCAGCCGCCCAGGCCTCAGCTCACCCTCCCAGCCGCCCAGGCCTCAGGCCTCAGACCTCAGGTACTACAAGACGGGAATGGAGTGGGTGGGGGAGCTGAGGCCTGAGGCCGGGTGGTGGGGTGGGGGAAGACCTGAGGCCTGGGTGGGTGGGTGGCTGGTAGACTTAGTCGATGGTCCGCCGCGACACCGAGTCCACCTGGCCCACGATGCCGTCCCTGCTGCCCCGCGACCCCTCGCTGGCCGGACGCCGCCTGCGGATCGACCGGCCCGTCTCGGTCCTCGGACGGGACCCGTCGAGCGACATCGTGGTGAGCCACCCGACCGTGTCGCGGCGCCATGCGAAGCTCGAGTGGGACGGCGAGCAGCTCATGGTCGAGGACATGGGGTCCTCGGGCGGGACGTTCGTGAACGGCGCCCGCGTGCAGCGCGAGCGGCTGATGCCCGGCGACACCCTCAGGCTGGGCCCGTCCATCGAGTACTCGGTCGGGGTCGGCACCGCCAGCACCCCACTGGCCCTGGCCGCCAAGCGGGAAACCGGGGAGGAGGAGGTCAAGCACCTGCAGGTCCTCCTCGATACGGCGCGCGCCCTCAACGCCGCCACGGTGCTCGACGAGGTGCAGGAGATCGTGCTCCAGGCGGCGGTCCGGATCATGAAGGCCGACCGCGGCTCGGTCGTGCTCTTCGACTCGGCCGGCCGCCTGCGCACGGCCGCCGTGGTGCCCCACGACCTCTCCGACGCCGGCTGGGCCGAGCAGAGCTCGCTCCTCGAGCGAGCCGTGAAGGAGCGCCGCACGGTGTGCACGGGCGAGGAGATCTCCCCCTCGCAGTCGATGATCCTGCGGGGTGCCGCGATGGCGGTCGCCACCCCCCTCATGGTGGCGCGCCGGCCGGTCGGGGCGCCGGAGGATGCCTCGTTCGTGGCGGGGCTGGAGGTCATCGGCGGCGTCGTCGTGGAGCGGCTGTCCCGTGGCAAGGCATTCTCGCGCAACGACATCGCGGTGCTCGAGTCGGTGGCCGCCGACACCGCGAGCGCCATCGACAGCGCGCGGCTGTACCGGGAGGCGCGCGAGAAGGCCAAGATCGACCACGAGATGGGCCTGGCGCGCAGCATCCAGGGCGCGCTGCTCCGCAAGCCCGAGGTCGTGGAGTTCGCGGAGACCTACGCCTTCTCCCAGTCGGCGCGGGCGGTGGGCGGCGACCTCGTGCACACCATGGTCCGCAGCGACGGCGGGCTGGCCCTGGCGGTGGGCGACGTCTCGGGCAAGGGGATCTCCGCCGCGCTGATCATGGCCATGGTGCAGGGGTTCCTGGGCGTCCTGCACGAGCTGGGGCTGCAGGTGGGCGAGCTGCCGGCGATCATCAACCGCAACCTCAGCCGCTACAGTGTCGGCCACCGCTTCATCACCCTCGCGGCGGGGGTGCTCTTCCCCGACGGTCGTTTTCAGCTCACCAACGCCGGCCACGCCCCGGTGTCGATCCTGCGCCAGGACGGGCGGGTCGACACCATCGAGCCGCACGGGCCGATGCTGGGGCTCCTCGACGGCGTGACCTGGAGCTGGGAAGAGGTGCAGCTCCGGCCGGGCGAGGTCGTGGTGATGGTCAGCGACGGCCTCACCGAGTCGTTCTCGGCCCAGGGCGAGGAGTTCGGGCTCGACCGGGTCCAGACCATCCTCAAGGCCCAGACCGACCGCACGCCCATGAAGGTGGGCCAGAGCCTTCTCGACGCGGCGACGCGTCACCGGGGCGGCCGCGAGGCGTCCGACGACGTGACGTTGCTCGCGCTCCGCTATTGCCCCCCGCCCACCCGGCCGGTGGTCGGTGATCAGTGATCAGTGATCAGTGATGGTGATCAGTGGTCGGTGCTCGGCGGGATGGAGGCAGCGTATCGGGAGCGGTCGATGCCCGGGTGGGTGGTGGCCTCCGATCACCGACCACTGACCACCGATCACGGCCCCGGCGGTCAACCTGGCAGGGCGATGCGGCGCTTCTCCGGGTCAGAGTGCTGCCGGTAGAAGATCCCCACGCTGCCGATGAGGCCGACGCAGGAGCATCCCAGGCTCTCGTCGATGGTGGTGGCCATGGACTTGCGCTCGTGGCGGTCCCCGGCCAGCTTCACCTTGATGAGCTCCTGGTGGCTGAACGCCTCCTCGATCGACTGCAGCACCGCTCCGGAGAGCCCGTCCTTGCCAACCTGCACCGCCGGGCGCAGCTCGTGCGCCAGCCCTCGCAGGTACTTGCGTTGCGTGCCATGCAGCTCCACGTCGTCGCTCCTCCCGCCGCGGTGGGAGATTACCACCTTCGGGCGGCGTACAATCCGGACACGATGACGAACGGCGTGAGGATCGACGAGGTCGAGCGTGGCACCTGATCTGGCAGTGGGACTGGCACTTGCCGGTGTGGCCATCGGCGCCCTGGTTGTGTGGCTGGCGATGCGTCCAATGGCGGGTCGGATCCGCGCGGAGGAGCAGGCGAAGGCGGCCTCGACCGTGGCCGTGCTCGACGAGCGGCTGGCGGCGCGGGACCGGGAGATTGGCGAGACCAGGGCAGCGTTCCGGGCGAGCGAGGCCAGCCGCGACGCGCTGCGCGACGAGGTGGCACGCCTGCAGACCGCACTCGCCGAGGGGCAGGCCCGGAGCGAGGAGGAGCGCAAGGCCGTGGCCGAGCAACGCGCCCTCCTCGACGAGGCCCGGTCGCGCCTGGCCGATGCCTTCAAGGCGCTCTCGGCCGAGGCGCTGCAGGCCAACAACCAGCAGTTCCTCGACCTCGCGCGCACGGCATTGGGCACCTTCCAGGCCGAGGCGAGAGGGGATCTCGACAGCCGCCAGCAGGCGATCGAGGCGCTGGTGACGCCGATCCGCGAGTCGCTGGGCAAGGTGGACGAGCAGATCCAGGCCATGGAGAACGCCCGCCAGCACGCCTACGGCGCCCTCGGCGAGCAGGTGCGCTCGCTCTCCGAGGGGCAGGGCAAGCTGCAGCACGAGACCGCCAGCCTGGTGAAGGCCCTGCGCGCCCCCACCGTGCGCGGTCGCTGGGGTGAGATCCAGCTCCGACGGGTGGTCGAGATCGCTGGCATGCTGCCGTACTGCGACTTCATGGAGCAGGAGTCGGTCGTCACCGGGGAAGGCAAGCTGCGGCCGGACCTGGTGGTGCGCCTGCCCGGCGGCAAGGTCGTCGTGGTGGACGCCAAAGCGCCCCTCAAGGCCTATCTCGACGCCTTCGAGGCCGAGACCGAGGACGATCGCCGTCGGCACCTCAAGGACCACGCCCGGCTGGTGCGCGACCACATGGCGAAGCTCTCGGCCAAGGCCTACTGGGAGCAGCTCCCCGACTCACCGGAGTTCGTGGTCATGTTCCTGCCGGGGGAGACGTTCTTTTCCGGCGCCCTCGAGCACGACCCCGGCCTGATGGAGGAGGGGGTCGCCCAGCGGGTGCTGCCGGCCTCGCCGCTCACCCTCGTGGCACTCCTGCGCGCCGTGGCGTACGGCTGGCGCCAGGAGACGATCGCCGCCAGCGCCCGCCAGGTCTCGGCGCTCGGCCAGGAGCTGTACGCCCGCCTCTGCGTGCTGGCCGACCACTTCGAGAGGCTGGGCCGTAGCCTGGGACGGGCGACAGAAGCCTACAACCAGGCGATGGGCTCCCTCGAAACCCGGGTGCTGGTGCAGGCGCGCCGCTTCCCCGAGCTCGGCGCCGGCGCGACGGGCGAGCCGATCCCGGCGCTGCCGCAGATCGAGGTCGTGCCCCGTTCGCTGCAGGCGACAGACTGGGAGCGACCGGGGGCCGGGGACGGGGGACAGGGGACAGGGGAGACCTGACAACTCCGGGCCCTTCCGTGGACGCGGTCGTAAACGTGGACGTAGACGTGGTCGAAAATCCCGCCGCCGGCCCTCGTCCACGTCCACGACGACGTCCACGACCACGTCCACGACCACGTCCACGATGACGCGTGTGGTGCGGCTCGACCCGTGCTCAGTCCAGGTTTCCCGGGGCGTTGGACCGGGCGAGGGCCTGGACGGTGCTGCGGGCCAGGCGCAGGGTGCGGAACGCCTCGGCAGCGGCGAGGGCGCGGGGCTTCCCGGTGGCGGCGGCGATGCGGGTGAACGCCTCGCGGGTGTGGGTCGGCTCGAACTGCGAGGTGTGCTCGCAGATCAGCGCGATCTTCTCGTCCAGGACATCCGAGATGTCGACCCAGACGTCGGGCTCGTCGGTGGGGCCGAGCCAGATCTCGTCCACCACGTGGGGCTCGTACCCTTCCGCCACGAGCTCCGGGAAGATGCTGTGCTTCTTGACGGCAGGGTAGATGGCCTCCACCACCGCCTGGCCGGCGGCGCGGTGATCCGGATGGTTGATGTACAGCCCGTGCCGGAACCACATCGTGGGATCGGTGGACACGACGATGTCGGGCCGGATCTGTCGCATGACGCGGACGAGGTCCCGGCGCAGCTCGAGGGTGGGCTGCAGCACGCCGTCCTCGTACCCGAGTCGGACGACCGAGGCCCCGAGCCTCGCCGCGGCCCGCTCCTGCTCCCCGGCACGACGGGCAACAACC